>JAZLCV010000185.1:0-13632 GCA_045614365.1 Eubacteriales bacterium | reverse complement strand
CAGACGAAAACGGTGCAGACTGTGACGATGCAAACCGCGTTCTTAAGAACATCATCGGCAAGCTCGGCGGCGGTATCTTCCCGCTTGGCGGCTTCTCCGAAGAGACAGGCTCACACAAGGGCTACGGTCTTGGTATCATTGTTGAGCTCTTCACAGCTATCGCAACGGGCGGCACAACTTCTCCGCACGTTAAGAACAGCGGTAATGCTGATACATCCTTCTGCCTTATGGCTATTGATTACGGCATATTCGGCGATAAGAAGGAAATGAAGGCTCGTATGTCCAACCTTCTCCAGGAGCTTCGTGAGAGCCCGAAGGCTGACGGCCACGACAGAATCTTCACCCACGGTGAAAAGGAAGTCGAGTCCAAGGCACAGAAGCTTATCGACGGTGTTCCGGTCAACGAAAAGACACTTCAGGAGCTCCGCGACATCGGTGCTTCACAGGGTCTCAACTTCGACGACTACTTCACACTTTAATATAAGTACAACAAAAGCCTTTTCCGCTTGCCGGAAAAGGCTTTTTATCGTTAATCATTAAAAGAAAATAGGAAAAAAGCTTCGGAATGGACAAAACGAACCCGAAGTAGTACATAGGTACGTCAAGCGGTTTGTTTTGTCCATAGCATTTTGCGTTCCGGAGCTTTTTAACATTTTCTCATTCAATTATCGCAATTATCTGGGTTATAAACTTGCTTTTGTCTTTGTGCTGCGGCGGGCCTTCAAGATAAAGGTTGCGGAAGGTGCCGGAAAGCTTTATGCCGTTTTCTTCTGCATAGGAAGCAAGCCTTTTTCGCGCCTTCGGAATATCCTCGTATGCTCCATGATGAAAAAACGAAAGAGCCTTCAGCTCGGGAAGATGCGTTATATATTCTCCTTCGCTTTCAGCCGGTACGGCAACGCAGTAGAAAATCTTTTCGGGGGCATCTGTCGAATGCTCGGTAAAATACATTCGTTTTGTTGTATCGGTTCCGTATTTTTTCATAGCTTCAAGAGCCGTGTCTCTTAAAAGATTTGTCTTGTCGGCAATTGAAACGGAATTATATGTACGGCAGTAAATTGTCTGCGGCTCAATGGAAATCTCCTTGATAATGCTGCCTTGCTTGTTGGTTCGCTCTTTTAATTTTTCTATGGTCAGGTTAAGTTCATCCCTCATTTTTTCGAGTCTTGCTATAATGGGATGTAAATCGGATGAATTATTGAAGTAATCATGAATTTCATCGAGGGAAAGGCCTAAATTCTGGAAAACGCGGATTGTGCGGATTTGCGTGAAAGTATCAATGGTATAGTATCTGTTTCCAACGCTTCCCTCTTTTTTATCGGGGGTTATGAGACCTTTTGCTTCATAACCCAATATTGTTTTTCTTGTAATTCCAACGGCTTTCGCAATCTCACCGATGGAAAATAAATTCTTGTTATCCATACATCATCACCACTAAAAAATTATTACAAAAAAATATTAAAAAATTTCAAAAAAACACTTGCATCGTACCTGAGGGTACGGTGTATACTCATTCTAACATATGGCTTGATATTTTTCAAGACCCAAAAAGAAAGAAGGAATTTAAAATGAAAAGACTCCTCAGCGTCCTTCTGTGCATCTGCATGGTTATGACGCTAATTCCTGCCATGGCAATGGCGGCAAGTGATACCGTCTATGTTGGCGGCTATGGCATGGGTGATGGTTCAATTCCCACCTATTACAGGAATGATGGTGAAGAAGGCTCAGAACAGTACTACAATGCAAAGCTTTACGACGATAATGGCACGCTGACGCTTGTCCTCAATGGCTTTGAGTATGAAGGTGAAGAGCGCGGTGTTGATTCCGATGTTAAACTTAAGATAGTGTTGGAAGGAGCAAATGTAATCACTTCCACGGAGGATTACGGTATACGCTGTGATCGCGATCTTGATATCGTAGGCACAGTCGGTTCTTCGCTGGATGTTACCAGCACTAATGTGAATGCAATTATGGCATATCACGATTACATGGGCTATAATGAGTCAATCACAATTACCAATGCAGACATTACCGCAACCGCAGGCGGAGATGTCGGTATTGTAGCACCTGAAGCTTTGATTATCAGCGGATCGGTTATCAATGTAACGGGCTGTGATTACGGCTTGCAGGGCGGCGGTTTCAATGATGATTCCGACACCAACATCACTGTTGTGGACAGCACCATTACGGCAACTGCAACCGATAGCGACGGTGCTGCATTCAGATCTGTTCCCAATGGAGATTATCAGTGGCGCGACAGCGACAGCGGTGAGTGGATTGATGGAATAAACAGCACCGGCTTTCTTGATGCAAAGTATATAGAGCTCAAGCCTGTTTCATCCAATGGTGGTGATTCATCCACCCCTGCAGATCTTCCGGATACAGTGAACGAGAAAGGACCGGCAGAGATTGAAATTTGCAGCTTTAAGCTTACCGACGGAGATTATCTTGCATCCAACGATGCAACAGAGGTGAGCAAAAATTATACAAACGGAACTCCGTATGTTGCCGTGTATAAGAACGGTATCCTTTATCTCAACGGTTTGAATATTACAAATGATGTTTCCGGCAAGCATACCCTTAGCTGGGGGCACAGTAATGATGATAAGCATGATTTGGTTGTTGAACTTATTGAAGGAACAAGCAATGCCTTGATCAGCAATTACGGCTCTGCAATTGAAGGACACAACGGTTGGTCAACCGGTGGACCAAGCTTGACAATTCAGGGCAATGGTACACTTGATGTCACCGGAGCGACATACGCTTTTTGGGTGTGGCATAAAGTTATCCTGCAGAACGGAGCCACTGTAACTGCAACAGGTGAAACCGGGGGGATCTGCAACAATACCTCGAATGGCGGACTTGTAATACAGCCCGGCACAAATCTCACTGTTTCGGGCGGAAATTATGGTGTCAGAACAGATAATTATCGTTGCAGCACCTTCTATGTTGAAGGAGGAACTCTCACGGTTACAGGGAATACATCGGCTGTAGATTCTGTTAACTGTGATTTTGGTAACATCCCTGTTTATGTAAGCGGGAATGTATCTGGTGAAGGTGCAACGTTATGGGATGGCACCACAGCTCTTACAACCTACAAGTATATAAGCCTTTCCGGTACAAGAACGGCAACCTACACTGTTTCTTTTGATGCTAACGGCGGTGAGGGCACGATGGAGGAACAGGAAATCATTCTTGGAGAAGCCACCGCGCTTAGCGCAAATGAATTCACAAGAGATGGATATACATTCCTTGGATGGGCAGAAGAAATTGATGGCGAGGTTGTGTATGCCGATGAAGAAGAGGTAACAGATCTCGCGGATGAAAATGAAACCAAAACACTCTATGCTGTTTGGGAAGCAGACGGCGGTGACGGCGATAACGAGGAAGAGGAAGAAGAACCGTTACGCAGTGGCCATACCGGCGGCCTTCAGGCAGGCGGCGATATGTCAACAACCGGTAAGGATAAGCTCGGCTCTGAGTATGAAGATGAAGACGAGTCAGAAGTAGAAACAAAGCCTGTCGTAAAGCCGGATGACAGCATTAGCAACGGAACCAATAACCGTCCGTCCGCAAAGTTTACAGACCTTAATGCAAATGCATGGTATCATGCAGATGTTGACTATGCAATTTCAAAGGGTCTTTTCAACGGAACATCTGACACTTCATTCTCACCCAACGGAAAGCTTACGCGCGCAATGCTCGTTACCGTGCTTTATCGCGCTGCAGGCTCTCCCGCAACAAACAAGAGCATCCCGTTTGCTGATGTTGATATGGGCGCATATTATGCAAATGCAGTTTCATGGGCACAGCAGAACCGCATTGTAACAGGCGTTTCAGAAACAAAGTTTGCTCCGGATGAGAATATCACGCGTGAGCAGATTGCAACAATCCTCTTCCGTTACGCTTCCTATAATGGCAAAAATATGGAGGTTAAGGAAGAAGCTCTCAGCTTTGCAGATGTATCCTCCGTTTCGGATTATGCTCTCGCAGCAATGACATGGAACATTAAGAACGGCTTCGTTCAGGGAAAAAACGGAAATAAGCTTGCTCCGCGCGAGTTTGCAACAAGAGCGGAAGCCGCGGCTCTTCTCCACAGATTTCTTGAAGCAAAATAAACCCCGCACATAAAATCAGGTTTTATGATGAGTTAAAATATAAAAGTGGGTGCTGCTCACCCGGCACCCACAAAATATTTTTTGGAGGGAATAGAAAATGACAAAAAGAATTTTAAGCGCGCTCCTTTGCGTTTGCGTATTTGTAACGCTTCTTTCCGGTATCGCATTCGGTGCAGCAACGAACATCAAGGTCACATCGGCAGGCTACTTCAACAACGGCGACGTAAAGAATCTCAGCATCGACTTCGGCTGGGATACGGCATCCGCAGCAAGCCGTCTCACGATTATGACAAACCGTCTGCGCTCCGAGGGAGAAGCAGGAACCGATAAGTATTACGGTGACTTCACGGACCTCGGCTACTACGGCACGGCTTTCTCATCCTGGGATGAGGTTACGGCACAGGCAGGCAAGTTCGGTATGCTTCTTGCAACAGACGAGCATAAGATGACTTACGGCAAAACAAATTCGCTCACCCTTTACTTCGAAGAGGGCGATATCCCGATGAACGTAAACAAGACCTACTATGTATATCTCTGGACATACTACGGCGGTCACTATTATCCGGATAACCTCTTTATGGTGCTTCAGGTAAAGAACGGTGAGTTTAAATTTGCTCCGGCAAAGGGACGCAACGATTACGGCAGCTTCACACTCCTTAAGGGCGGCGTGGCAACAACTCCGGAATTCAAGGACGTCAAGAAGTCAGACTATTTCTTCGAGCCGGTAAACTGGGCAGTCCAGAAGGCAATCACCAACGGAACATCCAACACAGCATTCTCCCCGAATGCAACATGCACACGCGCACAGATACTCACATTCCTCTGGCGTGCCGCAGGTTCTCCGCAGCCGACAGGCGCAAATCCGTATAAGGATGTTAAGACAAGTGACTATTTCTATAAGGTAGCTCTTTGGGCAAAGGAAAAGGGCATCTACAATCCGGGCGGCACAACCTTCGGTCCGAACGCACAGTGCACACGCGCTTCCACCGTTGAGTATTTCTGGCGTTTTGCAGGAGCACCTTCCGTAGAGCGTGTTCCGTTCTCGGACGTGGCACAGTCAAGCACGCTTGATAAAGCTGTTTCATGGGCTGTAAGAAAGGGTATCACAAACGGCACCGGCGGCACGGCGTTCTCCCCGAACACCACCTGCACGCGTGCGCAGATTGTTACCTTCCTCCACCGTTACTATGTAACTGCGCTTGACAACTCCAAGCTTATCGCAGACCTTATAAATGCTGCAACACGCACGGTAACAAGCATGAAGCTTGATCCGAATCCGCCTGAGGATTACAGAAAACAGCCGGATTGGTACGGAACTCTTACACCGCCTGCAAAGATGAGCGATGAGCGCCTTCTTGCAGAGTATGAGAACATTCAGAAGGTAATTGAAGATTTCCGCAAGCGCGACATTTATATGAGCGATGGTCCTTACTCCCGCGAACTTGATTTGTGGTCGGAAGTAAGCCGCCGCGGACTGGATAGATAAAAAATCCCCAAAACAGGTTTAAGGCGATGCCTTGAACCTGTTTTTTGCACGTATTTGTAAGATTTACTGCGCTGTCAAACCTTGATTATTCAGCATGTTTATGTTAAAATAATTCTAATGAAGATGAAAGGGTGATGAGGATATGATTATACGCTCTGATTTCCACATACATAGCGAGTATTCTTATGATGCAACGCTTCCGATTTCCGAGATTTGGGAAAACGCGAAAAAATTCGGATTCCGGAAGATAGGTATCACCGACCACGCAAACTACAACGACGAAAAATTTCTCCGTGATATCAAGGCATCTTCGGATGCCGTGCAAGAGTTTTCAAAAATTCATCCGGAGGTGATTCTCGGCGTGGAGCTTACTCCGATTGCAAAGCCGGAGTTTGACTATATCGCAAAGTACGGAACGCGGGAAGGATACATACCGCCGGAGATTGGCAGACCGTATGAGATAGAGCTTGCCCTCACAAAAGAAGAGATGAAAAAACTCGGCATACGCTATGCAATAGGCGCAACGCACTGGAGGGTTGATATACCCGGAGAAGAGTCTATCCCGAAGGATAAGGATGCAATGATACGGGAGTGGTACCGGCAACAGCTGTGGCTTGCAAACGATCCGCGCGTAACCATCCTCGGGCATCCGTGGTTTGGCGGCAAGGATATATGGTACGAAGATTTTTCTGTCATTCCGCGGTCGATGAATATGGACATTGCCGAGGCGTTGAAGAAAAACGGAAAATTCGTGGAGTATAACACAAGCTCGCTGTTTTTGCATACAAGCGAAAAGTTTAGAAGGCAGTATGCTGAGTTCATGCGTGAGCTTTTTGAAATGGGAATTCCCATAACTTACGGCTCGGACTCGCACAGGGAATGTACCGACAGACATATTGAGGCGGAAAAAATTCTTGAAAGCGTTGGATTCCGTGAAGGTGATTTTACCGAGCTTTGCGAGAAAGATTTTATAATATGACTATTAAAAACAAGGAGAGAGAAAAATGGATACAAAGCGTATTTGCAGTTTGATTGAAGAAAGAAAGGAGGAGCTTTTCGAGCTTCTCAGTAGCCTTATCAGAATAAATTCCGAGAATTTCAGCACCGGCGGAAATGAAGAAGAATGCGTTAAGTATATTGATAAGCTCTGCCGCGAGCTTGGGATGGAAAGCGATGTCTATTCACCGATGGAGCTTCCGGGATTTTCTGAGCATCCGGATTATATTCCGGGGCATAATCTTGAGAACCGCCCGAATGTTGTCGCGCGCTGGAAAGGCGAAGAAAATGTTGACGAGCTTATGCTTATGGCGCATACGGATACGGTAGTCATAGGCGATCTTGAAAATTGGGAGCTTGATCCGCTTTCGGGAATAATTCGCGATGGCAAGATATTCGGCAGAGGTGCGTGTGATGATAAATATGCAATTGCGGCAGCTCTTTTTATAATAAAGCTTCTGAAGGAAGACGGATTTGTTCCGAAGAAAAATTTGCTCTTTGCAGGATACTGCGATGAAGAGCGCGGTGGATCTCACGGTGCAATGGCGGCAGTTATGAAATATCCGTGTAAGAGAATTGTAAGCATGGATGGACGCGAAGGTCAGATATGGCACTGCGGTTCCGGCGGTGGTGAGCTGAAATATTTATTCCACACAAAGAAAACTGTTGACAGCGCGAAAGCTGCGGCGCAAGCCTTGCCGATAGTAATTAATGAGGTTGAAAAATTTGCGGATGCGCGAAAGAAAGAGTTTGAAGCTAATCCGTATTATGCAGGAACAATTATTCCGCAGACATCTCTGCGCTATATGGGCGTCCGTGCGGGGAATCACGGCGCAGACCTCGGCAAGGGCGAAGTGCATTTTGTGTTCTACACAGACAAGACTAAAGAGGAAATTTACGCAGAGCTTCACGAGATAGAGGCTGTTTTGTCAGAACGCCTTGCTCCGCTTGGTATCGTCGGCGATGGATTTCTGCCGGAAACGAGATTTTTCCACTATGTACACACCGCTCCGGACAGCGAGGATATAACCAATATGCTTGCGGCAACGAAAGATGCTACGGGTGAGGAGATTCTTGTTTGTGGCTCGTGCCTTTCCGACCTTTCCGTAATTTCAAAATACGGAAGCTCACTTGCTTTTGCATATGGCGCAGGACGTGACTTCAGCAACGAGGGTGGTGCCCACCAGCCGAACGAGTATATCCTGTGCGACAAGCTTGTAAATTACACAAAGAATATTGCGGCATATGTTATCCGCACATTGGGGTGAGAGAGTGCAAACAAATCTCCATACACATACTACATATTGTGACGGGAAGAGCACACCTGAAGAAATTGTTCTTTCCGCGATAAAAAACGGCTTTGATTCTATCGGTTTTTCCGGACACGGTCACACGGATTTTGACCTTTCATACTGTATGAAGGACACCGACGGATATATCGGAGAAATCCGCGCTCTCCGTGAAAAATACAAGAATGATATCCGCATATATCTTGGCGTGGAAGAGGATGCATTTTGCCTTACGGACAGAGAAAAATTTGATTATATCATCGGTTCGTGCCATTACGTTCTCAAGGATGGAAAGTATTATGCGGTCGATTCAAGTCCGGAGCATTTTGAAAAATGCCTTTCCGCTTTTGGGAATGATGTGCTCGGCTTTGCAGCGTCGTATTACGAGGCATTTTGTGAATACATTGTGCGGCGTAAGCCTGATATCATAGGACATTTTGACCTTATAACGAAATTTGATGAAACTGATGCACCAATGTTTCTTAACAATGCAGAGTATATAAAGCTTGCAGGCGGATATCTGAAAAAAGCGGTTGGTGCGGGTGCGCCTTTTGAGGTGAACACCGGTGCAATTTCCCGCGGATATCGGAAAACTCCATATCCTCAGGAGGAGCTTTTGCATACGCTGCTTGATTTTGGCGGGAAGATAGTTCTCTCGTCGGACAGCCACAGCGCAGATACTCTCGATTTTGCTTTCGATGAAACGAAAAGGCATCTTTATGATATAGGTTTCCGTTATGTGTACGCTTTATGCGATGACGGGTTTCAAAAGGATTTCCTTTAAGGTAGGGTGAGGAATATGGCAAATTTTAAAACCAATGCGATGAGAATTCTCGATACAGCCAAGATAAATTACAAGGTTTACACATATGAGAGTGAAGGGGATTTTGACGGGCAGTCCGTTGCTCGCAAAATCGGTGTAGATGAAAACTGTGTTTTCAAAACGCTTGTCACCGTCGCGCCTTCAAAAAATCACTATGTTTTTGTTGTACCGGTCAATCGCGAGCTTGATTTAAAGGCGTGTGCACGAGCGGTCGGAGAAAAGTCGGTGGAGATGATTGCCGTAAAGGACATCAACAAGGTGACAGGCTATATAAGAGGCGGATGCTCTCCGATTGGAATGAAGAAAGAGTACGTCACGGTTGTAGACAGTGCGTGTCTGTCTCTTGAAAAAATGGTATTCAGTGCGGGTAAAATAGGATATCAGGTCGAGGTTTCTCCGTCTGATTTACTTTCAGTTATCGGAGCAAAGACAGACGGTGTTGCAAGATAGAGGAGGGAGATAAAATATGAGAAAAAAGCTTCAGGATAAAATGTTTGAAATCAGCTATTTGTTTGAGCTTCTGGTATCTGTGCTTGTCGGCATCGCAATTTTGGTGTTTGCGGTGCGAATGGTTATTGATATGTGCAATTTCACTATGTATTCAAAAGGTGCGAAAGCTCTTGTCACCGTGCTCGACGACGCAATAATTCTCGCTATCGGTGCAGAGCTTATAAAGATGCTTTGCAAGCACACACCGGAAACGGTTATAGAGGTTCTCGCTTTTGCGCTTGCACGTCAGCTTATTGTCGGACATGCCGCACCGCTGGAAAATCTTATTACCGTTGTGGCTATCGCAATTTTGTTTGCAGTGAGAAAATTCCTGCTTAACCGTCACGACATGGTTGAAACTCCCGACGGACTTGTTGAGATAGAAGAAAAAGAAGAACAGGAAGAAACTCCGGACGTAATACCGTTCTGATGAGAGGAAGAATATTATGAAAATTGTTATTCTTGATAAAAACACCGTAACCAACGGCGATTTGTCGTTTGCACCGATTGAGGCATTGGGGGAGGTTACGGCATATGACGCAATGGCGCACGAAAAGCTATCTGACGCCATCGGTGATGCAGATGCCGTTATATGCAATAAGGCGGTGCTTTCGCGCGATGTGGTAGAGCAATGTCCTGACCTTAAATATATCGGTCTTTTCGCTACGGGATATAACAACATAGATACGGAATACGCGCGTGAACGCGGCATTGCGGTGTGCAATGTACCGGGATATTCAACGCAATCTGTTGCCCAGCACACCTTTGCGTTTATCCTCGCTCTTGCGGGGAGTACGTGTGAATACACCGAGTCCACCCGCAACGACGGCTGGATAAAATCACATACATTTTCGTACTTCCCGTTTCCTCTTATTGAACTTTCGGGAAAGACTCTCGGAATTTTCGGCTACGGCAGCATCGGGCGCGAGGTTGCAAAAATCGGACGTGCATTCAATATGAATATCATCGTAAACAGCCGTTCACCGGAAAAAGTGACGGATGCAGAATTTGTTTCGCGTGATGAGCTCTTTTCGCGTTCTGACTTTCTCACTCTCCATGCACCGCTCACTCCGGAGACGGAGAAAATGGTGAACGAAAAGTCGTTGTCTCTTATGAAAAAGACAGCATTTCTTATAAACACTTCGCGCGGCGGAGCAATTGACGAACCGGCGCTTGCCGAGGCACTTAACGGCGGAAAAATAGCGGGCGCGGGACTTGATGTTCTCACCGTCGAGCCGATGACATCGGATAATCCGCTTAAATCTGCGAAAAATTGCCTTATTACTCCGCATATTGCATGGGCACCGTTTGAAACGCGCGTGCGGCTTGTCGACCTCGTTGCGGAAAATTTAAAGGAGTTTGCGGCAGGTAACCCGATAAATGTAGTGAATAAATAGAGAAGGAGAAAGAAAAATGCAGCAGACAGAAATTTTTGTAAAATCAAGTATTGACGGAACGATGCAACCGTCGCTGTTTTACAAGTCACCTAATCGCGGCCGTCCGCTTCTTGTTGTGCTTCACACATGGAGCTATGACAGATTCAATCAGGTGGGGATGGTTCCGTATGCGGAAAAGTATGATTTCAATCTGCTTTTGCCGGAATTCCGCGGTGCAAATCTTGTGTCAAACGAGCATAAGACGGATGCGTGCGGATCACTTCTAGCAAAGCAGGATATCAAGGATGCCGTTGAATACATAAAAGAAAATGAGGACATAGATGCGGATAACATATTCCTTCTTGGCAACAGCGGCGGCGGGCATATGACCCTTCTTATGGCGGGGTTTTGCCCGGAACTGTTTAAATGTATGTGTGCGTATGTTCCGATAACGGACCTTACAAAATGGGTGAACGAAAATCCGAGGTACACCGAACATATTCTCGCTTGCTGCAGTAATAGTGAGGAAGAAATGTTAAAGCGCTCTCCGGTGACGTATATGGATAAGATTGCAACAGCAAATCTTAAAATATGCCACGGTAAGTTTGACCCTTCTGTTCCTGTCACGCAGAGTATTGATTTTTTCAATGCGCTTATGGAAAAATACCCGAAAAGCCGCGTGTTCCTTGATATCTTCGACGGTGGCCACGAGCTTGACCGCGAGCAGGCAATGTATTGGATTATGTCACAGTACGTCGGCGTAAAAAAGGTTAAAGTAACGGGGTAGAAAGTTAATAGAAAACAAAAGGCAGAAGCCGCGTGGCTTCTGCCTTTTATCTATTTCTGGAATTCTTCAATGTTTTTTGCTATGCTGTGGGTGATTGGCTTCCACTCGATTTTCTTAAACAATGCTGTGATTGAAATCGGAATATACGTAAATATAAATATAGGGAAGGTGAAGGTGTAGAGAATCTTCTTTCTTGTGCTTGCGTTTATTTTGTGCCATTCGGTTATCGTGGTAATAAGACCGAAAAAGTAGAGAATGGCATAGAAGTTAAACAAAGTCATAAACAGAGCCACCAGAGCGGTAAGTGCAATAACGCGCATTTCGGGAAGATTGAACACCGAATATACCGCAACGCCGGCATTTACCACGGCACCGATAAGCGTGAGCATCATTGCGGGCATTATCGTCATAAGCATATCATAAGATGCGAAGCTGCGGTTCTTGAAAATTGAGAGGAAAAGGCGACCGCCATAAGCGGAAAAGACCTGGAAAAAGCCTTTTGCCCAGCGGATGCGCTGGTTCCACGAATCGCGGAAGGTGTACGGTTGCTCATCATAGAGCATAGCATCTGCCGCATAACCGATTTTTTCGTTTTTGATAACGCTGTCGATTGAAAACTCAATATCTTCGGTGAGAAGATAATATTTCCAACCGCGGTTTTTCTCAATAATCTCGCGTGAAACGAGAAAACCAGTGCCGGAGATTGCACAGCTTGTGCCCAGAATCATGCGTGAAGAATTGATGTATTTTGCCTCGCGCAGAAACCAGAGCGAGGATCCGGCAGAAATCCAGTTTGTGTCATAGTTTTTAGAGTTGCGATAGCTTGTTACAATCTTATATCCCGAGGAAAAGACTCGGTTCATCTCAGAAATGTAGTTCTCATCAAGAAGATTATCCGCATCAAAAACAAAGAAACCGTCGTATTCCGAAAATTTTCCGAGTTCAACAAGCTTTTTGAAGCCAAAATTGAGTGCGTAACCCTTGCCGATATGCGTTTTGCTTTCTCTGCAGAAAACCGTTGCGCCTGCGCTTTTTGCTATGTCTGCGGTGTCATCGGTACAGTTGTCGGCGATAACATAGATATCGCAAAGCTCTGTCGGGTATTTTTGCTTTTTAATACTTTCAATAAGCTGTGCGATGACCGTCCGTTCGTTTCTTGCCGCGATAAAAACGGCATATTTTTTGTTCAATTCATCTGATTTAAACTGTTTCTTTTTTCCGAACAGAGAAACAAAAACATAAACAAGCTGATAAGAATAAAGTACGGTGAAAAAGATAAAAAGCAGCAAGTTTACACTGTCTAAAAAAGAACGCAAAAAACGTCACTCCCTATAATCTTTTACAAGCCTATATATTATACCCCTATATAATGAAAAAAGCAAGTAAAATATGTAATAAAAGATTTTTAAACATATAACATCTGTCCGTTTAATAAAATTAAATGAAAGAGGTGTTTTTTATTATGTCAAAACAAAGCTTTATCGTGCGTGCGGCGGATTTGTTTGATGTACCTGCCGATGTGCGCGGCGGACTTATGCATATTGAAATGACAGGCAACCGGGAAGTGTATATCGAAAATCACAAGGGAATTTTAGAGCTTTCGGAAACCGAGGTGCGCCTGAATACGGGAAGCGGAAGCGTGAAAGTGACCGGTGCGGATATAGGAGTGGTTGCGATGAATGCCGATGAGATCAGGCTCTCCGGAATTATTGCAGGCTTAAGCTTTGAAGCATAAGGAGTGAGTGTTTTGCAGAATGTGATAAATTTTCTTTGCGGGAGCGTGCTGGTTGAGGTGAAAAGCTCATATCCCGAGCGCTTTTTCAACCTGTGCGCGAAAAACGGAATAGAGTTCTGGGATATGACGACGGAGGACATAGGGGTTTTTCGTATACGTATGTCGGTGCCGGACTTTAAGAGACTGCCGAATATTGCACGCCGCGCAATGTGCCGCGTGCACATTATTGAGAAACGCGGGCTTCCGTTTTTTACATACCGTTTCAGAAAAAGAGCGGCGCTGATTTCCGGATGTGCGGTATTCTGTCTGATTGCGTGGGTGTTCACAAGCTTTGTGTGGGTGATAAATATAGACGGTTTTCCGGAGCTTGATGCCGTGAAGCTTCGGACGGCGCTTGCGGATGCGGGACTTGGTATCGGAACATATGCTCCGTCGGTGAATATATCCGAGCTTCGCAACAGTGTTCTCATTGATATGCCGGAACTGGCATATATATCCGTTAATTTCAGCGGGTCTCATGCCAATGTGACGGC
>JAZLCV010000184.1:0-41808 GCA_045614365.1 Eubacteriales bacterium | reverse complement strand
GTTCCGGAAGCTCCGGTTTATACGGAAGCAGGGCTTGGAATCAAGGCAGGAGCCATGATCACTGTCGGAGGGGACAGTTTCGGTATTGAGATGGAAACCGATGAAGGAAAAGGCACTGTTGAGTTTAAAGCAGATGATGAGACGGTAAAAACGGTTATAGACAATGTTCCGTCTACAGGTGAGGTTGTAATTGATGCAACCGGTGCAACAGGCGGAATTAACACTCTTGTTCTTCCGGAAAACATCGTTAAGGCGCTTGATGAAAGCGATAAGGTGGAGAGCTTCACTGTTATTGCGGATGACGCGGAAATCACTATGGATGCGGATGTTATCACAACAGCTGCAAAGGAAATGGGAGAAAGCTCCACGGTTTCCGTAAAGATTGACGCGGTTGATAAGAGCGAGCTTAACGACAAGCAGCAGGCGGCTCTCGATTCAATTTCAACAGAAGCACACATAATCCAGCTCAATCTTGTTGTAACAAACTACGACGAAAACGGTGATCCGGTAAGCGAGGATATCCACGAGCTTCGCGGTAAGGTCAATATCAAGGCAAAGTATGATCTTCCGGACAATATGGACGGCAAGAAGATTGTAGTATGCTACGTGTCGGATAACGGCTCGGTAACATATAAGCGTGCAGAGTATAAGGACGGATTTGTTCACTTCACAACAGACCACTTCTCACATTATGTAATTACGGCGGTTGAATGTGAGCACGAGTGGAACCGCGGTGAGGTTATAACTCCTGCAACAACGGTATCGGAAGGACTTATACGTTACACCTGCACAGTCTGCTTTGACACAAAGGATGAAATCATTCCGAAGAAAGCTCCTTCCGGCGGTAACAGCGGAGGTCTTGTGGCAGGCGGAGATAAGTCTACCGATGGCGCGGATAAGCTCGGCAATGAGGATGATAAGAAGGAAGAGGCATCCGAAAACACCGATGCTCCTGTTGTTTCGGCACCTAAGTTTACCGATCTCGGCGCTCACGCATGGGCGGCAGATGCGATAAGCTCACTTGCGGAAGCTGGAATAATTAAGGGAACATCCGAAAGCAAATTCTCACCTGCAGCAAACATCACGCGTGCAGACTTTGCAATTTTACTTGTCCGTGCATTTAACCTGACAAGTGACAGCACCGAGAACTTTGCGGACGTTTCTGCAAATGATTACTTTGCATCTGAGCTTGCAACAGCACGCAACACAGGCATTGTCGGTGGTATTGGCGGGAATAAGTTTGCTCCGAGAAATGCAATTACACGTCAGGATATGATGACGATAGTGTACCGTGCATTGCAGAATGCAAAGGTCGATGGAATAGTAGCTCCGGAAATGACGGATGAGGTTGCTCTTTCAAAGACGTATACCGACTTCGCGCTTGTTTCCGACTACGCGAAGGATGCGGTTTCTGTTCTCTCACATATGCATTTTGTAAACGGAAAGAACGGACGCATTGCACCGAATGACTACACAACACGTGCAGAGGTTGCAGTTCTTATCGAGCGAGTTCTTGAGTACGTTAAGTAAACAGCAAAAAAACAGCCCGCCACGGAATTTCCGTGGCGGGATTGATATAATTCCGGAAAAGCTACATAAACTATTGACAAATAAAAAAATGTGTAATACAATGTAATACAGGAGGTGGATTGGATGACTATATCGTTAAGGCTGAATAATGAAGAGTCGTTACTTATCAGGAAGTATGCAGAAATCAACAAGCTGTCGGTGTCGGAGCTTATCAGGCAGGCAGTTATGGAGCGTATAGAAACGGAATATGATCTTGAAATGTTCGATAAAGCAATGGCGGAATACAAAAATAACCCGGTTTCGTACTCGCTTGATGATGTGGAAAGAGAGATTGGACTGCGATGAAATATAAGGTGGAATTCACGCAGCGGGCATTAAAGGACTTAAAGAAGCTTGACCGCCACACCGCGGCTCTGATATTGGGATGGATACGCAAGAATCTTGAAAACTGCGAAAACCCGCGGCTTTTCGGAAAAGCTCTTACCGCGAACAGAAGCAGGCAGTGGAGATATCGCGTTGGAGATTATCGCCTGCTTGCCGAAATACGTGACGAAAAGATTATAATTCTTATCCTCAACATAGGCCACAGACGTGAGATATATGAGTGAGCGGAATATTCATACAACCTATATTTAAATAGTAATCCCGCATAAAAACAAATCACCTTGTCCATAATATGGATGAGGTGATTTTATGTTTAACAAAATAAAAAAACTTATTATTCCCGTGCTTGTGCTCACAATTATTTTGTGTGCTTGCAGGAATGAGGCGGCAGACAACGCCGGAGATACTTCGGCAGCCGCAGGTCAGAATGTTGATGCAAACACAAATGCAACCGGCGAGAGAATTTCTATGTATGACAAAGACGGTCTTTCCTTTGACATCCCCGAAGCGTGGCAGCAAAACTTCAAGGCTGTCACGCGTGAGGCGGGAAGCTCCGGCAACACATATCCGCAGACGGATTTTTACTATACAGAGGGAGAGCGGGATATCCGCCTTATGTCCATTGGCAAATACACGCGCGAGCAGTGGGAAAACTTAAAAAAGACCACAAAGGATGCTGAAAAAGCGATGCTCGGAGAGTCACCGGATAAAAACCATGTGTATTCCGTCTACTATGAAAACCATGATTATATTGAGGACAAGGACTTAAAGGATATCCTTACGGGAATTCGCACAAAGGCGGAAGAAATGCGCGATAAGATAAAAATAAAGTAAAAAGGGAAGCGGTGAGATGCAAAAAGCTTGCATTTTACCGCTTGTTTATGTTAAAATGTCACCATGAAACTGTTTGGAGTTGATTTCAGTGATAAATCTTAATGAGTTTACCGGTGTTTTGCATATGCCGGTGGACAACCGCGGGTTTGTGGAGCTTAACCCGCTGTCTTTCGGCGCAGAAGTCTGCCGTCCGGGAAAGTTTTTCGGACCTGCCCGGCGCGACCATTATCTTATTCATTTTATTTATCGCGGAGAGGGAGAGCTGCGAAATCCCCGCGGGAATTACATAGTAAAAGCCGGGCAGGCATTTCTCATACGTCCGGGCGAAGTTTGCAAATATATATCGAGTGAAAATAATCCGTGGGTGTACACATGGGTAGGCTTTGTCGGACGGCTGGCAGAGCGATTTGATGATGTGCCGGATGTTTTTGAATATGGAAAAGATGTAATTTCCGGATTATCTGCACTTTTAGGAGAAGAAAACTGCCTTGAGGAACGGTTGTGTGCATTTTTATTTTCGCTGACTGCCGATATTGCGCCGTATGTTGCAAAAAACGACAGAATAAAGCAAGTGTTTGATTTTATTGATGTACATTATATGCATCCCGTTCGTGTTGAGGATATAGCAGAAACGTTGCACGTGAACAGAAAGTATCTTGCGCGGATCTTTGCGGAAAAGACCGGACAGACGGTAAAGGAATGTCTTACGGAGCGGCGTATGTATGAGGCAAGGCGGCTTCTGCGCGATGGGCACAGCGTTTCTGAAACTGCGCTGATGGTGGGATATACAGATGCTTTTAATTTTTCAAAGGCTTTTAAAAAGAAATACGGCTTTCCGCCGAAAGCCGTAAAAAGCAAAGAATAAAAAGATTAGTTCTGAGCAAGATTTTCAAGTGCGTCTCCGCTGACTCGCAGCAAGGTCCACTCATCCATAGTCTCAGCATCGAGAGCGCGGTAAAAATCAAGGCTCGGTGTGTTCCAGTTAAGGCAAGTCCATTCAAGGCGCCCGCAGCCACGCTCGGCACAAAGGCGGGCGAGATATTTGAGAAGAGCTTTGCCGTGGCCGTTTCCGCGCGCTTCCGGAAGAACGTAAAGGTCTTCAAGGTGAATTCCTGCACGGCCGAGGAAGGTTGAAAATGTTGTGAAGAACAGAGCAAACCCGACTTCACATCCGTTTTCGTCGAGGGCAAAAATGACCTCGGCGTTTTTCTTTTCAAAAATTTCACGGCGCAACATTTCCTCCGTCGCGACAACCTCATCGGACATTTTCTCATATTCCGCAAGCTCTTTAATAAAAAACATAATTTTGGAGACATCGCGCTCTGTTGCAAATCTGATATCCATATTTAAAATCCAAACTCCTTTATAATCTGATCTGCCGCATCTTCGGGAGATGCGTTGTTGTTAACTTTAACATCGGCAAAGTGCAGATATGCATTCTTTCGGGTATCAAAAAGCTTTTTAACGTCAGTGGAGAGGGGTCTGCCGCTCGTTGCCAGCTTTTTAAGGTCGCGCTCTATAAGATAAATCCTCCCGTTCTGTGAGAGAAGGGGTAAGTTCTCCGGTCTTGTGACGACTCCGCCACCCGTTGAGATAATAAGCCCGCGCTCGCGCCCGAATTCACGGATGACTTCGGTTTCAAGTTTGCGGAAATGTTCTTCACCGCGGGAGTTGATTATGTCGGCAGGAGAGCCGAAACGTGTACGGATTTCTTCATCCGTATCAACAAGCCGTCTGCCTATTTTTTCCGCGAGAAGTGTCGCTATTGTGCTTTTTCCGCTTCCCGGCATACCGATGAGAACGATGTTGGCAGTAGAGCGCATAACGCTCTGTACAGCTGTATCAATGAGAGTGGAGGAAAGGCTTTCTCCGGTGAATATCTCGCACGCGCGCCATGCTTGTGCAGCAAGCATTGAAAGCCCGCTTACCCACGGAATGCCGAGCGCTTCCGCCTGAAACACGAGCGCAGTTTTTGTCGGGTTGTAAATAACGTCAACTACGCCTTTGCAGTCGGGAAAACGGCACAGCTCTACGGGGCTTTCGCCGTTTTTGGGATACATACCGACGGGGGTTGTGTTGACAATTATCTCCGTATCGGTAAGAGAGTAAATATTATCGTAATTGACCTCACCCGAGCGGGAAACTACGGTTATTTTTTTTGCGTTCATCTTTTTGGAGGCAAGATACGCTGTTTTTGATGTGCCTCCGCTTCCGAGAATGACAACATTTTTTTCGGTAAAGGATATTCCTGCCCGCTCCACCATTGTGATAAAACCGAAAACATCGGTATTGTATCCGCAGATCTTTCCGTCGCGGTGAACTACGGTATTTACGCTCTTTGCGTCCGCGGCAAACTCATCGTGCCAATCGCAGAGAGAATATGCAAGCTCCTTATACGGGATTGTGACATTGAGTCCGTCAAATTCGCCGCTTTTTATCATTTCTGCCGCCATTTCGCGCGGGACCCCGTAAAGCTCATATTCGTAATCTGCAAGGCAGGCGTGGATTTGTTTTGAATAGCTGTGGCCGAGCCTCTCGCCCAAAAGCCCGCATTTCAGTGATTTTTTCATAATTGCATCATGTCCTTAGTTTGAAGATTTATTTCAAAAATCGCCAAAGTTTTTCTTTACATTTTGTAATAATCGAGGTATAATATACATACTGTTTCAAAAAACGGAGGGGTTTTGAGTGAAAAACAATATGGATTTTCCGCGTACTTTATCTCTTTTGCGCAGAGAAAAGAACTTAAGCCAGCGCAAGGTTGCAAAAGAGCTTGGCGTATCTCAGGCGGTGCTTTCGCACTATGAAAATGGTCTGCGTGAGCCGGGCCTTGAGTTTGTTGCAAGAGTTGCGGATTATTATAAAGTGTCGGCAGATTTTCTGCTCGGCAGAACAATGTCACGCGAGGATTATACAATTACCGCAGAGGATTTGCCCGACAGCTCCGAGGATAAGGACAATGTTCTCCGCGGCAGTATGATGGCAACACTAGCCAAAAAGCTCGTTATAAATTCGCTGAGCATTATATTCGACATCGTGGGAAAATCAAAAAACAAGAATCTTATCACGGAAACCGCGGCATTTTTCAACCTTGCGGTGTATAAGGTGTTCCGTTCGCTTTATTCTGCAGACAAGGAAAGTAGCGAAGATATCTTCTCCGTTGATGAGCGTATCTGGAGCGAGCTTACAAATGCCGAAATGTCGTTTACCGCAATGAACATAAAGCGTGAAGCGGAAGGGATTACGGACGACAAAGAAAAGAAAGGTGAGTTTCCGTCCGTTTCTCAGGAGGATATATCCGCAGAATATCCCGCGCTTTTCCAGTCGCTTCTCTCGGTGCTTCAATCCGTTGGTAAGCGCCTCGGCGAAAGACTCGATAAATAATATTTGAAGGGGTTCGAAAGAACCCCTTTTGTTTTTTATTGTGACTAAACTCCGATTGAGGTTTTAATTTCGGTCCACAGCTCGTCGTAAATTTTTGTTTTGTCTCCGAGCGAGGAGAAAATTTCAAGGTCATACTTCGTTATGTCGGGGTATGCGGTAGGATCCTGGCCGGCTTCGCCCATAAGCTCACGTGCAGGAGTGCTTGGTGAGGAATAGCCGATGTATTCAGCATTCATTGCAGCGATATCTTCACGGCACATAAAGTTTATAAATGCCTCAGCTCCGTCCTTGTTCTGGCAGCTTGCGGGGATGCACATAGAATCGAAGAAGATGTTTGACCCTTCAGACGGAATGACATACTCAAGGTCGGGATTTTCGCCCTTGCAGTAAACTGCATCACCTGCGTAAACGAGAGCAAGCGCAGCCTCGCCGCCTATCATTTTATCCTTTACCTCATCAACAACCCACGTAAGGACGAGCGGGCTCTGGTCGATGAGTTTTTGCTTTGCTGCTTCAAGTGCCGCAGGCTCGGTTGTGTTCAGGCTGTGACCGAGGTATTTGAGCGTAATTCCGATAGCGTCGCGCTGGCTGTTCATCATAATGATGTTGTCCTTGTACTTTTCGTCCCAGAGCGCGCCCCAGCTTGTCGGAGCTTCATCCACCATAGTCTTGTTGTAGAGGATACCGACCGTTCCCCAGGTATACGGCACGGAGAATTTGTTTTCCGCATCAAAGGAGAGGTTTTTGTACTCTTCATCAATGTTTTTGTAGTTTGAGATTTTGCTCATATCAATCTCTGAGAGAAGGTTTTCCGCAATCATGCGCTCAATCATATAATCTGACGGGATGATAACGTCGTAGGAATTGTTTGAGTTCTTTATTTTCGTGTACATATCCTCGTTTGTTTCAAACATTTCATATATAACGCGCATTCCGCTTTCTTCTTCAAACTTGTCAATTACGCCGGGAGCGATATAATCACCCCAGTTATATACCTTTACGACAGGTCTGTCATCACCGCAGGATGAAAAGAGCAGGCAGAAAACTGCCGCAATAGCCAAAATAATTTTTTTCATTATATCCTCATACTCCTTTTTGTTTTGTTGTGGTCTTTTTTTGCCGCGCCCACATTTGTAATAATGAGAATTATAAGAATTGCGGCAAACATTATGGTTGAAAGCGCATTGATTTCGGGCTTTATTCCGCGCTTTGCCATTGTGTAGATTGAAATAGAGAGGTTACTTACGCCGTTGCCGGTTGTGAAAAAGCTGATGATAAAGTCATCAATCGACATTGTAAGCGAAAGGAGAAATCCCGTAAAAACACCCGGCAAAAGCTCAGGGAACATTATCCGCCAGAAGGATTGTGCAGGTGTGCAGCCAAGGTCCTGCGCCGCGTCATATAAGCTCCAGTCAAGCTGGCGTGCTTTCGGCAGTACTGCGAGGATAACGTACGGAATACAGAATGTGATATGTGAGAGAAGCATCGTGAAAAATCCGAGGTCAAGTCCCATAAGCGTGAACAGAAGCATCAGCGAAACACCGGTAACGATTTCCGCATTGAGCATCGGGATGTAAGCGATAGAAAGAACAAGAGTGCTCCCGCCGCCGCGGCGTCTGGCAAGCCCGTATGCCGCCATAGAGCCGATTATCGTTGCCACAAGCGCGGCAAGAAATCCACACAGGAGCGTGGTGTAAAGCGAGGACATCAGCGCGTCGTTTGAAAACAGCTGACGATACCAGTCAAGCGTGAAGCCCTGCCAGTTTGCGCGGGATTTCGAGGCGTTGAACGAAAACACCATAAGGACGGCTATCGGGGCGTACAGAAATGCGAGGACGAGACCGATATAGCATTTTGAAAGCTTTTTCATCGAAGTATTCTACCTCCGTTTCCGGTTCCCGACTCAACATCGCCGCGGTTTATAAAGTACATAAATATAAGAACAATAACCATTATAACGACGCTGAGGGCACTTCCAAAGTGCCAGTCGTTTACAACGCGGAACTGCTGTTCGATAACGTCACCGATAAGAGGAACCTTGCCACCGCCCATAAGCTGGGAGATAACAAAGGTTGTAACGCTCGGAACAAAAACCATTGAGATTCCGGAAAGAATACCCGGTACAGAGAATGGAAGAGTTACGCGCAGAAACGCCTGAAACGGGTTTGCGCCGAGGTCTGCCGCCGCTTCAAGGTGGCTTTCATCAAGCTTTAAGAGCGTTATGTATATCGGCATAATCATAAACGGAAGATAGTTATACACCGTACCGAGAATAACGGCTCCTTCGTTGTAGAGAAAGCGTACCTTCGGAAGCCCGAGTGAAGCTAAAACAGTGTTGATAATTCCCGTGTTCTCAAGAATGGAAAGCCATGAATATGTGCGGAGAAGAAAGTTCATCCACATCGGCAGAAGCATAAGAATAACGATGATGAACTTTGCGCGTGAGCGGCTTCTTGCCAGAATGTATGCAGCGGGATAGCCGCAAAGGATGCACACAAGCGTGGAAATAATCGCAATTTTAAAGCTTTTCAGCACTACCCCGAGATACATGGGGTCCGCAAGGCGAGAGAAGCCTTCAAATGAAAATTCAAGACCCGCGCCACCTTCACGCGTAAACGCAAAGTAAATTACGATTGCAAGAGGGAAAAGCACAAACACCGCTGTCCACACATACAGCGGGATCAAGCAAGCATTTTTTTTCAAATCTCGACCTCCGAAATTTCATCAGAAGTAATTTTTTTTCTGTCGGGAGAGTTTTCGCTTTTATGCATAACCTGAATGTTTTCAGGGTCAACGCGGAGTGAAACAACACTTCCCGGCGGGCAGTTGACGGTGGATTGGGCAATAATCGTTTCGCCGCAGACATCAACGCGCATTTCGTAGTGAACGCCCTTGAATATAGATGAAACAACCTCACCGGAGGGAAGCCCTTCTGTTTTGGGAACGAGGATAACATCTTCGGGGCGCAAAACAACGTCAACCGGAGCGTTTTCGCCGAAACCGCGGTCAATACAGGGGAAAATGCAATCGAGGAACTTAACCTCAAGGTCGCGCACCATTGTAGCACAGAGAATGTTGCTGTCGCCGATAAAGTCGGCAACAAATGCGTTTTTCGGCTCGTTATATATATCCTGAGGTGTGCCTATCTGCTGGATTTTGCCACCGTTCATAACAACGATGGTGTCAGACATCGTAAGCGCCTCTTCCTGATCGTGGGTGACGTATGCAAAGGTTATTCCGCTTTCCTGCTGGATTCGCTTAAGCTCTATCTGCATTTCCTTGCGAAGCTTAAGATCCAGAGCACCGAGCGGCTCGTCAAGCAGAAGAATATCCGGTTTGTTGATAAGCGCACGCGCAACGGCAACGCGCTGCTGCTGACCTCCGGAAAGGGTGGTAACATCGCGGTCACGGAAGCCGCGCAGGGAAACAAGCTCGAGCATTTCATCAACGTCACGGTCGATTTTCTTTTTATCCCATTTTTTTATGTTCGGACCAAAGGCGATGTTTTCACCGACGGTCATTTTCGGGAAAAGAGCATAACGCTGGAAAACCGTGTTGATGTTGCGCTTGTGTGGCGGAACATCGTTTATGCGCTTTCCGCGGTAGAAAACATCCCCCTGCGTAGGAGTAAGAAATCCGCCGATAATTCGCAGAAGCGTGGTTTTTCCGCAGCCGGACGGGCCGAGCAGCGTGAGAAACTCATTTTTTTCAATATATAAATTTATTCCGTTTAAAACATCCATTCCGTCAAAGGTTTTGTAGATGCCGGAAAGCTCTAAAATACGTTCTCCCATTTCATTCTCCTGTAAGTGTTAGTTAATTAAAAGTTTGGCGGGGAAGACCACGTAAGGTGTGTGCTGATTATCCCCTCTTACTCCGCCTTCGGCGGAGTAAGTATAAATACATCAGAAATTCGGCGGGGAAGATACCCAAAGCCGTGCTTTTGATTCTCCTCGCATCTCCGCCGGAGGCGGAGAAGAAAAAACTCAAAAGTTTGGCGGGGAAGATACCCACAATATCTGCGCGGTGGATTTTCCGCGGTTTTTTATGCTGTGCTGTTTGTCGGCTTTAAAGTAAAACGCATCGCCGCGGCGCAGACGTTCGGTTTTCATACCGAGACGGAGTGTAATTGAGCCGGAAAGGACATATCCGAATTCTTCACCGGCGTGGGGCATATCCACGGGTGTTTCCTTTCCGGGAAGAAGCTCATATAAAATCGGCTCCATGGAATTTCTTTGCGCGGTGGATACAAGCCAGGTCATTTTTCCTATATCATCCACATTTTTTTCGCACATATCCTCGCTTTTATACACAACGGGCGCAGAATCGCCGGTTTGCGCGAAGAATTCCTCAAATGATGTGCCAAGCGCATCGAAAATATCAGACAGCGTTGCAAGGCTGGGTGAGGTGCTGTTGGATTCAAGCTGGGATATAAAACCCTTTGAAAGCTCACAGCGGTCTGCAAGCTCCTGTTGGGTAAGCCCGTAATAAAGCCGTAGAAGCTTTATTCTTCCGCCTATATCAATATTCACGGTATCACCTTTGCCTTTCACGGTATAAGCCCACGCAGGAAAAACATCCCGGCGTGGGTTTTGTAAAAATAAACTTTTAGTTTGGTAATGTGAAATACAATATAACATATTCATATGAAAATGTCAATAGATTTTAAACATATTCCGTCAAAATTTTTGCGAAAAATATAATCTGTTTTTTACCCGTTTTTCGAATATGACAAAAAGAGAGGAGCCGATGAGAGAAAAATAAAACAAAATATCCGTTTTTGCCTTTACAACCTGTAAAGTTTGTGTTACAATAATATTAATTATAGGCAAAAATAGTGAAGGGGTTTTAAATGATGAAGATAGGGGTTAAATCGGTTTCTTACATATTAATAGATATACTTTGCTTTTTTGCCGCATTTTTCATTGCGGCTCTTTTGCGTTTTGATATGGTGCCTACGGAGGCTTTTTCTTTTCTTGCCAGGGCGGGATGGGTTTATTATGCCGTCTGCGCCGTGTGCGTTTTCGGACTTGCGCTTCTTCTCGGAACCTACCGCGCACTGTTTGTAAGCATCTCTTTCCGTGATGTTTTGCGCCAGCTTGAAATTTCCTTTATAACGGTTATTGCCGTATGGATTGCGCATCTTGTATTTGAAATCCCCGTGTCGATGAGCATAACGCTTATGTTTGCTTTCTTCTTCGCTGTTATGACCGTGGGAGTCCGATGTGTTGAGCGTGTTTTTAAGGTGTTTCTGGTAACACACCGTCTGGATGGAGAGAACCTGCACCGGGTTATTGTGGTAGGTGCGGGTACGGCAGGCAATATGCTTATCCATATGCTTACAACGCACCGCGATATGGGGCTTATTCCGGTCGGCGTGGCAGATGATGATGCGGCAAAGCAGCACATGACGCTTTCCGGCGTGCGCGTGCTCGGCAAAATTGAAGATGTTCCGCGTATTGCAAAGGAGCGCCGCGCAGACGAAATTATTATTGCTATTCCATCGGCGGATTCCGAAACATTCAAGGTTATTTACGATAAATGCCGCGGTGCGGAAATCCCCGTAAAAACCTTCGGAAACCTTGTGGATTTTCATCGGTTTATGTCGGGAACAAAAACTGCGCTCCGCGATCTCTCAATTGAGGATTTGCTTTTCCGCGACTCAATCAAAACGGATATGAGCACGGTAAAGCACTTTATGGAAGGAAAGTGCGTGCTTGTTACGGGCGGTGCGGGAAGCATCGGCTCTGAGATATGCCGTCAGGCGCTTGAATACGGTTGCCGCTATCTTGTGATTATGGATATAAACGAGAACGGACTCTTTTATCTGCAGAACGACCTTCTTGCAAAGTATCCGCGCGAGCGCTTCTGCGTGCGAGTAGGCAGTGTGCGGGATAAGGAGAGAATGGGATATCTTTTCCGCCGTCATAAGTTTGACATCGTATATCATGCCGCCGCACATAAGCATGTTCCGCTTATGGAGGACAATGTTTTCGAGGCGGTAAAGAACAATATTTTCGGAACAAAAAACACCATTGAGTGTTGTATTGAGCACGGCGTTGGCAGATTTGTTCTCATATCTACGGATAAGGCGGTAAATCCCACGAATATCATGGGCGCGACAAAGCGCGCGGCAGAGCTTCTTGTCCAGAGATATAACGGACGCGGATGTGAGCTTGCCGCTGTCCGCTTCGGAAATGTTCTCGGCTCAAACGGATCTGTTATTCCGATATTCAAAAGGCAGATTGAAGAGGGCGGCCCGGTAACGGTTACGCATCGCAACATAATGCGGTATTTTATGACTATTCCGGAGGCGGTGTCTCTTGTTCTAAACGCAGGTGCGTCTGCGCACGGCGGGGAGATTTTTGTGCTGGATATGGGACAACCTGTAAGTATTTATGACCTTGCCTGCAATATGATTGAGCTTGCAGGGCTTACCGTCGGACGCGATATTGAAATTGAAATTACGGGGCTTCGTCCGGGCGAGAAGCTGTTCGAGGAATTAAAGCTTGAGGAAGAAACACACACGCGAACAAACCACGATAAGATTTTTATTATGCATACGAAGGAAGTTACGGAAAAGGTTGATAAGGATATTGAGCAGCTGGCAGAGCTTCTTGCAACCGACAGCGGTGAGGCGGCACTGCGCGATGCCGTATTTGAAACCATCTCCGTTGACTTTGCCGAAAGTACCCGACACGGCGGCGAACTTTCAGAGTTCTGCGAGCTGAAATAGAGCCGGAAAATTAAAATATTTCTTTAAAAA
Source organism: Eubacteriales bacterium (assembly GCA_045614365.1). Classification (GTDB taxonomy): domain Bacteria; phylum Bacillota; class Clostridia; order Oscillospirales; family JAAYXM01; genus SIG480. Next base: position 28,910 of record JAZLCV010000184.1, on the reverse strand, counting down.
AGTGTTGATTTTTAAGGCGTCAGGTGCTATACTTATAATACTGTAAAATGTATTCTCGCAGGAAGGAAGTTATAAGACCAATGGAACTGGATCTGAAAAAGACCATATCGGTTCTTTTCTCTAAAATTTGGCTGATAGTTACGGTCACGATGCTAAGTGGCGTGCTTTTTCTGATAAGCAACCTCTTTTTTGTCACTCCGATGTATACATCGCAGGCTCTTCTCTACATATCAAATATGTCAGAGCGTAAGTCTTCCATCGTTACTACCGGTGACGTAAGCGTATCCCGTGAGCTTGTTAACACTTTCGTTGTTATCCTTAACAGCCGCACCGTTCTTGACAAGGTTGCGGAGCAGTCGGGGCTCGACTATACCTCAACCGAAATCAAAAGAATGATTTCTGCGGAAGCGGTTTCCTCTACCGAGGTTTTTCGTGTTTCCGTAACACATGACGACCCCACGGAAGCGCAGATTATTGCGGATACCATCCTCAAGGTCGCGCCGAGTGAGATAAAGCGTGTTATGAATGCCGGTGCCGTGTCGATTATCGACTATGCAACGCTTCCGCTTTCACCGTCGTCACCCAATATTCCGAGAAATACCGTGCTCGGTGCCATGCTCGGTGCCATGCTTACGGTTTTCATAATTCTCCTTACGGAGGGACTTGACAACCGCGTTAAAAGCGAGTTTGTTCTCTCCGAGAACTTTGACCTTCCCATCATTGGCATCGTTCCGTCATTCAAGCTTGCGGAGAAGACGCTGTCCGGCGGTAAGGTAAAGCGCAGAAGGAGGGTTGGCTGATGGGACGTATAAATATCTCTTTTCTTAAAAAGAAGAAAAAGATAAGTACATATGTAAAAAGTGAACTTCTGACGGAAAACAGCCCGTTTATTATAAATGAGGCATATAAATCCATGCGCACAAACCTTATGTTTATGCTTTCGGGTAATAAGAAGGTAATTGCGTTCACAAGCTCGGCGGCAAATGAAGGAAAAACGACAACGTGCTTAAATACCGCTGTTGCGTTTGCCCAGACCGGCCATAAGGTTCTTGTAATTGATATGGATATGAGAAAGCCGCGTGTCCACCGTTACTTTGAAATTCCTTCTTCTCCCGGATTTTCCGATAAGCTCGGCGGCTTTATAAAAGAGCTTCCGATATCGAGAACGGAATATGAAAATCTCTGGGTTCTGCCTGTCGGAACAATTCCGCCAAGCCCGCCGGAGCTTCTTATGACCACCATTTTTGATGAGGTTCTCTCTCAGATCCGTGAGGAATATGACTATATCTTTATCGACACCCCGCCGATACACGTTGTTACAGACCTTGCGATTATCGCAAGCAAGCTTGACGGTGTTGTATTCGTTGTCCGTGAGAACACGGTCGCATTAGAGGTTGTAAAACAATCGATAGACAGCCTTGAGCGTGTCGGTGCAAAAATCCTCGGCTTTATCCTTAATGACTCTGTCGGTGATTCGCTCTTCACGCAGTACCGCTACAGACGTAAGTACAAGGCACGTTACGGCTATACTTACGGGTACAGCCTTCCGCCAAAGGAATAAGCTATGTATATTGATTTTCACTCTCACATTTTGCCCGGTGCCGATCACGGATCCGAAAGCCTTGACATGAGCCTTTCTCAGCTTGAATATGCCAAAGAGGCAGGGGTGAATACCATTGTTGCCACGCCGCATTTTTACCCTGACGTGGATAACATTCCGGATTTTCTGGCGCGACGCGAAAAAGCGTATGATGAGCTTTGTGCCGCGAACAGGAGCGGGATAAAAATCGTGAAGGCGGCAGAGGTTCAGCTTGGGATAAATATTGATAAGGAACCGGATCTTAAAAAGCTTTGTATCGGCGAGTCTGATTACATTCTGATTGAGTTTCCGCCCGAGCCGTGGCCTTGCTGGACACTTGATGCGGTTATGGGAATCATCCGGGAGCAGCGTTTACGTCCCGTTTGTGCACACATAGACAGAATATCCCATATCGGACGGGAAAAGATATTGAAGCTTAATATTGATGTTCAGATGAATGCTTCGGCTCTTCTGGATTCAAGGCGTCACAGACGGTATTATCTCGACCTTATCGCGGATGATGCTGTTCATGTCCTCGGAAGCGATACGCACGGTGACGGTAAGTTGTCATATAAGGATTTCGCATATGCGGTGAAGAAGATAGGCAAGATGATGCCGTATCTTACCGCGAATGCAGAAAAAATCATCACGCCGCGCGATAAGTCACGGCAAATTAAATTAAGTCTGTAAGGCAATATCACACATTGCCTGCAATAGGAAAATTTTTCAAGGAAGGTGTTTAACACTATGAAAAAAACATTGAAAATCATGCTCGCGGCAGTCCTCAGTATCGCAATGCTTATGACATTTGCTGCAGCAGCAGAAGACACACTCACAAACGCAGGGACGGCTGATCTTGTAACAACTGCCGCACCAGAGAGCGACACAATTGATGCTCACCACGACGAGCACGCTCTTGATGCGTTCTCCGATGCTCCGGCTTTTGACAGCTGGAAGTATCAGGGTCTTAACTGTGCTGTCAACAACGGCACAATGACAGGACACGAGAACAAGATCCGTCCGGATGACTCTCTCACACGCGCTGAGATGGTAACAATGATGGTTCGCGTTCTCGGTGCACACGCAACAAAGGCTGAGATTGAGCACTATGTTGACGTTGTTTCCGGTCAGTGGTACTATGAGGCACTTCAGTCCGGTGTTGCTGTTAAGATTATCAACGGCTCCGGCAATAAGATGATGCCGAACAGCCCGATTACCCGTGAGCAGACCTTCACAATTCTTGCACGTACATTCCTTTTCTCCGCTGAAACGGATGCAGCTGCAAACTTTGTAGATAACAGCAAGGTTTCAGCTTGGGCAAAGAATGCAACAAACGCTCTTATTGATGCAGAGGTTGTTCTCGGCGACAACACAAAAACTCTCCGCCCGCAGGACAATGTTACCCGCGCAGAGTTTGCTGCAATGCTTGACCGCGTTGCTTGCCTCTTTGTAAACAAGGATGCTAACTACTCCGGCAAGAAGGTTGCAGGAAGCCTTATCGTAAACGATGCAACAACAGATCTTTCCGGCGCAACAATCGAAGGCGACCTCATCATCACAGATGCTGTAGGTGCAGAGAACATTGACCTTTCCAATGTTACGGTTACAGGCCGTATCGTTATCCGTGGCGGTGATGTTAACCTCAACGAAGGAACAAGCGCTGCACAGGTTGTTGTCGGTAATCCGACCGGCGCTTCCAAGGTTACAGCTTCAGCAGGCGTAGAGGTTCCGAAGGTTGTCGTTGCTGAAAATGCAAACGATGTTGAAATCGATGTTCCTGCTAAGGAAGTTGTTATCGACTCCTCTGAGAACGAGGTTGTTATTAAGAAGGACGCAGAGAACGTTACAGTTAACGGTTCCGACAACACAGTTAAGGTTGCAGAAGGAACAAAGGTTGACAGCGTTAAGACAGAGGGTAACAACACAAACGTTGCTGTTGACAAGGGCGCTAAGGTTGAGAACGTAACGGTTAACGGTGAGTCCTCCAAGGTTACAGGTTCCGGTAACGTAGGCAATGCTACAGTTAACGGCTATGACTCCAAGGTAGAAACCCCGAACACAAACGTTACAGACAACAGCCCTGCAACAAAGCCGGGTACAACAACTCCGGACAGCGGTAAGGACGACGGCAAGACAGACGATAAGGATGATAAGCCGAGCAAGCCTAATTCCGATCCGAATGCTTCAACAAACAGCGGATCTCTCCCGGGTACCTCCAAGCCGAGCACCCCGAGCACCCCGAGCGTTGACATTGATGTTGAAAACACATATGTGACATATAAAATAGGTGATGGTCAGGAACAGAAAGTTTTCGGAATGTTCTATGAGTATAATGATGATCCGGTTCCGGAGATTGTATTTGATTTAGGTGCTGATATCGTGGTTCGTGAAGGTCTCAATGTAGAGGCAGCGGATTACACAGAGGTAATGCTTCAAGCTCTTAAGGTTGTAGCTACCGATGTTACTGAAGGCGACCTCACTCTGGATGGATTTGATTTACAGGTAGGATTTACAACAGATGTTGAGTACGCTCTTGTTGATATTCTTCAGGCTATGGTTAATGCAACATCAAAAGCTGTTGCTCCAATTCTTGGCATCGACACAATTAATGAACAGGAATTCTCACTCTTAAAGCTTGCAACTGTTCTTGAAGAAGCATGTATATGGTACACATCCGATAATTCGGAAGATAACTGGATGAAGAACCTCTTTGATGAGCGTGGAATTACCTGCGCATATGAGGAAGCAGACGGAACTCCGAATCCGAACAGTGCAAAGGCTACATTCAATGCAAAGATTGGCAATGCTCCGGTGAAGGTCACAATGATTATCCCGGTTGTTGCACAATAACTAAGATTATTTTTCCATCTTTTCGTGCCCACTTTACGAAACACCCGCGGGGATTTCCCCGCGGGTGTTTCGGCGTGTGATGTGGGCTTGACATAGTAAAGTGCTTTGTGCTACAATATAAAAACTTGGAGACAAGCACAAAGAGAGCTACCACAAACGGGTAGGGACAAATCGTGGGGTTTCAAAGGGGTTCGCAAGAGAACCCCTTTGTTAATAAATCCCTCCACCGCCATCCGGCGGTCCCCCTCCCTTTAGGCAAGGGAGGCTTGCGTGGATGCGCCATACGGCGGTTGTGCATTCGTAATATCTATTTCACAGAAGCGTGAAGTGCGCTATCCTTCATATCAACAAAAATCACGCTTCTCTCTGCAGGTGCTTCTGCAATTATCAGCCGCCCGACGAGCGTTTCAACCTTGCTCTGGATAAAGCGGCGGAGCGGACGTGCACCGTATATCGGCTCGAAGCCGTTCTCAATTATATAATCGCAGGCAGCATCAGTAACCTCAAGAGTGAGCTTTTGTGCATCAAGCCGCTTCTGTAAATCGGCAAACATAAGCTTTAAGATGTTTGTTATGTCCGAGCGCGTGAGCGGGCGGTAGAATACAATTTCATCAAGACGGTTTAAAAACTCGGGGCGGAACTGCATTTTCAGAAGGGAAGAAACACGCTCACGTGCATCCGCGGCAATATCTCCGTCGGCGGTAATTCCGTCAAGGATTATATCCGAGCCGAGGTTTGATGTGAGAATGATAATCGTGTTTTTAAAATCAACCGTTCGTCCCTGAGAGTCGGTGATGCGGCCGTCGTCAAGCACCTGAAGCAGAATGTTGAACACATCCGGATGTGCCTTTTCGATTTCATCAAAAAGCACGACGGAATACGGCTTTTTGCGTACGGCTTCCGTAAGCTGTCCTCCTTCTTCGTAACCGACATATCCGGGAGGTGCGCCGACAAGGCGGGATACGGAGTGCTTCTCCATATACTCCGACATATCTATGCGTATGAGGTTCTTCTCATCATCAAAAAGAGCTTCGGAAAGCGCCTTTGCAAGCTCGGTTTTGCCGACACCGGTGGGACCGAGGAAAAGGAACGAGCCAATGGGCTTTTTCGGGTCGGCAATACCTGCGCGGGAGCGGAGAATGGCCTCGCTTACAACCGTTACCGCTTCACCCTGACCGACAACGCGTTTATGGAGAATATCGGAAAGCGCAAGGAGCTTTTCACGCTCGCTCTCCAAAAGCTTCGATACGGGGATTCCTGTCCAGCGGCCGATTATTTTTGCAATCTCTTCGTCTGTAACCTTATCGCGGAGAAGGTTGGCTTGTCCTTCTGCGGCTTCTGCCGCCTTTTCTGCCTGTTCAATCTCTGCGCGAAGCTGTGGTAAGCGTCCGTATTTAAGCTCTGCAGCGCGGTTGAGGTCATACTTTTCCTCCGCGCGCTCAATTTCGGTATTCAGGTTTTCAAGCTCGGCACGAAGTGTTTTCAGCTTTTCAATAGAGCCTTTTTCGTTTTCCCACTTTGCGCGCATTTCGGCAAAATCGCTTCTCATCTCGGAAAGCTCGCGCTGTATTTCCTTAAGATGCTCTTGGGAGGCCTCATCGCTTTCACGAAGAAGAGCGGCTTCCTCTATCTCGTGTTGCATAATGCGGCGGGAGATATCGTCAAGCTCTGCGGGCATGGAGTCAATCTCTGTGCGTATCATTGCACACGCTTCATCAACAAGGTCGATCGCTTTGTCGGGGAGAAAACGGTCGGAGATATAGCGTGAAGAGAGAACAGCGGCAGAAATAAGCGCCTGATCCTGAATTTTAACGCCGTGGAAAATCTCATACCGCTCGCGGATTCCGCGAAGGATTGATATGGTGTCTTCAACGGTTGGTTCATCGACAAGCACCGGCTGGAAGCGGCGTTCAAGAGCGGCATCCTTCTCAATGTAAAGACGGTATTCGTTGAGCGTTGTTGCGCCGATGCAGTGAAGCTCGCCCCTTGCAAGAAGCGGCTTTAAGAGATTACCCGCATCCATTGCGCCGTCTGTTTTACCGGCTCCGACTATCGTATGAAGCTCGTCTATAAAAAGAATTATTTTGCCGTCACTTGACTTGATTTCATTGAGGACTGCCTTTAAGCGTTCTTCAAATTCACCGCGGAATTTTGCACCTGCGATAAGCGCGCCCATATCGAGCGAAAAGATTGTGCGGTCACGAAGAGAATCGGGAACGTCGCCACGAACAATGCGTGAGGCAAGGCCCTCGGCAATTGCAGTTTTGCCGACACCAGGCTCACCGATGAGGACAGGATTATTCTTTGTTTTGCGTGAGAGAATGCGGATAACATTGCGTATTTCCGTATCGCGGCCGATTACGGGATCGAGCTTTTTATCCCGTGCAAGCGCGGTCAGGTCAGTTCCGTATTTTTTCAGCGCATCGTATGTGCTTTCAGGATCATCGGATATTACGCGCGCATTGCCGCGCACTTCGGCAAGAACCTCTAAGAATTTATCGGTTGTAATTCCGTTTGTATCAAAAAGTTTTTTCAGAGACGCCGATGGCTTCTCGAGAAGGCCGAGCATCAGATGTTCAACGGAGATATATTCATCACGAAGGCTCTCCGCACGCTTTTCTGCGGCGTTAAGCGCGGCTTCAGCATCACGGGAGACATATACGTCTGAAGCGCCTGATACCTTTGAAAGCTTTTCGATCAGCGTGCGCACATCGTTTTTAAGATTTCCGGCACCGAGCTTTTTGAGAAGCTCCGGAATAAGCCCGCCGTCTTGTGAAACAAGAGCGAAAAGCAGATGCTCCTGCTCTATCTGGGGATTGCCGTATTCAAGGGCGCAGCTTCGTGCGTCCTGAATTGCGTCAATTGACTTTTTGGTAAGTTTCTGCATATTCATATTAAGTAACCTCCTTTGCAGGTGTAGTGAAAACAGATGTAAAATCTTCCCCTGTCTGTATTTTTAGTATACCACGCAGAGGTAAATTATCAAGCATTTTTTGTAAAATATTCTGAATCTTTTCTGTAAAAAAATTATGAATAAAAAGAGAAAAAGAGCGGTTCGCGCATAAGAACCGCTCTTTTTCTCTATGTTTTGCAATAGGAGTGGGGAGGAGTAACAGAGAAAAGATTATTATCAAATTTATATAAACGGTTTTTCAACCGATTACGTATAATATTATAACTCTATTTTGTTAACAAATAAATCTTTATCTGTTACGAAGGTGTTAAAGTTCGTTTAAGATTCGCCTAAAATCGCCTTTTTTCGCAGTTTGTTCCGCTCGCGAAGCGAAAGAAAGAAGCGGGAAAGAAGCGATGCACACTTTTCTTCAAGCACTCCTCCGCAGAGGGCGGGTTTGTGGTTATACGGCAAATCAAACAGATTTACCACCGAGCCGCACGAGCCGGCTTTCGGATCATATGCGCCGAAGACGACGCGCTCGATTCTCGAATTTATGCATGCACCCGCACACATCGGGCACGGCTCAAGAGTGACGTAAAGCTCGCAGCCGACAAGACGGAAGCTTTCCACATGGCGGCACGCTTCGTTGATTGCGATTATTTCGGCGTGGGTAAGCGGATTTCCGCTGCTTTCACGCAGATTATATCCGCGCCCGATTATTTCACCGTCAAGAACGATTACGCACCCGACCGGAGCTTCACCAAGCTCTGCCGCTTTTTCGGCAAGGGCAATCGCCTCACGCATGTAAAATTCGTCGTTTCTTATATTCTCCACGGTATTAGTTCCTCTGGCTGTGGATAGGTGCGGGAATACGTCCGCCGCGGGAGATGAATTTCTTGGGTGAGCAGGTGCTTATAGGCATAACGGGCGCTTCACCGAGGAGACCACCGTAGTTTACGAAATCGCCGACTCCTTTGCCGTAGGCGGGGATAACGCGTACAGCAGTTGTTTTGTTGTTTACAACACCGATTGAAATTTCGTCTGCAATGATTGCGGAGATAACCTCGGGCGGGGTGTCGCCGGGGATTGCTATCATATCAAGACCGACCGAGCAAACGGCGGTCATTGCTTCCAGCTTATCAAAGGAGAGATATCCCTTTGCTGCGGCTTCTATCACTCCTGCATCCTCGGACACAGGGATAAATGCGCCTGAGAGACCGCCAACGTGCGGAGATGCCATAACGCCGCCTTTCTTTACTGCATCGTTGAGAAGTGCAAGTGCTGCGGTTGTGCCGTGGCTTCCGACAGAGGAAAGCCCCATTTCTTCCAGAATGTGAGCAACGGAGTCGCCTATTGCAGGAGTAGGAGCAAGAGAAAGGTCGACAATACCAAACGGGATGCCGAGGCGCTCTGCCGCGGTTTTTGCAACAAGCTGACCTGCGCGCGTAATTTTGAATGCAGTGCGCTTTACGACCTCTGCAAGGTCAGTGAGGTTAACATCACCTGCACGCTTTATTGCCTTGTGAACAACGCCGGGGCCAGATACACCGACGTTTATTACAGCTTCACCTTCGCCGACACCGTGGAAAGCACCTGCCATAAAGGGGTTATCTTCGGTTGCGTTTGCGAAAGCGACGAACTTTGCACACGCAACGCTCTCGCGCTCACGCGTGAGATATGCCATACGGCAGACAAGCTCGCCGAGAGTTTTTACCGCATCCATATTGATGCCGGCACGCGTGGTAGCAACATTTACAAATGAGCAAACGCGCTCGGTTTCCGAAAGAGCCTCAGGAAGAGTTTCGATGAGGTTTTTGTCGCCGCGCGTCATTCCCTTGTGGACGAGTGCGCCGTAACCGCCGATAAAGTTTATGCCGAGTGTTTCTGCCGCGCGGTCAAGTGCGCGGGCAAGAACGGGGATATCGGAAGATTCACATGCATCGGCAAGAAGCGAAACAGGAGTTACGGATACGCGCTTGTTGACAATCGGAATGCCGTATTCACAGGCAATACCCTCTGCAGTCTCAACAAGCTTTTCTGCAGTTTTTGTCACCTTGTCATATACGCGGTCAGCAACGCGCCCTATATCGCTTCCGCAGCAGTCGCGCAGAGATATGCCCATCGTTACGGTGCGTATATCCAGATGCTCTTCTTCTATCATTTTTATTGTTTCAAGAATATCAAAAGAATTAATCATAAGCTTTTAACCTCGAATTCAGATTCTGTGCATTGTGTTGAAGATATCCTCGTGCATTGCAAGGATCTTAAGACCCATACTGTCGCCGAGAGAGGAAAGCTCCGACGAGAGGGCAGAGAAATCGATGGTGCTTGATGAGATATCCACAAGCATAACCATAACAAACATATCCGACAAAACACTTTGGTTGATATCGAGGATGTTTATTTTTTTCTCGCTTAAAACGTTGGACACTGCGGCGATGATGCCGGTTGTGTCTTTACCAATAACTGTTACAACTGCGCGCATAATTGTTTAGTCCTTTCTTTCTTATTCTTTTCTTACATAACCGTTTAAGGGGCGAACAAGATGCTCGGATGACTCCAAAGCGTCTAAAACATCGCATATTATACGGTTTGATATCAAAAATCCCTCGGGAGTGAGCGACCACCTGTGTCCGTCAAACTCTGCGTGGCCTGTTTTATGGTACTTGAGCAGCACCTTTTCTATCTCATCAAAATACGTGAGATATCGCTTTTCCAGAACATCGCCGGAAATGCCGTCGCGCGTCCGAAGACCCAGCATAAGGTATTCTCCGCAACGTGCGGATTCGTTTATAGTTTCAATTTTGTCTATAACCTCATCGCGGTTTGCAATTGCGTCGATATACAGAGCGGTATCGCGGATATAGGAAAAACGCTTTTTACCGACGAGAGAGTGTGCCGACGGACCAAAACCCCAATACTCTCCGAGAGTCCAGTATTTCATATTATGCCGGCTTTCAAACCCTTCCTTTGCGAAGTTTGATATTTCATACTGCATATACCCTTCGTCACGGAGCCTTGTCACTGCAGCAAGATACATATCTGCCTGTTCATCGTCCGAGGGAAGGAAAAGAGTTTCCGGTCGCTCTGCAAGCGGAGTGCCCTCTTCTATTTTGAGGCTGTAGCAGGAGATATGATCGGGAGACAGCGCAATTGCGGCATCGAGGGAATCAAGAAAGGTTTCCGCCGTCTGCGAGGGAAGTCCGTACATAAGGTCGAGCGAGAGGTTTGAAAATTTCGCACGGCGCGCCATTTCCACGGCTGCTTTAACATCATCAAACGAGTGGGTGCGCCCGAGTGTGCGAAGCTCGGATTTGTCGGCAGACTGCATACCGAAGGAGAGGCGGTTAAACCCTGCACGGCGGAGCTTTTTGAGCATCGGGTAGGTAACGGAATTCGGGTTTGCCTCACACGTTACCTCGCATTTTTCCGAAACGCGGAACGAGCGGAGAATTGCGCCGAGAATTTTTATAAGGTTTTTTTCGCCGATTGCAGTGGGAGTTCCGCCGCCGAAGTATATCGTGTCTACCTCATAATCAGAGGAGCGCAGATGCGCCTCCGAAATGTGGCTTGTAACCGCATCGGTGTATTCTTTGTATTCATTTTTGTTTCCGCATTTTGAGTAAAAATCGCAGTAAGCGCATTTTGAAAGACAAAACGGGATGTGGACATATATGCCGAGCGGTGTCATAGGGAATTTCTCCTTTATTCGTCGAGCTTGAGTACTGCCATAAAGGCATCCTGCGGAACCTCGACCGAGCCGAGATTGCGCATACGCTTTTTGCCTTCTTTCTGCTTTTCAAGAAGCTTCTTCTTACGCGTGATATCGCCGCCGTAACACTTTGCAAGAACGTCCTTGCGCAGTGCCTTTACGGTTTCGCGCGCTATAATCTTGCTTCCGATTGTAGCCTGAATCGGGATTTCAAAGAGCTGGCGCGGGATATGTTCTTTAAGCTTTTCGGCAAGGCGGCGTGCGCGTGAATACGCCTTTTCGGAATGAACGATAAAGGAAAGCGCGTCAACCGGGTCGCCGTTTAGGAGAATATCAAGCTTTACAAGCTCGCTCTTGCGGTATCCCGAAAGCTCATAGTCAAGGGAAGCATAGCCGCGGGTTTTTGATTTAAGCGCATCGAAAAAGTCGTAAATGATTTCGTTAAGCGGAAGGTTATAGTGAAGCTCAACGCGCGTCTGGTCAAGATACTTTGTATCTTTATACTCGCCGCGGCGCTCCTGACAGAGCTCCATTATATTTCCGATATATTCTGTGGGGGAGATAATGTTTGCGGAGACAAACGGCTCTTCCGCCCATTCGATTTCCGAAGGATTCGGATAATTGAGCGGGTTGGTAATCATAAGAGTTTCGCCGTCGGTCTTTTTGACCTTATAGATAACGCTCGGTGCGGTTGTTATAAGGTCAAGGTTATATTCGCGCTCAAGGCGCTCCTGGATAACCTCCATATGAAGAAGACCAAGGAAGCCACAACGGAAGCCAAAGCCGAGAGCGGCAGAGGATTCCGGCTCATAAGTCAGGGATGCATCATTAAGCTTTAATTTATCAAGCGCATCGCGAAGATCGGGATATTTTGCGCCGTCTGCGGGATATACGCCGGAGAAAACCATCGGGCGCACGGTACGGTATCCCGGAAGCGGTTCGCTTGCAGGATTTTCCACACCGGTAACTGTATCACCGACCTGCGTGTCGGTGACGTTCTTAATGCTTGCCGTGAAGAAGCCGACCTCACCGGCGGAGAGGCAATTTGTCTTTTTCTCACCGCGCGGAAGCATATAGCCCGTTTCAACAACTTCGAATTCCGCACCGGATGCCATAAGCTTTATCTTCATACCGGGGCGAAGCTCGCCCTCCATAACGCGGAGATAAACGATAACACCGCGGTATGAATCGTAACGGCTGTCAAAGATGATTGCGCGAAGTGGATCATTCTCATCACCTTTTGGTGCGGGAATATTCTTAACGGCATATTCAAGAACCTCGCCGATGTTAAGGCCCATCTTTGCACTTATTGCGGGTGCGTCTTCGGCAGGAATACCGATGATGTCTTCGATTTCACCCTTCACGCGCTCGGGATCTGCAGAGGGCAGGTCTATCTTGTTGATAACGGGAAGAACTTCAAGGTCGTGCTCTATTGCAAGATAGGTGTTAGCAAGAGTTTGTGCCTCGATTCCCTGAGATGCGTCAACGACGAGAAGCGCACCCTCGCAAGCGGCGAGAGAGCGCGATACCTCATAGTTGAAGTCGACGTGTCCGGGGGTGTCGATGAGGTTTAATACATATTCCTCACCGTCCTCGGCTATATAATCCATCCGCACAGCGCGAGCTTTTATCGTAATTCCGCGCTCGCGCTCAAGCCCCATATCATCAAGGAGCTGATTTTCCATTTCGCGCTCGGTAACTGCCTTGCAATGCTCGAGCAGTCTGTCTGCAAGCGTGCTCTTGCCGTGGTCGATATGAGCGATAATACAAAAATTTCTGATATTGTCCTTTTTTGCCACAGTAAGATTTCCTCGGCTTTCTTATTCGATTGTGATTGATTTGATAACTACGGGAGTTGTGGGCTTGTCGGAATAGTCAGTTTCGACGGATGCGATTTCGTCAACAACCTCAATTCCTTCAACAACACGGCCGAATGCCGCATACTGTCCGTCAAGGTGCGGAGCATCCTTGTGCATAATGAAGAACTGGCTTCCTGCAGAGTTGGGCATCATGGAACGAGCCATGGAGATAACACCGCGTGTGTGGCGGATGGGGTTGTCAACGCCGTTTGACTTAAATTCACCCTTGATGGTATGGCCGGGACCGCCGGTACCCGTGCCGAGCGGGCAACCGCCCTGAATCATAAAGCCCGGGATTATTCTGTGGAAGGTAAGTCCGTCATAAAAGCCGTCGCGGACAAGCTTTTCAAAGTTTTCCACCGTAATCGGTGCAGCTGACGAATCAAGCTCAAGCTTAATCTTTTTTCCGTTTTCCATTTCAATAATTACCATTATAATTATCCTCCAAAAAATATTGTATGAGAATATTATACACTGTTTTTCGAAAAAGTCAATTTTTACTGTAAAAAGAAGCAATATTTCAAAAAATCTATTGACAAGCAATGGGAAAATATTTATAATTAAATCGAAAGTGAAAAGAAAGTAAAACGAAAAGAAGGTGAGGAAAATTTGCAAATGACCCTCTTGTTGTGGTATACTGTATAAAGCTACGGTAAAAAATCCCGACAGGAGAGGATATAAATGGATATTGACAGCAGAAAAGATAAGATAATAGAGCTTTTGGCGGCAAACGGAAAGGTGCGTGTTACCGAGCTTTCGGAGATGTTCGGCGTCTCGGAGGTCACGGTGCGTATGGATCTTGCCGACCTTGAAGCACGCGGTCTTTTATCGCGTGTTCACGGCGGCGCCATGAGTTCGTACAAAACGTATTACAATATGAGCCTGCAGCAGCGTCTGGGAACCAACCACGAAAAGAAGGTTGCGATTGCCGGTGCCGCCGCGGCTATGATAGAGGACCACGACACGGTGATGTTTAATTCCGGCACGACGACGCTTCTTACTTTCAGAATGCTAAGTCCTGCCCTGAATTTAAGCATCGTTACCAACTCAATTGCAATTGCGCTTGAGGCGGGGGCAAATCCGAATTTCAATGTTGTTCTTCTCGGCGGAGACATAAACGCCAAGTATCAGTTTTCCTGCGGAAGTGATGCAAATGAGCAGATTCGCCGCTATCACGCCGACAAGCTTGTGCTTTCGGTAGATGGCGCGGATATCGAAAATGGCTTTACAACGTATTACGACAAGGAAGCAGAGCTTGACCGGCTGATGATTGAAAATTCGTCAACCTGCATAGTTGCCGCCGATTACACCAAAATAGGCAGAACAACATTTGCAAAAATATCGGATATCGGTGTCGCGGATTACATAATAACAAATAAAAACGCGGCAGACGAGGAAAAGAAAAGTTTTAAAAAGCATACAAAGCTTATTGAAGTATAGGACATCCCTCTCTTCCGTGTTGGAAGAGAGGGATATTTTACCATATGAAGTATATTGCAGGCGCAGATATAGGAACAACCTCGCTGAAAATTGCTGTTTTTGATGAGAAAGGAAAGCTTATTTCCTCCGCATCGCGCGATTACACGCTTATTACTGAAGGTGCGCGCGTTGAGTTTCCGGCGGAAGGATACTGGGATATGTTTTCCGATGCATTAGCTGAGGTAAGCCGTGGCATTGAGATTTCTGCAATCTCGGTTGATACGCAGTGTGAAACCCTCATTTTTACCGATGAGGAAGGATTGCCGCTTACAAATGCGATTGTGTGGCTTGATAACCGCGCCGAAGCCGAGGCACGCGAGATAGAAGAGAAGTTCGGGAAGAAGCTTGTTTATGAAGTGACGGGTCAGCCGGAGATTTGTGCGACGTGGCCTGCGGCGAAGCTTTTGTGGATGAAAAAGAATTCGCCGGATGTATTTTCGAAAACAAAACGTATTTTTCTTCTGGAAGATTACATTTTGTTTAAGCTTACGGGGCGTTTTGTGACGGAAAAGACGCTTCAGTCGTCAAGTCTTTATTTCGATATAAGACGTGGCGACTGGTGGGATGAGATGCTCTCATTTATCGGAATTTCAAGAGAACAGCTTCCGGAAATTTTCGGCAGTGCCGAGCTTGTCGGCGAATATAACGGAATTAAGGTTGCAACAAGCGCAATTGACCAGATAGCGGGGGCGATAGGCGCGGGCGTTACCTCAAAGAGCGTTATTTCAGAGATGACGGGAACAACAATGGCGATGTTTGTTCCGTGCGATGAGATACCGGAATACAATCCCGAAAGCATAATTCCGTGCCATGTGAATTATGACGGAAAGTATGCTCTTCTTTCGTGGACTCCTGCGGCGGGACTTGCACTTAAGTGGTTCAAAAACGGATTTTGTGCGGATTTAAGCTTTAAGGAAATGGATGTTCTTGCAGAAAAAGCCGGAATAGGTGCGGAGGGCCTTACGTTTCTTCCGTATCTCTGCGGGTCAACTATGCCGAAGTATTCTCCTGCGGCAAAGGGATCGTTTTTGGGACTTACGCTTTCGCACACGAGAGCGCATATGATACGTGCAATCCTTGAATCGGTAGCGTGTATGCTCAAAAGCAATCTTGAATATATGAATATAGAAGCTCCGGAAATCCGCTCAACCGGCGGCGGGGCATCAAGCCCGCTGTGGTGTCAGATCAAGGCGGATATGACGGGAAGAAAGATAACAACTCTCAAAAATGCGGAGAGCGCTTGTCTTGGAAGTGCAATACTTGCAGGCGTTGCGGCGGGAATATTCGACAGCGTAACGTCTGCGGCGGATGCAATTGTTGAAACCGGAAAAACATATGTACCCGGCGGTGCGGATTACACCGATGTATATAAAAATTTCTGTGAAGCGGAGGAAAAAATGTTATGGGAAAAATAGCTTTTGTTGGCTTTGGTGAGGTTAACACACCGAAGGATGTTATTATTAAAAAATGCGCAGAGGCAGAAAAGGGTCTTCTTGATAAGGGGCTTGACCTTGTTTCTGTTTATCCGGTGACGGATGATTATGAGGAAAATGATATAAAGGAAGCGCTTTCAAAGCTTTCGGGCAACGATTTTGATGCAATGGTTGTCTGCATCGCAGGCTGGATTCCGAGCCACGCTGTTGTAAAGATTACCGAACAGTACCGCAATCTTCCGATGGTGCTGTGGGGACTTTGCGGCTGGATGGAGGGTGACAGACTTGTCACAACCGCTGACCAGGCGGGCACAAGCGCACTCCGCAAGACGTTCTATGACCTTGGGTATACATTCAAATATGTATATGATATTATCGGTCTTCCGTCACGCACAGACAAGGTTGCAACATATGTAAAGGCGGCGAGCGCGGCAAAGGCACTGCGCAGTGTGAAGATAGGCCATGCGGGATACCGTGATATGAACCTTTACGGCACTCTTCACGACGGAGCATCTCTTAAGAATCGCGTAGGCGTTGAGATTGAAACATTTGAAATGCTTGAGATATTCCAGAGATATCAGAAGGTAACCGATGCTGAAAAGCAGGAGGTTATCGACAAATACATGTCCAAATGGAATTTTGTAAAGCCGGCAAAGCAGGAAGGAAAGATGATGGCGGCAGGATATTTCCTTGCAATCGCTTCTCTTATAAAGGAACGCGGCTATCTTGCAATTTCCTTAAAGGACGTTGACGGGATGAAGAAGCTTTTAGGCTTCCCGCCCGCACCGATATTTATGCTTCTTTCTGATGTTCTTGGCGTTTCCACAATTCCGGAAAACGACAGCCTCGGCAATGTTACCCAGACAATGGTAAAGCTTCTTACCGGTCAGTGCGGTGCGTATCTTGAGTTTTATGAGTTCTTCACAGACCGCGTTCTCGCAGGTGTTCCGGACTATGTTCCGGCTGAGATTACCGATGGAGATACAACGGTTATGCCGGCAGCATTCGGTGAGCTGAGCGAGGGAATACTCAACGTTTCGAAGGTGAAAACCGGTAAGCTTACAATGTGCCGTCTTGTATACACAAACGGAAAATACTATATGCATATGGTAACGGGAGAGGGTGTAACTCCGCGCAAGTGGGAGGAATGTGGCTGGACACAGCCGGCACCGCAGCTTCCGGGACTTGAAATCATTCTTCCGGATGTTGAGAAGTTCACAAACAACGTTATGTGCCAGCACTATATCATTACTTACGGAGACAACACCGCGGCAATCCGCGACCTTTGCGATATTCTCGGTATTGAGGTAATTTAACGTTATGAAAAAAGTAGTATATGACAGAAAGCCGCTCGGAAATCCGCGTTTTAATTGGAAACAGCGTGAATTTGCTCTTTCTACATTTAACTGTATCGGTAAAGATACCGATATGATAATTAAAAATTGCAAAGAGGCGGGCTTTAACCTTCTTGAAGTGGGATGGGGATCTCACGAAAAGGTCTGGGAGACGGTAGACGCATGCGAAAAGCACGGCATTGACCTTATCTTTCAGGATTTGTCTCTTTTCAGCGGTATGATGCACCGCCACGATGACCGTCCGGTTGATGACAACGTTATCCGTGAAACGGTGAGAACGCTTAAAGAAAAGAAACATACCATCGGCTTCTATGTCTGGGATGAGCCATATTGCGACTATCTCTTCCGTGAGGCGAGACGTCAGAGCGATATAATTCTGGAGGAAAACCCCGATGCTCTTATGTTCTCGGTTTTCCCGCCGAGCTACAATCCAGGACCGACGTGGGATAACGGACAGTATTACGATGCGTTTGAGCAGTACATAAAAGAGCTTGAGCCGCCGGTTGTATCCATGGATTATTACCCCGTTGGCAATTATTGCGGTCTTTATCCGGGGCTTGATTATACCGAAGAAATGCAGCTTGATGATTCGCCGATGTGGCTTGACCTTGCAGTGGCAAGAAATCTTGCGCGGAAATACAATCTGCCGTTCTGGTTTTATTATCAGTCATGCCACGTTTATAAGACGGACGTGAAAATCACATTCCCGATGGTGCGTATGATGATGTATGCCGGTGCGCTTTACGGTGCAAAGGGACTTCAAAATTATACCGTTACGGGAACGTGTTACGGTCTTCATCCGGAAAATCCTTACCCCACGGAAAGAACAGTTCTTATCGCAACAGGCGAGCGCGGTGATTTCTTCGATGAGCAGAAAAAAATCCACGAGGAATTTAAAATGCTCGGAAACACACTTCTTGCTCTTTCAAACCGTGCGGTATACCACAGCAGTGATGTTAAGGTTTACGGCAAATACGGTGAAATTTACAAGGATTTTGAGGATAATATCGCAGACAGCAAAATCCTCTCCGGTAATCTCACGAAGCGCACCTCTGTCGGTGAGCTTTGCGATGATTACGGCAATGACTATCTGTTTGTTTTAAACCGTGATTTTGAAAAAGAGCTTTGCGCAGATATTCCGCTTAAAGGCAATTTCAATGTATATGAAGTAAGTCGTGAGGACGGTATGCAGAGGCTTGTCAGCGAAAATACAGATAGAATAAGCGTTTCTCTTGCAAACGGCGATGCGGCTCTTTTCAGAGTGCAGCCGGCAGATGAGGAAAAGTTTATTGCAGAATATAAAATAAGCGAATAATTGAAAGGATGATTTAACATGTCAAACAAATATTTAATCGGATGGTCGGAAGTTGATATAACTCCGGATAAAAAGATAAGCCTTGCCGGTCAGTTTTACGAGCGCGTTTCAGAGTATGTTGAAACTCCGCTCAGTGTTACCGCAATGGCAATAGCTACAGGAGAAGAGCATGTTATCTTCTGCTCTGCAGACCTTGTTTCTGTCAGCAGCAGCCTTATGAAAGATGTCAGAGATATTGTTTCGGAAAAATGCCCTGAAATAAACACAGATGCGATTATCGTAGCTGCAACCCATACCCACACCTCGTATTCATATGCCGGACGAAGTGACAAGACCGTGGGCGACACGCTTGGAACGCTAAAGGCATATATGCCCGAGGGAGTGAAGTACATAGACCGTGTTCCGCTTACGGACGATGTTATGTCACCCATTGAGGCGGCAGAATTCCTTCCGGGCAAAGTCGCAGAGGCGTGCATTGAGGCATATAAGAACTTAAAACCCGCATCTTTTGCAAACGAGTTTGGCCGTGCGGCTGTCGGAATGTGCCGTCGCGCATGCTATGACGACGGCAGTGCAAAAATGTGGGGCGATACGAACACCGTAAATTTCACGCATCTTGAAGGTGGCAACGATAACGGCATTGAGCTTCTCTATACCTTTGACGAGAACGACAAGCTCACAGGCGTTGTTGCAAATATTGCCTGCCCGTCGCAGGTTGTTGAGCAGAGAAGCTATGTTTCCTCCGACTATTGGGGCAAGGTGAAGATTCTTCTCCGCGAGAAATACGGCGAGGAAATCAAGGTTCTCGGTCTTGGCGCTGCAGGAGGCGACCAGTGCCCGCGTGACCTTATCCGCTGGGTGGAACCGGAAACCCCGATTGCCGACCCGAACGTTATCCGTGAAAACGTAACCGTGCGCCGTGCGGACCCGTCAATGTATGACATCAAGGGAACGTGGAAGATAGGCAAGCGCGTTGTGAACGAGATTTCCGATGTGTTTGAGGAAATTACGGAAAAGACCTCGGAGGGTCCGCTTGTTCATAAAAAACTTACTCTTGAGCTTCCGCTTCGCCGCGTAACTCCGGCAGAGCGTGATGCGGCAGCTCGCGCAATCCGTGAGTTTTTCAAGGAGCATACAGGCGACATCAATTATATGGACACTGCGGCAATGCACGTTCATGCAGGAACTCTTGGGAGATATGAATATCAACAGGATCATAATATCCGCACGGTTGAAGTACATATCGTCCGTATCGGTGATGTTGTTTTTGCAACAAACCCGTATGAGCTCTTCCTCGATTTCGGCAATCAGATTCGCGCGCTTTCCCACGCATCGCAGACGTTTATCGTTCAGCTCTGTTGCGGAAGTGACGGCTATCTGCCGACCGAAAAGGCAGAAAAGGGAAGCCATTACAGCGCATACGTTTCAAGCGGTACCGTCGGTCACGTCGGCGGTGAGATGCTTGTCCGAAAGACAGTAGAAGAAATAAATAAGCTGTTCTAAAAAGCAGAACCGCGGCAATTGCCGCGGTTCTGCTATTGTTTAAGCCGAGAGGAGTTCGCCTACCCTTGGGTTATCCCAAAGTATGCTTTATCTCTTCCAGCAGGCGGTGAAGCTCTTCAAGAGTTGAGATGCTTACCACGCGCGTTTTATATGAATTTGCGCCGCGAACACCGCGAAGATACCACGCAATATGCCTCCGTGCCTCGAGTGCGGCGACTCTTTCGCAGGTATTTTCCGCACTTTTGCGAATCTGAGCCTCTGCGATATCAAGACGCTCTGCAAGAGGAGGGAGAGGGGGGATTTCTTTTCCGTCAATTGCCGCGCGGCATTGCGTGAATATCCACGGACAGCCGAATGCCGCCCTTCCCACCATAACTCCTGCCGCACCTGTCCAGCGCAGAATTTTTGCGGCATCGGCACCCTCAAAAACATCTCCGTTTGCAAGAACGGGAACGCTGACGGCAGAAGAGACATCTCGGATTATATCCCAGTCTGCACGACCGGAATACATTGCCACGCGAGTTCTACCGTGAACGGCAAGGGCATCCGCACCCGCGTCCTCAAGCGCCTTTGCAAACTCCACGGCGTT
The DNA here is from genome assembly GCA_045614365.1 of Eubacteriales bacterium. GTDB lineage: Bacteria > Bacillota > Clostridia > Oscillospirales > JAAYXM01 > SIG480. Next base: position 8,340 of record JAZLCV010000184.1, on the reverse strand, counting down.
TACGCTTCCGCCGTCCCAGCCCTTGCGGAATTTCACCGTTACGGGAACAGGCACACCGCGTTTTACTTCGCGCACGATTTCCGCGGCAAGGGCGGGATTTTTCATAAGAGCCGAGCCATCGCCGTTATTTACGATTTTAGGCGTAGGGCATCCCATATTTATGTCTATAAAGTCGCAGCCTGTGCGCTCGAGCGCAATTTCTGCCGCCTCGCGCATAACGCGCGGGTCGTTGCCGAAAAGCTGAACACCGAATGGGCTCTCACCCTCATTGTGGATAAGGAGCGAGCCTGTTTTGCTGTCCTGATACACAAGCGCACGGGATGAGACCATTTCCGTATATGTAATGTCCGCGCCGCAATCACGGCAGACGGCGCGGAACGCCGCATCCGTAACGCCTGCCATCGGTGCAAGGGCGAGCGGGCGATTTTTGAAAATTTCAGATATGTTCAAAGAGAAAACCTCCGGTAGAATATTCCGGAAATTATTGTATCATATTATAAATAAATCAGCAATAGCTTGAATCAAAAAGTTTTTTGTGATAAAATAATTTTCAGACAAGACTATATAAGAAGAAGGAAAGAACGTGAACTATAATTACCACACTCATACAAGCAGATGCGGACATGCAACAGGAACAACGGAGGAATATGTTGCAAGGGCAATTGAAAACGGAATAAAGCATATGGGATTTTCCGACCACATTCCATTGCGCTTCTCCGATGGAACGGAATCTCATTACAGAGTTCCGGTCTGTGAGGGGAAAAGCTATTGCGAGGAAATACGCTCGCTTAGCGAAAAATATAAAGGCAAAATCGATTTAAAGGTCGGGTTTGAGTCGGAATATTATCCGGAGCTTTTCGATAAGATGCTGAAAAACGCCATGGATTACGGGGCAGAGTTTCTTATTTTAGGTCAGCACTATGTAAGACCTGAAAATACGGGTGGACGGCATACGGTAAATGAAACGGAAAGTGAGGAAGAGCTGAAGGAATATACAGATTCGGTAATTGCGGCGATGCGTGAAAATGTTTTCACCTATATCGCCCATCCCGACGTTTTTAACTTTAGCGGAGACGAAAAAATTTACCGTGAAGAGGCGCGCAGGTTGTGTGCTGCAGCGAGAGAGATGAATGTACCGCTTGAAATAAATTTCTTAGGTATTCGCGGAGTCAGGCATTATCCGCGCGAGGATTTCTGGGAAGTTGCAGGAGAGGAGAATGCACCCGTCACCTTCGGCTTTGACGCACATGATCCGGAAAGCGCGTTTGATGAAGAATCTCTTGTCAAAGCAAAGGCTATGGTTGAAAAATACAATTTAAATTATATAGGCAAGCCTGAGCTGATATTGCTTCGGGAAGTATTGTGAAAAAAACAGAAAAACGTTGAAAAAAGAAGTTTTTTATGGTATAATTTTACTACCACAAAAAATTTAAAGGAGTTGGTAACATGGAAAAGCTTGAAAAACTTTTCAAAATCAAAGAAAGAGGCAGCAGTGTACGTACCGAAATAATCGCCGGTATTACAACGTTCCTGGCAATGTCGTACATCCTTGCTGTCAACCCCGGCTATTTGGGAGGCATTCCGGGCGCAACACCTGCAGGTATCTTTATGGCAACGGCTATCTCTGCCGCAATTGCAACACTGTGCATGGCATTTTTTGCTAACTACCCTGTTGCGTTGGCATCCGGCATGGGCCTGAATGCATTTTTTGCATTCACTGTCTGCGGTGCTATGGGTTATTCTTACGAAGTCGCGTTGACTTCAATCCTTGTTGAAGGTATCATCTTTATGATTCTTTCACTCTTCAAGTTCCGCGAAGCTCTTGTTAACAAGATTCCGAACAATCTTAAGTTCGGCATCACGGCAGGTATCGGTTTGTTTATTGCAATCATCGCTCTTATCAATGCGAAGATTGTTGTTGCAGATCCGGCTACAACCGTTGCTCTTGGTGACTTGTCATCCACAGGTGTTGTACTTGCTCTTGTAGGTCTTCTCCTTATTGGTGTATTCAATCACTTCAAGGTTCCGGGTGCTATTCTTCTCGGTATCATTGCTACATGGGTTCTCGGCATTGTTGCTGAGCTTGTTGGCTGGTATGTTCCGGATCCGGCAAACGGTGTTTATTCCGTAATCCCGAATCTTTCTATGGAAGCAATCAAGGCAAACTTTGCAGCTCCGGCATTGTTTAAGTTTGACTTTGGATTCATAGCAAAGAACTTCGTAGGTTTCCTCATTGTTACATTTACATTCCTTTACACTGACATATTTGACACTGTCGGCACTCTCATCGGCGTTGCTCAGAAGGGTGACCTTCTCGATGAGAAGGGCGAGCTTCCGAAAGCAAGCGGTGCTCTTATGGCTGATGCTGTCGGTACTGTTGTCGGTGCATGCCTTGGCACATCTACGGTTACAAGCTATGTTGAATCAAGCGCAGGCGTAGCTGCGGGCGGAAAGACAGGTCTTGCTTCTGTTGTTACAGCGATTATGTTCCTTGTTGCAATCGTATTTGCACCTATCTTCCTTGCAATCCCGAGCTTTGCTACAACACCGGCTATGCTTTATGTTGGTCTTCTGATGCTTTCGGCAATCAAAAAGGTCGATTTTGACGGTGATGCAGCTGACACAATCGGCGCATTTCTTGCAATTGTTATGATGCCGCTTACATACTCCATTGCAAACGGAATTATGTTCGGCATTCTTGCGTGGGTTATCCTTAAGATTCTCTGTGGCAAGGCAAAGGACATCAGCGGTGTGATGTGGATTTCCGTCGCACTGTTCGCTGCCTATATCGTTCTTAAGGTTATGGGTCTTGCATAAAATCCATATCGGATATCTTTGAAAAGGGGCAACATTCAAAAATGAAAGAGTTTTACACGATTGACATATCCGGTATCCGGCGCGACCTGCCGCTTTGCAAACTCAACGAAAGCTTATACATCGGCGCATTTGTTATGTTCGGTGATGTTGAGCTTACGAAACACGCAGCGATGGAGCTTTTAAAGCTCGCGCCCGAATATGATGTTATGATTACTGCGGAATCAAAAGGGATACCGCTTTTGTACGAAATGGCACGGCAGGCAGGGCATAATTATTATATTGTGGCAAGAAAGTCGCCGAAGCTATATATGAAAGATGTAATCAGCGTAGAGGTTGATTCAATAACAACCAGCCACACGCAGACATTGTATCTTGATTCTAAAGATGTCGAGGCAATGAAAGGAAAGCGCGTTCTTGTTGTTGATGATGTTATCAGCACAGGAGAATCTCTTGCAGCTCTGGAACAGCTTATTAACGCGGCAGGCGGCAACGTTGTCGCAAAGATGGCGGTTCTTGCAGAGGGCGATGCTATCGGCAGAGAAGACATAACATATCTTGCTCCGCTTCCGCTTTTTGACACGGAAGGAAACCCGATATAACGATAAAAACATTAAAAAGACAATTTTCGGTTTCGGAAATTGTCTTTTTCTTTGTTATATGTTATAATGAGATTAACAAGATTGTCGAAGGTTGTAGAAAAATAATTATTTGTGGAGGCAAGAATTTTGAAAGAAAACATTTTAAAAGCGATTGACGAAAACAGAGATGCCATTATTGAGTGTGGAGAATACATACTGAACAACCCTGAGTTTGGATACAAAGAGTTTAAAACAAGTCAACGCGTAAAGGAAGAGTTTGATAAATTAGGGATTCCTTATGAATCAGAACTTGCCATAACGGGGGTAAAGGGAACAATAGGTAAAAAAGATGCAAGTATTAATGTTTGCATAATTGGAGAGCTTGATGCCATAAAATGCTTTGAACATCCGCTTGCAAATAAGGAAACAGGAGCAGCTCATGCTTGTGGACATAACGCGCAGATTGCTTCGATGATCGGTGTGGCATACGGCATTATGAAAAGTGGAGTTTTAGATGAAATTGACGGAAAAATAACTTTTTTTGCCGTTCCTGCAGAGGAGTTTGCGGAGCTTGAATACCGTGAGCAACTTGTAAAAAACGGAAAAATTACATATATGGCAGGTAAACAGGAACTTATACATATAGGTGCATTTGATGATATAGATATGGCAATGATGATTCATTCTCACGCATTTACGCCATCATTCAATGTGTATATTAACGGCTCAAGCCTTGGGTTTGAGGCTAAGCATATTACTTACGAGGGAAAGGCAGCCCATGGAAGCGAACCTTTTAACGGTGTAAATGCATTAAATGCTGCGATGCTTGGGCTAATGGGCATAAATGCAAACCGTGAAACTTTTAAGGACGAGGACAGAATAAGAATACATCCAATAATTACAAATGGTGGAGATATTGTGAATGTAATTCCGTCAAAAGCTGTTATAGAAACATACGTGCGAGGTGCGCATTCCAAAGCTATTGAAGATGCCTGCAAAAAGGTAGATAATGCAATAAATGCAGGAGCAATGGCGGTTGGAGCAAAATGCACCATTAAAAACGTGAAGGGATATAAGCCCCTTCATCAGGATAAAAATCTTTCCACAGTATTTGAGGAAAATGCATTGATGTTTACCGGAAGTGATAATATTTATCATAATGTGAATATGACCGGTTCAACAGATATGGGAGATCTTGGTGAAATAATGCCGGTAATTCAACCTACGATGGGCGGATTTTCAGGGGCACTTCATAGTAAGGAATTTAATATTGAAGACAAAGAGGCTGTATATATATCGGCATCTAAAATTCTTGCATGTACGGCATATGACCTCTTGAAAAATGGTGCAAAAAAAGCTATAGAGATAAAGAATAAATACAAATAAATTTTTGCATCCAGATTATACAGTCTTTATATGATAAAAAACGAAGACGATGAAAAGGAATGATGAGATGAAAAACAGAAAGCTTCAGGTAGCACTTATCGGGTGCGGAATGATAGGTCACGGCCATGCGGAGGGGATAGCCCGCGACGGCAGAGCGGAGATCGCGGCGGTGGTTTACGGCAAAAACCGTGATTCGGCAGAGGCTTTTGCAAAAAAATACAGTATCCCGTTCGTAACGAATGACTACCGTGAGGTGATAGAGCGCGGTGGCATTGATGTTGCGATCGTTGCAACGCCAAGCTCGTGTCACGCCGACGCAACAATTGCTTTCGCCAATGCAGGTGTTCACGTTCTGTGCGAAAAGCCGCTTGATATGGAGATAGACAAAATGACCGCGATGATAGAAGCAGCAGAAAAAAACAATGTGCTTTTAGGATGCGTATTCCCGAACCGCACGCGTGAGGACTTAATCCGCGCAAAGAAAATTATAGATTCGGGCGAGCTTGGGCGTATGCTTATGGTAGAGTTCCAGTACCGCGGATACCGCAGCCACAGTTACTATAATTCTTCCGGATGGAAGGGAACAAAAGCCGGTGACGGCGGCGGATGCCTGATAAATCAGGGAAGCCACGGGATTGACGCGCTTGTTTTCCTTGCCGGCGGTGTGAAGAGCGTGTGTGCAGTGTGTGACACTATGGCGCGGAAAATTGACGTAGAGGATGCGGCGTGTGCCTTGCTGGAGTTTGACAGCGGCGCTCATGGTACGCTTATGGGAACAACGCTTTCGCATTTTCCGGAGACTAATTCCGAGTGTGAGAGAATACGTATCGAGTTTGAGCGCGGAACTGTTGTTTACGCCGACGGAAAAACGATGCTTTACAAAAGCCTTTCCGATGATGAGCTTAAGGTGGAGGAAATCTGCCTTACCGATAAGATTGAGAGCTTCGGTGCAAATCCGGAGGATATGGATATGGCAGCGCACTACGCGATTGTTTCTAACTTTTTAGACGGTGTGCTTGAAGGTAAAGAGCTTATTGCACCGGCTCGTGATGCGCGCCGTGCGATAGACCTCGTTCTCTCCATATACAAATCGGCAGAAGCGAGAGAATGGGTTGACGTCCCCAAATTTAATATGTAGATATGAAAGAAGCAGTTGTTGCGATTTTTGCAGCAACTGCTTTTAAAACACCCGGTTCAATCTTCGAAATACAGTAATTCATACGCAGGTATGTTCAATGCTTTGGCAAAATAATGGCAAAAATTTGGCAGAGAAATGGCAGAAACTTGGCAATATTTTGGCAAAAATTTGGCACCACAAAAAATAAAAAATGTGATAATATATACAACAGTGATGCTTTGGGATGTACCACCGCTATAGACTTCTTCGTAAGTTCGAGCGGAGGATTCCTTGTGCGCAGGGCATCCGTATTGTATAAAATTCTTAAGTAGGGAGTTGTAAAAAAACTAAAAAAATGTTAAAATGGAGGAAAAGAAATGATAACTCAAAATTTATTTAATAAACGACCGAAAACATTCATGGACTATGAACCGGGCAAGGTACCAAGCAGAAATGCGCGTACCGCGCAGACAACAAAGTCAACTCAATCTGAACCCCTTTTCTCGTCTGTTGTGAAAATAGTAGGTGACAATGTAACGGAAAAAGACTATGAGGCATTCTTTGAGGGGTTTAACTCTGTAAATGACACTCACCCATGGCGAGAAAAGCAGTCGCGGCAGGAGCCAAAGACACAAAATCCCTTATACCGTTCCTCGTTTAATGAAGAGTCAAAAATACAAAAGCTACCGTACCGTCCTTCTGTTGTCGGAGAAACGAGAATACAGAATCTTCTGTATAGACCGACACAAGAAGGCAGAGCAGGAATAAATCTTTATTCTGCTGCAACACCGGCATATACGCAAGTGAAAAATACTCCAACAAAGGCGCAGGAGACTTTGTTGGATAAAATCAAAGATCACGGAGATGAATTGCTTCCATATATTTCTCCGGTGGCAGCCGTAGGTAAAGCTTTAGAACCCGAGATCAAAAAAATTCATTATGGAAGAAATCAGTACAATGTAGATTTGCCAAAAAACAAGGAAGAGGCAAGAGCAAAGGGATGGAGAACAGAGATAGCAAATTGTCATCAATTCACGGCAGATGATAACAAAAGATATATAAAATATATTTCTCCGGACGGGAAACGAGAAGTTATATTTAATTCTGAAGGTGATGTAGTCATCGTTGCGGATGAAGATATGGGTACATATAACTACGTAAGTCCAGACTCAGGGGTCGCACATCTGATTACAGACTGGTTACCATGGATAATATATGGGAATACACCGAAGGATACCACGAAATGGTATGAAAGGTTAGGTGCTTCGTTTGATTTTTAGGATTAAAAAAATATTCAAAATAGCAAAGAGGCTTATTTTGCTATTTTTGTTGTTGAATATGTTGTTTGTACCTTATAAAATAATTCAGTGCAACAGAATGCTTTGTGCAATAAGAGAAAATGATATAAACAAACTGGAACAGATATTAAAAATTGCAAGTCCTAACTGTGTTCCCAGTACTCTGATAACAACCGTGGCGGCTGAAAGCGAAAGATATACTCCATTAAGTGTGGCATGTCAGGAAGGAAACTTTGAAATAGTTAAGCTTTTAGTGGAAAATGGTGCTGATGTAAATTATGCACCGATATTAAGCGGGACATCCCCATTAGGTTTTGCTTCAGAAAGCGACAGTGCCGATAATCTGAAGATAGTTAAGTTTCTGATTGAAAATGGTGCTGATGCTGATTTTTCGAAATATAAACACTCTCACCCCGGTTTTCGGGCATTGTCTACTGATGGAGACGAGCTTCGCCCTAACGGGATGGAGATTTTAAAAGAGTTGTTGAAAGCAGGGGCAGACCCAAATAAGGAACAACTTTTACAGGTTGCGTGCGTTCAAAAGCATGAGGAAGTAATCAGATATCTTGTTGAAGAATGGGGATATGATGCATCTGATCCGCGTAACATCTGTGGATATTGCTATGGTATCAAGGAATATTCTTATGAGACTTTTAAGTATTTTCTCGAAAGAGGTGCAAACCCATATGAAAAATACTTATCCAACAAATTCAAAGGTGAAAAGAGTGCCATTGAACACTTGCAGGAAAATTCTCCCGAATGGGCAGAGAAGCTTATTAAACTGGCGTCGGAATACGGCTTCGAGAAATAACAGAGACAAGAGCATGGGTAGATGTTCCGAAGTTTGATATGTAGAAACAAAAAGCCTAATTCAATCAAAAAATTCCCAAATTTGGGAATTTTTTGATTTTTTATATGTTTTTCTCCTAAATTTTAGACTAAATATTGCGGCGAGTTTGCACGTGCTTTACAGGACATCGAAAAGCATTGACCTTTGATTTGTTTTGCTGTATCATAGCACTCGTAACAGGCAAGAGCCTGAAAAAACAAAGGAGGAATTCTTACTATGAGAAACTTTAAAAAGGTTCTCGCACTTGTGATGGTGTTCGCGCTTTCGCTTTCAATCTTTGCAAGTGCAGTGGGG
>JAZLCV010000183.1:0-16695 GCA_045614365.1 Eubacteriales bacterium | reverse complement strand
CCTGTGCTGACAATACTTGGCTGGAGACGGCCCGGGAAGATAAGGCTTCGCCAACATCATATATTCCTCCTTAGCTCAGTCGGTAGAGCATGCGGCTGTTAACCGCAGGGTCGTTGGTTCAAGTCCAACAGGGGGAGCCATGAAAAAGCGTACTGAAATTTTCAGTACGCTTTTTTCAGCGATATAACCAATTCCTGACGGAATCGGGGCTCTTGTCAATTGTTGGGGTAAAGAGCCTAACAATACTACCCGGATGGGGGGATTGTTTTGCTATCTGAGTATTTGTTCACTCTTTAAAAACATGTTTGGCGTAAGTCCGGTATGCTTTTTGAAAAGACGGTATCCGTAGGAATAATCTAAAATTCCCACAGAATTACAAGCTTCAGAAAAATGCATATTCTGTTTTTTCATAAGTGTGGTGATAACACTTATTTTTTCTTCATTTATATATTTTGTTATGGTAGTTCCTTTTGCCTTTTTAAAAGCGAAGTTGATATAGTTAGGAGATTTTCCTATAGCAACAGATATGTCACTTAAACGAATTTTTTTATAAACATTGTTATTTACATAGTTTTCTACTAAAGAGGCTATATGCGAGTGAGTTGGATTTGTTTTCTCAGACGTTTCTCTTGCTATGCTGTCAAGTTTTTTCATAATTTCAATAGTTTTCAAAGCGGCACTAAAACTGTGACGGTCAGGTGATGTGGAAACTTGATGCACTATTCCGTACAAGTCTCTTTTTATTTCTTTTGTTAAAGAACACTGCTTAGTTAAAAAAGGCAAGATAATTCCGTCATCAGCAAAGGGTTCGCTGAGTTCTACCAACTTAAAAGTATAATCAAATTCCAACTGTACTGTGCAATGCGATTGTTGTTTATAACCATGGGTGTATAATTTTATAGGAAGATGGCGAAAAAGCACAAATATATCTCCCTCGTGCGCATAAAAGGTTTTGCCGTTAAATTCCGCAACTATAGTACCTGAGTTTATGTATACTATTTCGAAGCTGTTAGCCTTTTTTTTATAATCAAATATATAACCGTCTGAATAGTGGTGATGCGCAAACCCTATTTTCGGTATCGAATCAAATTTTAAGTAGCCTGCCAGCATAATAGAATCTCCTTAAAGATATTTGCTTTATTACACAGCTTAATTATAACACGCTACAGTTATATAGTCTATAAAAAGTTGTAAAGTCCATTGAAATATTTTTTTCTTATGTTATACTGTAATTGATTTTAATAGATATAGAGGAGAAAACAAATATGGCTTTTTATATGGAAAAAATGACTGTAAAAGATATGAAGATGGCAATGGAACAAACGAAAACTGTAATTATACCTACAGGTGTTGTTGAGCAGCATGGATACCATCTTCCGCTTTCAACAGATATATTAAATGCGGTTAAACCAACGATTTTAGCGGGAGACAGACTTAATGCTGTCGTGGCCCCGTCCGTGAATTACTGCTTTTCCGGAGGAGAATTGTTAGGAACAGTTAATGTAAGTCCGAATACTTTTGGACTTTATATTTCAGAAATTGTTTCCGAATTTGTTCGCATGGGTTTTGAAAATATAGTTGTTTTATTGGGACATGCGGGTACGGATAACATAAACGCGCTTCGAAACAGTCTTCAGATGTTGCTTCGCAGAAATAAAGAAATGTCTGAAAAAACAACCCTGTCTTTGGTAGAAGCGTGGAATTTATCACCTACATGGTTATCGGGTTTTTCGTTAAAACCTGAACATGATTTTCATGCCGGTATGATGGAAACAGCCTTGATGATGTATTGGGCGCCTGAATTGGTAGGTTCCGAAATAGTTCAGGATGAAGAATATTATGCAAAAATGATGAGGACTGATCAGGATTGGTTTGAAAAGAGAACAAAACCTATTGATTCACCTTTTGTTATTGAAACTGTTGGTCAGCGTGACGAGATAGAAGTCGGAGTTATGGGTTTACCGGAGAGAGCAACAAAAGAAATTGGGGAAAAAATTTGCAACGAAATAATAGACGGACTATGTAAATTTGTCAATGAATTAGAAAACAGAAAAAGCCATCTCCCGCTTGATAAAATGTTATAAAAATATCGGCACCTACATAGTTTGATTTTTGAAATAAACAGAAATATAAAGAATGTTGCCGAATAAAAAATATTAAAAAACTACTGACAGACCTCTGGGAATATTTTATGCCGAGGTCTGTTTTGTTCTTTATGTGAGATTGTTTCCGGATATAAAGAGGAATATTTCTTACTTAATACGAACGATTTTATTAAAAATTATAAAGGTGAGTGATATAATTGAGGAAAAATAAAGGAGAAAGCTGGATATTTTATGAAAATGTACGCCAATTTACATACCCATTCGAAACATTCCGATGGAGGATACACGCCTAAGCAACTGGTGGAGGCGGCAAAACGCGAGGGCTATGGGGCACTTGCCGTAACTGACCACGACACAATATCGGGTTGCGCGGATGTATGCTCGGAATGTGAAAAAAACGGTCTTGAATATATGCTCGGCGTAGAACTTAACACCCCGTCAAAGCTTCTTGCGAATCAGCCGAAGGGTCTGCCTGATTCGCACGTTATTTCACAGTTTCATATAGTCGGGCTCAATTTCGATCCGCAAAACGCTCCTCTTAAGGCGTATATACAAAGTCTCGGTGAGCGCAAAACAGAGATGACTCGTCAGCTTTTCGAAAACGCGGTAAAAGCAGGAAGGCTTTGCGGTATAGAGTGGGATGAAGTGCTGGAATACAACAAGGACAAAACGTGGATTTCCGGAGGTCAACTTAGTTATGCAATGAAGCAGAAGGGGGTACTTGCGGAAAACGATTTCCAAACGCTTGGAAAAACTGTTTTTGGTGAATATGCAAAAGATGCGGTAGAGCCATTTCCGTATAAACCGGAGCACGAGATAATAAAGCTTATCCGTGATGCCGGTGGGATTGCGGTTATTGCGCATCCGCATATGCAATTGTTCTGCCTTGATGCACTTGTTGAAATGGGCATAAACGGAGTAGAGGTGCATCACCCCGAGCTTACTGAAGAGGAAAAGCAGGAGGTATATAAGTATGCAATTGATAAAAACTTGTATATTTCAGGCGGTAGCGACCACTATGGGAGCTGCAGTGGGTACTATGAACGCACTGCACGTCCGGAGGATAGCCGCTTCTACAGAGAGCCATTTATTTATGGAACAAGTAAGCAGTATTTTAATGAAATAAAGAATAAAAAGCTGGACAGATGAGGCAGGGAGCAATGAAACTTTACGCTAATTTACATACCCACTCAACTCATTCCGACGGTGGATTCACACCAAAGCAGCTTGCCCGTGCGGCAAAGAGAGAGGGATATGGCGCGCTTGCTCTTACAGACCATGATACCGTTACGGGATATACAGAGCTTCGCGAGGAGTGTGAGAAGCTCGGACTTGAAACGATTTTCGGTGCTGAGTTTTCATCGCCATCAAAGATGCTTGAAAAGAATAAAGACAAAGGTCCGGCATTTCATCTGCTTACCGAGTTTCACATCTGCGGGTATCACTTTGATCCCGAGCATCCCAAAATGAAAGAATATCTTGCGGGAATGAGCTTCCGTGAAACGGAGCAGACGCGCACGCTTTTTGAGCGCGGAGTGCGCCTTGGGAAGATACGCGGGATAGAGTGGGAAGAGGTTTTAGAGTTTAACAAAGGCGTTACATGGCTTTGCAATGACCACCTTTGGCGCGCACTTCTTGCAAAGGGACTTATGCAACCATCGGACCGCGAATGGTATTTCCGTGAGCTTTTTGGTGTTCATCGGTATGAGGTAGAGCCGGCGTATCCGTTTTTGCAGGAGCACGAGATAATAAAGCTCATTCACGATGCGGGCGGTATCGCAGTTCTGGCGCATCCGCATAATCAGCTTGAATGCATTGAACCACTTGTTGAAATGGGCATAGACGGGCTTGAGGTCTGGCATCCCTGATGACGGAAGAAGAAAAAGAAAAAGCTCTTCGCATAGCGTATGATAACGGACTTTACATTTCCGGCGGCAGTGACCACGACGGACTTTGCTGTGGATATTATAAAGAGGACGGAAACGAGAAAAACAATATACACTACGCGCAGTATCTATCCTACGGTACCACGAAAGAGCATTTTGAAGAGATAAAAACGCGAAAACTTCTGAGATAACAAACAGAGCAACGGTCTGATTTCCGTTGCTCTTAATCATTGAAAAAATAATCGTGGGATACGTGGATTTCAGGGTATTTTTTGCGATATGCGCGCATCTTTGCTCTGTCTTCTCTTGGGAGAAATCCTTTGTATTGCCGGTAGCATCTGCTCATATGTGAGCAGTTTGCAAAGCCACACATATCGGATATATATTGCAGGGAATACTGCGTATGGGTGAGTGCAAACTGTGCGCGGATGACACGTATCATAATGAGATATGTCAGCGGTGATACGCCAAGATATCTTTTAAAAAACGTAAAAAGGTTTGTTCGGCAAAGCCCACTTGATTTTGCGAGTTCCTCTCCTGTGATTTTCTGTGAATAATTTTCCTGAATATACGTCATTGCATCAAGCACGGGTAAAAGCCGCCGCGAAACAACGGAAAGAGCTGATTTCTTCTGTTTTTCGGAGAGTGTAAACTCCGGAAGGGAGAAAAAGCTTTCAATAGACTTAAGCGACGGCGCTGAAACCATATTTTTTGCTTCTTCAAAGGAATTTCCAGTGAGAGAAGCTGTACGCACCGGGGAGAAACCGAGCTCTTTGGAGAAGGCTGGCAAAAGCAGGTGGGTTATGGAGTTTATATATGCAGAAAAATTTACATGTCTGTAGATATTGTATTGCACAAATAAGCGAAAGACGGAAAACTTGGTGTCGGAGGTAACTTCCGGATAATACATAGTTCCGGCGGGAACTATCGCAACAGTGCCTGGGGAGAAGAGAACGTCTCCGGATTCGGTGTGCAGGAGAAACTCCCCATCAAAACATATCCATATAGAGGGATAGTCTGTATGGCGCGGGAAATTATGCTTTTTTATTATCTCGGTAATGTGGGCAACCTCAATGGATTTCTTTTTGGTGAGAAAAGGAAATACAGAGCTTGAAATAATAGTATTTTTCTTCATCTCATTTTGCATTTTCCCACATCCTTTTTTAGTTTACAAGTATAATATAACACTATTTGTTTCGTTTTGTCAACATACAAAACCTTGTAAAAAAATTTTTCTCAAATGTGAACGATTTTATTAAAATCAGTTTTTTCAGGATATATAATAAATCCATAGTGTAATATCTTCTTAACAAACATACGAGAGGGTGATAGAAAGAATGCAGGACAGACTGATTGCTCCGCTTCCGCCGATTAATCCGGGCGATAATGTTGTGGCATGGCGAGAGAGGAGAAAGAAAATTCTTGATGAGATTATTGATCTTGAATACGGCGGTTTCCCACCGGCACCGGAAAGCGTCAGGGTAGAACAGCTTCAGCATCCGATAAATGCGCTGAGTATGAAAGTGTATGTGAATGAGCGGTTCAACTTTATGATGCAGGTCTTCAAGCCAAAGCCGCTTGAAGAAGGAAAAAAATATCCCGTCATCCTTACCGGCGACGGCTGCTACCGCAATTGCAGTGATCCGGTTATTGATGATGCAGTAGCACGAGGCTTTGTTGTTGCGAAATTCAACCGCGTTGAGTTTGCAAAGGATCTTCACCATGAGGATCGCACAGACGGAATTTATCTGATGTATCCGGATTCAACTTTTGGCGCGATTTCTGCATGGGCGTGGGGTTATTCCAGGGCGATGGATGCGCTTGAAACATTACCGTTTGTAGATACGGAAAAGGTTGCGATAACCGGACATTCCCGTGGTGGAAAGACGGTGCTTCTTGCCGGAGCGGTTGATGAACGCTTTGCTGTTGTACATCCGAACGGCTCGGGGTGCGGCGGTGGTGGTTGCTTCCGATATCGCACAGAGCCGCGTGACGGAAAGCGAGGAAACGAACGTCTTGAAGATATTTTGCGCGGTGTTGCGTATTGGTTTGGTCCAAAGCTCAAGCAATATATCGGGCGTGACCACGAGCTTCCGTTTGACCAGCATTTCTTAAAGGCCTGCGTTGCACCGAGAAAACTTCTTGAAACGAACGGAAGCGATGATACATGGGCAAATCCGAAGGGCGCATATCTCACATATGAAGCTGCAAAGGAAGTTTGGGAGCTTTATGGTGTTCCGGAAAACATTGCCTATCGCATCCGAAAGGGAGATCATGCACATCTTCCGTCCGACTTCGATGCACTCCTTGCATTTATCGAAGATGTAAACACCGTTACGGACGGATATAAAACGACTCCGTTTTAATACTCCCGCAACGGGCATATGCCCGTTGGCGTTGTAATTACAACGCCAAACTAACCTAAGTAGCAAATATTTTAAAAATAAAAACAAAATTTAAGGAGGAAAAACAAAGTGAAAAGATTTTTAAGCACATTACTCGCATTGGCACTCATCATAAGCCTCGTTCCAGCAGCATTCGCGGAAGATACAACGACGGAAACGGGAATGGAATACTCCGGGATTACAGTGAAGTATGGTATGGTTAAAAGTGACGGGTATGATTTATCGGTTGAACCGTTCAGAAACGATGTGAAACAGGTTGATTTTGATGTTACTAATGGCTTTTGGAGTTATTATTTGTCGTCAAATGAGAGCAACGCAATTACAATTCCCAATGACTATGCTCTGAAAATAGAAGCTAGTGAGGGTGAGTGGACAGCTTTAGAAATTTACGTTCCGAAAAAAGGCAAGTACGATATAACGCTTGGTTATAGCTCCAGAAAAACGGGGAATAAGGCCGCTGATAATGCAGCTATGTGGATTTTACCTTTAATCAATCCAGAAACAGGGGCGAAATATTCAAAAAACGAAATAGCAACTGCTCTTAAAACTGATCCTCAAGCTCCAAAGATTGTTTATAATAGCGGAACAGGAAGCACTGTAAGTAAAGAATTGTTTATGTCTGCATCGAGTGTTGACTTTATGGAGACTGGAAAATATTTAATCGTTTACAAGGCTCTTGATGGATATAGCACGACAACAACCGCTAATATGTACCCCGGAACAATCATTCTAGATGGTGTCGAGGGAGAGAGCGAGAATATAATCCCTATGACTTTGCCTATTTCTGCAGACAAAACAGAAATCGTTGTCGGTTCAGCGGATAATGCAACCGCGCAGATGTCTGCTACCGCATATATGAGTGATGGTTCTGCTGTTAAAGAAGAGTACACCGTTTCTTATACAAGCAGTGATGACAGCATAGCAACTGTTGACAATGATGGAATTGTAACAGCAAAGGCATTTGGTACAGCAACAATCACAGCAACTGCAGTGATTGACGGATATGCAGTATCAGGTACTAAAAACATAACTGTTAACGCTGAAGGTGTTTCGATTGATTATAATGTGGGATATTTTTCGACCAGCATCGGTGGTACACCTAGGAATGAAGCGGCACGGCAGACAAAGTACGATAAAACAAACGGTTTCTATCAGTACTATGATGGCAACTTCGACATAAACAATACTGAGGACCGTTTTGTAAGACCGAGAGGTGACAATTCAAAGGGCACGGGGAATGTTCGGCTTGCATCCAATGTTGCGGCGGTGTATGAGGTATATATTCCAATGGCAGGAAGATATACAATGGAAATGCACAACGGAATTAAAAGCGGAGCCTCGGATATGAGAGTGTATTTCAGCACTGCGAAAAAGCTTGCGGAAAACGGCGGTGTGTATACAGATAATAATTCCGGGAACAAGGATAAGATAGAAGCATCTCTCGGAACTTACATAGGAAGCTATCCGTGCGATGAGAACGGCGCAGGAAGTGACTTTGATAAGCTTATTTCTGTACCTAATAAAATATCGGGATTTGAAGTTTCTGAAGCAGGATATTACACGATCGCCTTCTGGGCAAAGGATGGAGAGGCATCACTTGGCAACTTCACCCTTACTAACGGCACAGGCGTAACCCTTCCAATGCCGGCTATAGTTAAGGTAGATAAGACAACGCTTACCCTTAATGACACCGATAACACCGCAACCATCACCGGTGCAGTACAGTGCAACACCGAAGGTACGGTCACAGCGGAAAGCGGTGATACGACAGTATACGAGAGCTCCGATGCTTCTGTTGTAACCGTAGACGGCAAAACAATCACCGCAGTCGGCACAGGTACAGCAGACATTACCGCAACAATTGGCGACGGCATAACCGCAAAGCGTACAGTTACGGTTGTTGATAAAACTGCAACAGATGAAGTAGAAACTGTTCAGTTTATGGCGACCTCCACTCTTGAAGATAACGAAGGAGTTACGACGAACATCTCGTCGTACACAGTAGGTGAGACTACCGATGCAATTGCACCCGGAAAAACAGTCAGAGTAACTGCAAATCCTGTTGATGGCTACATCTTCCGAGGATGGAAGCGTGGCAGTGCGGATAACGGCGTTTGGGTCACAACGAACGAAACATATTCCTTCCCGCTTCTTACAAACACCTATCTCACCGCAATTTATGACGTTGATACAGCAGAAGATGCAGCTGTAAACGTTGAATTCTATAATTTCAACGGACAGTTCCTTGCAAGCAAGCAGGTAAACGGCGAAGGTTTCGCTGTACTTGCAGAGGGAGTTACCCCAACGCTTACAGGCTATAACAGCTTCTTCTGGTCAACAGATGGCGAAAACGCAATTGCAGCTGATAAGGTATTTGATAAACTCACCCGCGTTGTTGCAAAGTTTACCGATACAGACAGCTTCGCTGTTACAGTTCCGGCAAATGTAGAGAGCAACAAAACATCCGGAACATATGCATATGATACGGAAATAGAGATGAGCGCAGATGCCGCCGGATTCTGGAAAGTAAACGGCAAAACGGTTGCATACGGCACGAGCTACACCTACTGCGTATGGAGTGCGGCAACGATTGAGTTTGAAGCGAAAGCAAATGACAACAAGCCGATTATCTCAATTGATGGAAACGCCACAGACGGCGCGAGAATGATTTCCTATGATGCAAACGGCGCAGATATTGTTGAAGCAGGTATCCTCTTCGGCGCAAACGCGACAATCAACTCGGCAGACAGCCGTGCAGTATCCCGCGAGGCAAAAGGCAATGTAAGCGGTCAGTTTACGGCAAAACCGTATAACGGAAATGAAGCTAATGCACGCGGATACTTAATCTACAACGATAACGGAACATACCGCGTAATCTACGCAGACTAAAACACAAAGAACGGAGAGGTTTTCCTCTCCGTTTTTTCTCCAAAAATTGCTATGTGAATTCTTTCAAAACGTGAACGATTTTATTAAAATTGCGTTTTGTGCACTATATAATATAATCAAGGTTGTAAAATATTCTTAATAAACGGAGGTCAACAGCATGAAAAGATTTTTAAGTTTGATTTTAGCAGGTCTTATGGTTTTATCGCTTGCAGCTTGTGGCGGTACAGGTGGAAAAAAGCTTTCGGGCGAGGTGTCTTACGATATCCCTGAGGGTAAAGTAATTCCCGACGATGCAGTGCTTGATGTAACGATAGCAAGCCACGCATCATGGCCGTATGATGAAAACTGGAAGGTGTGGGAATATATCAAGGAAAGCGTAGGCGGTACAATCAACGTTAATGCTGTTCCGTCATCTGACTTTGGAACAAAGTTTTCGCTCGTTATGGCGGCTCCGGATTCTTTACCGGATGTATTCGGATTTACGGGCAGACCGGGAACGTTTTCAGACTACTGCGAGCAGGGCGCATTTCTTGCATTTGATGATTACGAAGAGTTCTTGCCGGACTATAACAAGTTCTGGGACAGCGTTTCCGAGGATGAGCAGTGGATGAGAGATATGCATAAAGCGGTTGACGGAAAGGTTTATTTCACGCCTGTTTATGGTATGGAGCGTTCAAAGAATGTTCGCGCGTGGCTCTACCGCAAGGATATTTTCGACAAACACGGTCTCAAAACTCCGGAAACTCTTGATGAGCTTTACACAGTTTCAAAAAAGCTTAAAGAGCTGTATCCTGAGTCATACCCCTTCTGCATGAGAAGCGGCATTAACAATCTTGCTGTTATAGGCTCAATGTGGAAACCGAATTTCAGCTATGGCGTTTACTATGACTTTGATAATGAAAAATGGAGCTACGGAACGGCAGAAAGCGACATTATGCTTGATCTTGTCACATTCTTTAAAAAGATGTATGACGAAAAGCTTATTCCGCAGGACTATTTCACAATCAATACATCCTCATGGCAGGAGCTTGTCACAACAGACCGTGGCTTTATTATGCCGGAGTATCAGATTCGTATCGACTTTTTCAACAATCTCGCGCGCCCGAATAATCCGGAGTTTAATCTTACAGCTATGAAACCGCCGCACGCGGATAATGGTATAGGTATTCCGATGTTTAACAAGCTCAACTGGGATCCGACCGGCATGGCTGTCGCAAACACAGGTGATGAAGCATCTGTTGCAAACGCATGGAGATACATAAACTGGTTCTATTCCGACGAAGGAAGCGAGCTTGTTTCATGGGGAAAGGAAGGCGAAACCTATGAGGTAGTCGACGGCAAAAAACGCTTTATCTTCCCGGAGGGTGAGAACAATGCGCAGGTTCTTTACGGATTCCAGACAATCGGTTCATATCTCCGTATAGACCCGGCTGCAGCTGAAGGCTGTATGTCAGAAGAACAGGCGGCAACGACTGATTTTGTTCTTGAATACACATATCCAAAGCTTGATCCGACGGTATATATAAACTTAAGTTCAGCGGAGAAAGCGGAAGTGGCGGATTACACTACAACGCTTAGCACGATGGTGAAAGAAAATATTCAGAAGTTCATTATCGGTCAGCGTCCGATAAGCGAATGGGATGACTTCCAAAAGGAGCTTTCATCTCTTCCGATTAAAGAGCTTCTCGCGGTTTATGAAAATGCGTATAACAAGATAAAATAGTTTTAACGGAAAAAGAGGGTGGGCATGATGCAATACAGATTTTTAAGATTTCCGGGAGGAAAGGTAAAAGCGATAACGCTGAGCTATGACGACGGTCTGCGCGAGGATATGCGTTTTTCGGATAAGATAACCTCCTGTGGGCTGAAGGCGACCTTCAACCTGAACCACGAAGGACTGCGCGAAAACCACATCACCGCAGAGCAGGTTCGTGAGTATATACTTGACAGAGGGCATGAGGTTGCCATTCACGGTACCGTTCATCGCGCAAACGGAAGTATGCGCAGCATTGAAGGAATACGCGATACTCTTGAATGTCGGCTTGAGTGGGAAAAGAAGCTTGGTATTATCATCCGCGGAATGGCGTATCCGGATTCTGGAATAACGTATTTTGAAAACGGCGCTACTTATGAAAATATCAAAGGATATCTTACTGACCTTGATATTGCATACGCCAGAAGTCTACGGGGAGACAACAAGGAGTTTCATCTTCCGACCGACTGGCACAACTGGATTCCGACAACGCGCCATGCAAATCCGGAGCTTTCGGAGTATATAGATGCATTTTTTGATGATGAGAAGAACCGGATAAGAAATTCGCGCGGGGGTCCGAGGCTCTTCTATCTATGGGGGCACAGCAATGAGTTTGAGCGATATACCGGTTGGGGGCTTCTTGATGAGATATGTGAGAAGCTTGCGGGAAAAGACGATGTGTGGTATGCAACCAATATGGAAATTTACGAGTATGTAAATGCATATAACTCACTTATATATAGCGCAGACGGAAAGATTATATACAACCCCACGCTTTTTGAGATATGGTTTGTGATAGATGGTGAAATGTATAAGATAACTTCGGGTGAGACACTTTATCTGTAATATGAGGAGGAGAATATATGAAAAGAACATTATCGTTGATTCTGGCACTTGCAATGCTTATAAGCCTTGTGCCGGCAGTTTCTGCAGACGGAGATGTCGCGCAGGAATATTCGGGAGTTACCGTAAAATACGGAATGGTTTCCGGTGCAGGGTATGATTTCTCTGCCGAGCCGTTCAAAAGCGATACAACAAATGTCACCTTTGCGGATACAAACGGCTTCTGGAGTTATCACTCATCTTCAAGAGAAATTGTAGTGGACATTCCCAATGAGTACGCGCTCAGGATAGAGGGTAATGTAAATGATTGGGTAGCTATAAAGATTTATGTTCCCAAAGCGGGTAAATATGATGTCACGCTCGGATACAGCTTCAGAAAGAGCAGCAATAATGCCGCACAGAGAGCGGGGGCGTGGATTCTTCCTCTTACCAATGAGAAAACGGGCAAGGAATATACAAATGAGGAAATTTCCGAAGAGCTTACAGAAACTGAGGCTTTGACAACTGATTTGGATTATAACAGTGATACAAGCAGCACCACAGGCGAGCACAATATGCCCGCAATAGCACACAGCTTTCCTGAGCCGGGAGTGTACTTAGTTGTGTACAAAGCTTTGGAAGCGTGTAAAGCGGGAAGCACCGTTGCAAGAATGTATCCCGGTACAATCACGCTTGACGGAAAAGGGGATGGCATTGCCCCGATGTTGCTTTCAGCAGAGATAGATAAAACTGCTGTTGCACCAAAAGGTGGCACGGCTCAGATGACGGTAACTGCCGTTATGAGTGACGGCAGTGTTGAGAATGTTACCGACAATGTTACATTTTCGGTAAGCGGAAATGCGACCATTACGCAGGATGGAACAATTACCGGCGGAGAGGAAGGCGAAGCAACCGTTACGGCAACATTTGCTTTTTCCGCGACAGAGGAGCTTACTGTTTCAAAAACTATCAAGGTAGCAAATGACGGTGCGCAGATATTCTACGATCTGGGGTGTTTTTCAGCTTCATTTGCCGGACAAGCCAGAAATGAGGCAGTCAGACAAACGAAGTATGACAAAACGAGCGGGTTTTACGAGTATTACGACGGCAATTTCGATAAAGAGAATACCACGACGCGTTATGCAAGGCCAAGAGGTGACAATGCAAAAGGCACCGGTAATATGCAGATTGCGTCGAACGTTGCGGTAGTATATGAAGTATATATTCCCATGGCGGGAACGTATACAATGGAAATGAAAAACGGAATAATGAGCGGCGCATCGGATGTAAGAGTTTATCTCAGCACCGTTGCAAAGCTTAAAGACAACGGCGGGGTGTACACAGATAATAATTCCGGAAATAAGGATAAGATAGAAGCGTCTCTCGGCACTTACATCGGAAGTTATCCGTGTGATGAGGATGGAGCAACCGGAGATTTTGCCTCGTTAATTTCGAGTCCGAATAAAATACCGGGATTTGTAATTCCGGAAGCCGGATATTATACCATTGCTTTCTGGGCAAAGGACGGAAATGGCTCTGTCGGAGACTTTACGCTTACCTGCGGTACGGGAGAGGCTGTGCCGATGAAGAAGAGCATCACGGTCAATGAAAACGGCGAGGCTGCAGTTTCAATCATTCTCAGTGATAAGTCGTATAAGGATTTGTCCGGAGCAATAATCAAGTGGAAAAGCGGAAATACAGCAGTTGCAGATATCGGCAAAAACGATGGTATGGTCGATATTTATGCAATAGGCGAAACTGAGCTTACGGCAGAAATATATTTTGGCGAAGTGCTGTACGATACGGTAAAGGACACATATAAAGTGACAGAGCTTCCACCACAGCTCCCGTGTGCTGATATTGTATACACATATAATTTCTTTGAAACAATCAGCCCGGAGTGGGCGCCGTTCTCGAAGCCAGGGCAGAGCACAAATCCAAATGTTGCAAGAGATACGGATATTTTAGGTATCACAGATGATTACACAGACGGAACGTGGCAATGGTTTGGCGCAGGGCCGAATAACCATATGGCAAGGAATGCGCGCTACACCAGCAACTACCTCCGTATATATCCGGGAGCGGGAAGATGGTACGGTCTTACAATAACTGTTCCGACTGCCGGAAAATATGCTGTTGATTTTGAATATTACACAAGAACGGTTACCACTGCAAACGCAAATATTTATATCGTTCCGATGCCGGAATCGAAAAAGCCGGGCGATGTAGATGCGCTTTTGACAAAAAAGACATATATAAACACCGTAAGCTTCCTTGCTTCATCAAAGGATTCTGTGAACAGGAGAGTCATAGGAACGGTCGATATTGAGGAAAAAGGCGAATACGTCCTTGTTTTTGAACAAGGAGATGCTAAGCCAAGTTATTTCTGTCCTCGTATTCTTCGTCTTGACGGCATAAACACAATGAAGCTTGTAAGCTTTACAGCTGAGAGTGACGAAATAGCCTACGGAAAAACGCTTACCACCTCAATAACTGCCAGACTTCTTGACGGTACCTTGCTTGATAAGAACACTTACAGCGTTTTGTATGAATCTTCAAACCCTGATATAGCGACTGTTGATGAAAACGGTGTTATAACCGGCAAGGGGCATGGTAAAGTAACAATTACTGCAACTGTTTCCAATGCAGATTCAAGAATAACTGAAAGTATTGTTATAGATGCAATTGACGATACTGATATAATCGGTGCAGAAATAAAGTGTGATGATCTTGTCTATGTCGGCGGAAAAACAAAGCTTTCATTTGTTCTCTCAATGAAGAGCGGGAATAAGATAACTCTTCCGGCAGAGAGCGTAACATATGCTTGTGATGAAGGCGAAGTTTTAAGCTTTGACGAGCCGGGGTTTGTTACCGCGCTTGCAAAGGAAAAGAGTGTGACGGTAACAGCATCCGGAACATTCCGTGGAGAAAAGGTCTCCGCGGAGAAGAAGATAGAAGTTGTGCGCGACGACGGAAAAACGGATGCGACGTATTACACGGCAGAGAAACGCGCCACTGCGCTTGAAAACATAGCAACTTATGACTGGGCGAAGAGCATGAAAAAGAGCGCAGAAAAAGCAGCTGATACATATGTTCAGGAACTTGATTTTCTCTATGATATCATTCTCGCCGAAGGACTCCCGCGAAGCACGAGAATGGGTGGCGTGAACGACCCGTACTACAACCTTTGCCGTTATTGCGACGGAGGCATCAACAAAAAGGGAAG
The DNA here is from genome assembly GCA_045614365.1 of Eubacteriales bacterium. GTDB lineage: Bacteria > Bacillota > Clostridia > Oscillospirales > JAAYXM01 > SIG480. The sequence goes on along the minus strand of JAZLCV010000183.1, from coordinate 1,609 downwards.
CAACTTTATTACAGATGTTATTTCGCGTCCGTGGAAGACGCAGTGCCCGGATTGCAAGCGACTTTTCCCGTCAAATGATTTCGGAAGCTTTTATAAGCTCGGGTTAGATCGCGAGGGTGCGTTTGACAGAATACGCGCGCTTGAAGCGCACCGTGCAATGCTGCTTGAAATGGACAAGAACCTTCCTGATGCGGGGATAACAGATGCGCGAAAGAAAGAAATCAATGATGGCGATTTCCTTACAAAGGCAGAACAGGACCATTACGGCTTCGGCGTTGATGGCGGATATCTTGTGAACATACTGTATACCGAGCTTTCAGATCCCGCAAAGACTTCGCCATCACTTAACAACAGCCAGGGACTTCGTGCCGGTGAGGATTGGAGAACGTGGGGTGTTGACGACGGTTGGGGATATGTTCCTCTTCAACCGGATGGCGTAACTCCGTATAAGTATTCTCTCACCGGAAGCAGCGGAACCGTTCAGTATTTTGACGAAAAGCATATTTACGTTGCTCATATAGTTGACAGAACGATGAAAACCGTAATTACGGATGCGCTTGATGCGCTTAAGGATGCATATCTGTATACAGGCGATATCAAATACGGAAGAGCGGGCGCAATTCTTCTTGACAGAATTGCAGACGTTTATCACACATACGATATGTTTATGCACAACGATATAGACTATAACGGTGATGGCTCGTATGACCGTATATGGTATAACACAGAGGGCGGAAGCGGTATAGGACTTATAACCGGACGAATAGACTCAAACAATCAGGCGCAGACACTTGCGCTTTGTGCAGATGCGTTCTTCCCCGCACTTTGTGATACTCAGGTTATAGATTATCTTTCTGAAAAAGCAAAGAAATACGGATATGACACACTTCCGGATGAGGATAAATACGATTATCACGAAAATTATACAAGCAGCGGTTATGTACGCATGTGTGGCGGAGACTGCCGTGAGTATGAACACGAGATGAGAAGAAATGACAAATCCAGCTCACATGATATCTGGAAGAATTGGGAAAACGGAATTATCAGAAAGAATTACTGGGGCGTCAAGTGTGCAAGAATTCAGGGAAACTTCGGTCAAAGTCAGGCAACAACTTCGATAAATGCCATTGTTCAGGACAGACAGCCTGAGACTACCGAGATGCTTGAGTGGATTTATCAGCCAGCAGTTCCCGACAGTCAGTTTGAGCAGGGCGGTGACGGAGTAACAAGCCAGCTTATAGATGTTATCGACCGTGACGGTATGGGACATGAATCCAGCACAAACTATAATCGCACGCAGATAGAAGGACTCGGCAAGATGGCAGATTTCCTTGCGGATTATAAGGAAGGAGCAAAATATAACCTTTATGAGAATCCAAAATTCCGCGAGATGTTCATGGCGTTTGTTCGTCCGGTTACACCTCCGGGGCATCCGCACATAGGTGATACATCGACAACATTATCGGTTGAAAACTACAGCGGAGATATCGAAATATGGAAAAAGGGATTCAAAGAGCTTCGCGATACGGATATCGCCGACGAGCTTGCGCAGTATATCTGGACGCGAAACAAAAGAACAACGGAAGGACTTCATTACGACATCTTTACA
>JAZLCV010000182.1:0-15553 GCA_045614365.1 Eubacteriales bacterium | reverse complement strand
ACTTTTCTCCTTTCCCTTGAAGAGCCAGCTGCCGCTTCCTGCATATTCGCCCTCTGTGTTTTCGCGGACAAACGTCATATCCACATCCTTTGCTTCCACATCTTTAAGCGGACACGGAGCGCCATGAAGCAGCTTTACCGGACGAAGATTGATATACTGGTCAAAGCTTTTTCTTATGACAAGAAGAAGATCCCACAGTGAAATATGATCGGGCACACCCGGTGCACCTACAGCGCCAAGGAAAATCGCATCGAACTTTGAAAGTGTCTCTATACCGTCCTCTGCCATCATTCTTCCTGTTTCGCGGTAATATTCGCACCCCCACGGGAAATGCGTAAACTCAAACTTGAAACCGCCGTCAAGCTTCGCCGCTTCCTCGAGCACTCTTATGCCCTCGGCAATAACCTCGGGACCTATTCCGTCTCCGGCAATAACCGCTATCTTATGTGTGTTCATATGTCAAAACCTCCAAAATACAATATATTATCATAATAATATCACGCGGCAATGCATTTGTGAAATATATATTTCATTGACAAATATAGTTATTTACTATATAATTATAGACAGTTGCGAGGTGAACCTATGAATCTTGTTCAATTGAAATATTTTAATGCAGTCTGCATATATCAGAGTGTCTCTGCCGCGGCGGAATATCTCCATATATCCCAGCCATCGCTTTCAAACGCAATAAAGGAGCTTGAGGACGAATTCGGCGTCACGTTGTTTTTTCGTCATCACCGCGGAATGTCCCCCACCGAAGCCGGAAAGAAGCTTTTGGAAATGTGTGGCGATCTGCTGTTCCGGGTTGAAAACACAGAACGTGTTATGAATGAACTGGGCAATAAACGGAACAATCTGCGGCTCGGCGTTCCGCCGATGATCGGCTCGCTCATTCTCCCTGGAATATATAACGACTTTGCCGGAAACAACCCCGAATTGTCGCTTGAAATCAGTGAGAGCGGAAGCACCGAGCTTTCGCGCCGCCTGTCGGAGGGGTTTCTCGATATGATTTTTCTTCCGCATAATAAACCCATTGAGAAAAACCTTGTATCGGAAAAGCTCGGAACGCTCGAAATCGCTTGTTGCGTTTCAAAAGAGCATCCGTTAAAAACAAAAAACGAGGTGGAAGCAGCAGAGCTTCAAGACATTCCTCTTGTTCTCTATAAAAACGGTTTTTATCAGACAGAGGAAATAAAGCGGTGGTTCTCCGCTTCCCGCATCCTGCCGCGTATACTTCTGCAGACCGAACAGCTTTCCACAATCGAAACAATAATATCAAGCGGTGCGGCAGCCGGCTTTTTGTTCAGACGGCTTATTGAGCGCAACGCAGACCTTCATGCTATAACACTGAAAGAACCAATATATGCAGAAGTAAGCCTCGTACGGAAAAAAGACGCGCATTCTTTCTGCTATATGAAAGCTTTCCGCGAATATATAAATAAAACAAAAATTTTTGAAAGGTAGAAGAAAAATCAAAAGTGCTTCTTGAAACGGGAGAAAATCAATTCATCGATGAAACGCTCTTCCCGAAATTCCTTGACTTCTGCGAAGAAAGACTGAAAAGCATTATTGAAGAAGAGAATAAATAGAGTAAGAAAATGCGTGCCGCACTTTAGTGTGACACGCATTTATCTTATCTGAACAAATACTCAAACTCACCAAGGATGGTTTCTCCTTTTTTCATCGGAGTTCCCTCTTTTGTGGGTTTTATTGTGTAGAGATAAATTTTACTTCTCATCGGAACTTCTTTTGTATAAACACAAAGATTCCCCTCGTACATATCCTGCCCTTTCCCGAAGATATTCCGTACCTCAATGCTTCCGCTGGTCCAATAAAGCGTTCCGCTTATATTGTCCTTTGATTTGTTGCTGACCGGCTCGCAGGGCGGCGTATCGGTAAAGTAGTTCGGCATGGAAATTGCAGTAAGAATAGGATGCTGCACGGCAATCAGCCCTCCCGTCGGAGCACTGCTTATAACGCTATCGTCAACAAGGCACTCGTGTCTGTTGATGATATGAATACGGTTTTCTGTAAATGTTATCGTTATAAAGCGATTGTAAACGTGTTCCTTGCCTATAACCCTATAAAGTTCACTGTTCATAACAATTTGTACAGTACCGGCTTCGGTTTCCGTTACGCCGTCCCAGCGAATGCCGTCACAGGTTATAAAGAGAACCTTGTTTTTCTCGTCACCGTGAAGTCCTCCCATAAAATCAGGCTCGCCCAGTTCGCGAATAGGTCCGATTATATCCGTGCCGGTACTTACGACAGCAATCTCCCCGCAATATATACCGAGAAGATTCCATAAATCACTGTTTGTTTCCTCATCCATTACATGGACAAGATTGGCACAATATTTCCCGAAGCCGATTCTATAGATGTCTTCCGAAATCTTTGATATTGATACCATTTGTGTTCTCCCTCTACTTTTCCGGGTATTTTACCTCAATAAGCTTTTTGGTCTTTGCGGATTCTACTGCAGCAAGGCAAACCGCAACAGTTGATGCTCCTTCCTCTGCTGTCATCTTGACAGGCTTGTCGTTCAAGATGCAATCGACAAACTCATCAAGCTCGCCGTGGGTGTTGTGGTTATTTACCGGAGTCGGAATTTCCATACGCGTAATCGGCGGAACGTCCTTGCTGTGTGACGGGAAAAGAGCATTGATATCGGGAACATCTTCCTTGAAGAGTGTGAGCGTTGTGTCTGTATTATTGCATATAATTGTTCCCTTCGTTCCCGAAAATACGGAGCGCATTGTATATCCGCGCTTACAGCCGATTGATACATAAACCTTTCCTATAACATCATTGGGGAACTGCATAATTGCAAAGGTTGCATCGTCTACCGGCCAGTCGGTAAGGCACTTTCTGTTTGAAAACGCCATAACATTTGTCGGATTTCCCGCTATCCAGCGGAGAAGGTCAACTGCGTGACAGCCGCCACCCATAAAGCCTTCGCGCGGATGCTTCGGATCTCTTCTCCAGTTGACAACACCCGGGGATGCATATTTGTAATCGTGGGCATATTCACTCTCAACTGCATACAGTTCTCCGATTTCTCCGCGTTCAATAAGCTCTTTTGCGAGCTTAAACGCAGGGGTGTAGCGGCAAATCTGCCCCACCATCATTTTGGGTGAGTACTTCTTTGATGCCTCAACCATACGCGCGCACTCCTCTGCCGTAAGTGCCATTGGCTTTTCGCAAAGAACGTGCTTACCTGCCTCAAGCGCTCCAACCGTCATTTCCTCGTGAACAAAATCGGGAGTGCATACAATAACCAGATCTATATCCGGATCCTTATACATTTCTTTGTAATCGGTATACGTCTTTTTAACATTATGTTCTGCGGCACGCGGAACTATAAGCTCCGGATGCTTATCGCAAATTGCAACAAGCTCTGTATGCGGGTTTGCATCAACTGCATTCATATGGTAATTTGCCATTACACTTGTGCCTATAACGGCAACGCCTAATCTCTTGGACATTTTTTATCTCTCTTTCTTATTTTTCAGGGGTATCACCGTACCTCAAGCACGGTGATATCCCGTTTTGTTATCTGTCTGAATAAACTATGCTTCCGTCGTTGAGGATAGCATAACCAACAGCTGTTTTCCAGGTTTCATTAACTACCGAGAAAACCTTTCCGTTCGTCTGCATAACTGCCTTTGCGCTTGCAGTTGTATAGGTTGCTTCTGCATCACCGAAAAGAATGCCCTTTTCAATTGCGGAATCAAGGCCGATAAACTCTGCAAAGGTTATTCCGGTCATTGCATCAGCCGACAACAAAATGCGTCTTACGCTCTTATTAATCGGCTCATACTTTGCATAGGTTGAAGTAAGTGTGCAATCCTCATATGCCTTGAAGGTGTAATCCGGCTTAAAGGAGATGATTTCTTCGCCCTTTTTCCAGTAGTTAAAGACATTTTCGCCACTTTTGTTTTCACGAATTGATGCATAATCACCGAGATTTACATCTGTGCCGTAAGAAACCGCAACCGCTTCTCCATCTATCGTTAACGTTACAGTCTGCTTTTTGTCATAATCTGCGACGAAGAAAGTATCGTCTGTAAGGTCGGATACCGTAGTACCTGCGGACAATGCAGCTTCATCCTCTTCACCTGTATACTTCCAGCCTTCAGGAGCACCAAAGCCGGGCATTGCGCCGGGAAGTGCCGGCAATGTTATCTGACCGTCAACAATAGCTGTTTTTCCCATAACGGTTTTACTTCCGTCAAAGAAGAATGCATATTTTGTGTCGCTGCTTGTCTTTCTGTATACTGCGTAAACAAGGTTTCTTCCCGGTGCTACCGTGAAGGAATATTCATCCTTATCAATGGACACAATCTTGCGGTTTTTACCAAGACCGATTGCCCAGTACATAAACTCATAATCATCATCGACCACAGGAGCGACCGGTGTATATTCTGCGTTCACAGCCACGTTTTCGTTCACAACGTCATTCACAACACTCTCGCCCGTTGCAATGTCCTGGGTAACAACAGAAACAGTTGCAGTTGAAGAATAACCGGTGAGTGTGTTCTCGGCATTATTTTCTGCCGTAACGCTTGTGAGGGTGTTGTAAAGCTCACGGTCAGCGGTGTACTTGGATGTTCGCTCATCAATAACCGGAACAAGGTTTATTCCGGAGATAATGAAGGCTTGATATCTGTACACTTTGTCCGGTGTCGTATAATTCACAATACCTTCGTTTCCTTTTGCCTCACCTTCGGTATATACGTCTGCCTCAATTGTCCCATTTGCAATAGCAATAGATTTTGAATCCAAAGAGAATGCAAGAAAATATTCTTCACCTGCCACAAGATTTAGTACTCCGTTCTCCCCGTTGTTTGTGCCGTCCTTTTTTACATCGTAATATGTATTAGCTTCAGAAACACTCGAGAAGTCAAAGTATCCGATTTCTCCACGATACCCAGTAAGGCTTTTAAATTTTTCTATAGAATCATCTACTATTTCTTCTTTTGAAGAAGCATTGTTTATATTAGTTTCAAATGTTTCATCATACTTTGCATAACTAACAAGTGGTGCCGCAGCAAATTTCTTTATTGAAACACCATCTAAATTTGTTTTTAACTGCAAATTGTATTCGCCTGTTTTATCTGCTTTAAATTTCATCACAACAAGAGGTATACTGTGTCCAGTCAAACCATATGAGTAAATGCATGCATTATATGCAGTCAGGACATTTTCTTCAACCTTTGCAGCAAATCTTTTAGTATAAGACCATTCTCTGTGATTTGATTTCGATGTAGGAATAGCTTCACTTGTTATATCCTGTTTCTCCGCTGTGTTTTCACTCACACCATCAAGCTTAAAGTTAGTGAGCTGCATTGTCCACAGATTATTCGTATCTCTTTCGGATTCTTCATTCACTCCGCACGGGACAAGAACAAGATAATAGTCTTCCTGAGTAAGATTCACACGCCCTATATAGAGGTCATCTCCGTATAAATCAACTTTTCCGACACGGTAGTTTGCGCTCATATTCTCTACGCACTTGTAAAAGTTCGCCTTTGAATTTGCATCATCATCTTTGTCATATTCCGGAAATGCGTAATCTGTCTTCGGAATAAGGTATACCTCAACCTCTGCTTCGTTTCCTGTATGGTTAACAGAAAAACTTGCATCGTAAGTACCCTTTGATGCAGAAATCTTAAATGCAAGTGCTGCACGTACTCCCGAAACCGAGCTTTCACCCGGAGCAAAGACAACTCCAGCGCCATTCTCATCCTTTATCGTCCAGTTTATGCATGCCGGAGAATTCGTTGATGCAAGCCCATTGAAGCCATACGCATTTACAAACCCCCATGGCGATGAAACGCTTTCTACCGTATTTTCAATTGTATGCAAACCGGAAGTCAGTCGACGTTCTGTTGCTGCGCTACCGATACTATGTGCAGCAGAATTAAACACATAATTGTAATTCTTCACGACTTCGCCTTCCGCAAAGGCTGTGGGTATAAGCGATGCTGTGAGTGCCATGACAATCAGAAATGCTAAAAACTTTTTCATTCTCATTTTTCATTCTCCTCTGATTTTAAATTTTTTATATTAACACATAAGTGTGTTAACTTTTTTTGCTTGCGGAAATCCGCAAGGGGCTTTCTCAAAGGGAACTTTGCTCAGTTCCCTTTGAAACCCTCCACGCTTTTGCCGCTCGGCGCGCACCGGATAAATTATCGCGCTCATCATGCCGTCGATGCTAAATGGAAAACTGCGTTTTCCGCGCATCCCCGTATGCATAATTTCGCTGTAATTTATAACCGCTTGCGCTTATAGGCGGCATTGCTGAACAAGAAGGTTTTACGTTTCCCCGGGTGCAGGGTCACAGCCCTGCTCGTTTTAAGGGGATTTTCAAGGGGGAAATCGAAATCCCCCTTGAATTCGCTTTGCTTCTTTGCCGAAAAGCAAAGAAGGTATCCCTTCGCCCGCAGGCGAAAAAAGAGTTTTTTTTACTTTACATAATCAAGTATTCGTTTGATAAGCACCGCCACCTCCGCGCGGGTGGTATAATCGGCCGGGGCGATATGCCCGCTCTTACCGTTGACAAGCCCTGCACCGATGAGAGATGAAACAGCGGTCTTTGCGTAGTCAGCGACGGTGGTGAAGTCCTCATACTGCGGTTCATCGCAATCGCCGAGCCCTACATTGAGTGCCTGCAGTGCACGGTACACAATCACCATCATATCCTGGCGGGTAATGGTATTGCGCGGAGCGAATTTGTTATCACCGATACCGCCGATAATGCCGTTGCTTCGCGCTATTGCAAGCTCTTTTGCGAAGTAGTCCGATGCAGATACGTCTGCGAAGTTTTCTGTGTTATCAGACTTAAGCTCAAATGCACGGACGAGCAGGGACGCGAAGTCTGCGCGGGTTATGTTGTTTGCCGGGGAGTACGTGTCAGATGTTGTTCCTCTTATTATTCCGTTCTGTGCGAGTTCGTTTATCGCGTCCGCTGCCCATGCGTGGTTAGAAAGGTCTGTGAAACGGATATCATCCGTTTCACCCGACGCGTCGGGTGAGGTTTCAGAATTCTCAACGTTGTCCTGCGGGTCGTCGAAATCGCTGCCCCCTACATCGGTAGAGGAATCCTCAGCGTTATCCTTCTGATCTGTCGGTGCGGCACCGCCGCCTCCGCCACCACCGGATGGTGCAGTGGTATCTCCGGAATTATCCACAGACATATCGTTATCCGTTGACGGCTTGCTGCCCGTAGTTGAACCGTAGACCGTTACAGTAAAGTGAGTTGTAGTCTCGCGCCCATCGCTATCTCTTGCCGTAACTGCAAAGTGGTTGTTTCCAACCTGAGAGCTGTCCGGCTTCCACGAAATTTCTCCTGTATCACTGTCTATTGATGCACCTCGCGGGGCATTTGTCAGCGCATATGTAAGCGTTGTATCTTCAACGTCACTTTCCGCTTTTACGGTAATCGAAAACCGGTTTTCTGCACTTGCAGTGTAAACATTCTCCATGGCATCAAACCGGGGCGAAAAGTCGTTTTCCCATGACAGCGGAATACGCGCTTCCTGACCTTCGGCTATTGTATACACATATCCCGCACTCTCATTATACATATCCACGAATTTTCTTATCGGTGTTATTCTTCCGACATCAAGCACGATATCGTCACTGTCCGGCGATGCCGAGATAATTTTAAACGTTCCGCTTCGTGTGGTCTCACCGTTATCAATTATCACAACCTTGTTCGCAAGTGAGGCAATCTCCTCTGCTGAAACAGACTCTGACGGACGGAGTCGTATTTCATTTTTCTCCTCAAGCGTCTTTGTAAATCCTGTAACGATGCCCTCTATTGAAGCGCTTTTACCTGTTGTTTCACCGATTATATCTCCATCAAGAACATAATCGTAAGTATTTTTACCGTTTTCGACGGTATACACACCTATCGCACCGCGGAAATTAAGCATTCTCTCTCCATCTGTTACAGTGTAGAGAATGTTGTTATTTGTAGCATAGAAAACATAGTCAACACGTCCGTCTTCATGCGTAATCTTAACAGCGCGGGATGCATCACCCGGTCTTCCGGTTCCGCTTATCTTTGTCATTTGAAGCTCTTCGGCATCCGAAAGGCTTCTATTTCCACGATACGGCTCGTAAACCGTTGTGAACACGGTATCAAGGTTTTTGCCCTCGTTTTCGACAAGTACATATTTAAGCTTGTCAATCTTCTTGTTTTCCGCTTTATCCGGCGGATATCCGTCAGCTATTGCGACGTTTACATCTGCGCCCATTTCTGTGTTCGTGCCGTTGAGCATCGTTACATAAAGCCCAAGGCCGTCAGAGTTTGCAATAGCGCGATTGAAGTCTTTTATTTTGAAATTGACTTCTATTTTATCTTGCGGATTTTCATCGCGGTCTACATTGTCAAGCCATGTATATCCTATTGGGTACAAACCGCCCTCATCGTTACCGAAGGTGCTATTCTTTCCTGCATATGTTCCCACATACTTTCCGTTTTCGTCAACCTGCGGAACAAGAGAAAGACCTTGCGTTTCCGTTATCTCATTGCTTTGTGCGTGAAGACTGTAAATATGGCTTCTCCCGCCCAGGATTCTGAAAAGGTCAACATAGTATGAATTCTTATCATCCACATTGATCATAACGACGGCACGACGATATTCATCAACATTTTCATCTTCGTAGCTGTATTTGGTTGAAACATCTATTACTTTAACGTTATCCGTATCATCATAATGCTTTACTTTACCATGAATTTCGCTATTTTCCTTCTGCATCTTCTCGTTTACGACTACGGTGTTATGCGAAAGCGTGTTTGAAACCCACTGATTTCTGTTCGGATCTTCGCCGGTTTTCTCCGGATATCCGAGATCCGGCAGGAAGTTTAATCCGAATGCGGTTATACCGAGGTTTAAGCTGTCCTCGTGGCCGTGGCTTGTTGCAGCACCGCCGAAATAGAGCCACGCATTTCTTGTTGTATCATCTGCCGTTGGTGTTGTCACATTGCTTGAAAAGTTTTTACCGTCACGCAGAATCGCATATCCGAAATGTGTCATTATATCCGATTTAAGATCAAGAGGTCCGTACTTTTCAATAATATCAGAAACCTCGCGCTTAATACTCTCCGGATTTTCCGTGTCAATACTGTAGTGAAGTCCTTCCGTTTTGTCACCGTTCAGCATATACATAAACTGTGCAAAAATCGGGTCCTTTGTTTCTATATATCCCTGAAGGGCGATGGCTGAATCCATCCAGTGTGAGTTTCCTGCGGTAGTTCCCGAATCGCCTATCTGCGCCGAGTAGCTTTTCGCCGCGTATACCGGAAGCAAGCCATAGAACATCTGCTTATACTTCGGGTTGTTGGTGAATTTTATTTTTTCCAGATCTGCAGATCCTTTATAATAGCTGAGTGATTCAGAAACATCTATCAAGCCGTCAAGCCATATAGTTCCGTATTCCGATGCTTCGTCGCTCATACCGTCCGCATCGGTCGTAGAAAACAGAATCTCATTAATTCCTCCGCCCGTTGCAAGCGGCTTCACGTTTTTCCAGCCCGGCTTGTTTAAATACTCTATCCAGTGTTTTGTTTCATCGTCGGAATCCAAAACTATTGCGCATATTGCCGTCACCTGCTGTGCCGGACCAAAGTTTCCAAAAACCTCGTATCTGCGAACACACTCAAGACTTTCTCGTATCAGCCTGTCTTCAATATGTTGTCTTATCTGCGATGGAGTTTGCTTTGAGCTTCGCATTTTATACTTACACGCCTTGTTTTGTATAAAAGAAAGAACATACGGGTCTTCATAAAGCTCAAAAATCTTATCATACGAGCGTACATTGTTCATAACAAGACCGGTTTCCCATATGCGCCCCTCACGCTTTCCGAGATTTGATCCACCGTCCGAATTCCAGACATCATCTCCGAAAACCTTTATATTATAATCCGGGAAAAAGTCTGCAAGGCGATCTAAAAGCACTGCTGCAGTCCTTCCGTATCTGATGTCTCCGGTATAGTAATATGCGTTCGCGTTCGAGTCTATCGCGTGGGTAAGCATACCGCCGCCATCACCGTTCTGATATCTCCACAAGGCGCTGTGTGCGTATTCCGCGATATACAGATGGCGCTCTGTTATAAATTTTTTATCGACGGTATATCCATACGGTGTTCCGTCTGGCATTGACGGCACATAACCGTATCCATCATCAACACCCCAGGTTTCTACCGTTTCACCGGCACGGAGTCCTCTTCCGCAGTTTATCGTCTTGTTATCCTCAAGATCATCGTAGAGGATATTTGTGAGATATCCACCGGGTACTCCGTAGCCGTAGTATTTTTTCCATTGTTCGCTATGCTTTGTTCCCGGCTCGTCTATCGTTTTGTCACCAAAAAGCCTACGATGCTCATCAAGCGCATCCTGATAAATGAATTCTCCATATTCATTAAGACCAAGCTTATAAAAGCTTTCAAAATCGTTTGACGGGAAAAGTCGTTTGCAATCCGGACACTGTATTTTCCATGCTCTCTGCAACGGATTGTGTATCCACGGGAAGTTTGCATATTCAGACTGCAAGTCTACACCGCAATAACGGCAATAATACATTTCCGGGTCTCCCTCGGCACCGACGGTCATACTTCTCGGTATCTCCTGTGATGGGAAGAGATTGTATATCTGCTCTTCAAGCCCCACATATTTATCCGCTCTTGATATCTGAGTCTGAGCTGATGACTTTGCCCACGAGTATTTTGAAACATTCTCAATCGCGATGTTTCGTCTTTCCTCAGGGAACAGTGTCGCCTTTGTCTTTGCCGGAACAACGGGAATTTCAACCTCTTTTGTTATTGTTTCCGAAGGAAGCTTTATTTGAACACTGAATTTTGCCACGCCTTCTTTTAACGGTTCAATATAATATGCCGGAGCACTGCTTGCATCGGGATAGCTCTCGTATGCAATTTTTGCAATGTCTGTAGTCATCGCCTCTGCTTTAATCTCAACAGAAGACATATCCACGTCGTTTCCAAGGTTTGTTTTTGCGCTTACCAAAAGCGGATAACGGTCGGCAGAATTGTCCGAAAGCCTTATCTTATCGCTTCCGCCGGAGGTTATTTCTATCTCGGCAATACCCTCATCCACCACCTCGACATCAAGATATGTATCTACTGTAATGCCGTTGAAAGATGCCGAAGCTTTAATCTGCGTCTTACCGCTCTTAATGCCGGTAAGAACGTTTCCGTCCACCGTCACGATCTTATCATTCATAGAGTTATATGTTATCGGTGCACTTTTTTCACCGAGCACTCTTTCATTTTCAAGAAAAGCCTCTGCCGAGATTTCTGCAGTCGCTCCGCAGAAAAGAGTTTTCTGTGTCTCTGAAAACCTTACCGATGCGAGGTCAAGCTTCTCAACCTTGACCGTCTTTGTTTCCGTATGCGGCTCGCCGTTAATCATCATACCGTAGGTAACGGATGCACTCCCCACTGCGAGTCCTTCTATTCTGTACGGAATCTTCCCTTTGTTTCCTATTGTATTTCCAACGAATACGTCAAGGGTTTTATCTGCGTCGGTCTCAAGAATCGCCTTTGTCTCCAAATTTTCTTCTCCATGTGCGTTTACACCGAAATAAAGAAGAGAGCCGTCTGACATTTCTGCAAATGCCTCTCCTGCAAAAATCTCGCCAATAGCAAGCTCAGAGGGAATTTCAGCAGAAAAACCTTTGTATTCCGTTCCGCTTTCTGCCACGGCCTCAAACCGTATTTCATTAAGGAAGAGCGCACCGCGGAAGCACACCTGCTCACTCTTTTTAAACACGAGCTTGTGCGGACCGGGCGTAAGGTGGACTGTGTTGAAAACAAACTCTCCGCAATCAACAATTTTCTCGCTGGTCGCATCAAATCCATTGTAGTCTCCTACATACTGATCATCAACAAATATATGGAAAACGCCACCGTTCTTCCACTTTGCCCCGCGGTAAACAATTCGGTAATCCTGTTCGATTGGAATGTTTACAAGAAGCGTTACTCCGCTTTTAGCGTTGGCATCTGCTCCCGGCCACACGGGTCCGGTTGCTCCTGAATAAATAAATTTTATCGAATCTGTATTGTTCGAGTTTGAAGTGTTCCAATACGTTGTGTCCGATTCTGCCATTACAATCTCATATCCGGGCGTTTGGTGAGAGCCGGGTGCGCTCAGGTCCGAATTAAGCGTTGTTTCCATGAAATTTATAACAACATTCTCAGATACCGCGCCTACATTAAAGCTGTATTTGCATATAATTTCATTGCCGTCTTCATTTATTGCCCTGGCGGTAATAACGGCAAGCCCTTCCTTATACGTATCAACCTTCCCGTCACTTGATATGGTTGCAACTTCAGGATTGGAGCTTGTAAGCAAAACCTCATAACGGCTCATATCAGCCATTGTCCCGTCCGTAAGAACTCCCGAAACGGTTAGCTTTGCCGAGACTCCGGCTTCAACCTGTGGCTTGTCTGATGAAATGACAAGCTTACTCAGCACAGGCACCGGGAGAACTTCTATCTCAATTCTGTTGGTAGTAACGGTCTTTCCATCAACCGTTATCTCTGCCCAAACCTCAGTATTCCCTTTTGCCAAAGCCGTTACAGTTCCGTTTGAATTTACGGACACATTGTTGTTTGATGTTTTATACACTGTTTCATAATCATACAACCACGGCTTATCCTTCTCACCCATAACGGATATTTCAGTTTCAGCACTTCCGCCAACAAAAATCTGTTCTTTTGCAACCGTAAGTTTTGCAGATTCAATTGCGGGTGCAGGGATTACCTTTCCGGGGACATCAGCCGCAGGGGTAAACGCAATACCGGAAATCCGGATAACCTGATAGTTACTTTTCCCGAGGCTTGTTCCCGAAGCTGTCTTTATTCCTCCTCCCTCTGCCGGGCTGTAGCCTTTATTCCCCAAATCGCCGGTATCCGCAACATCATTCAAATAAAAAGATGCTGCATCCATATACATAACAATTAAATATTTCTTTGCCGCGTCAAGATACACCGATGACAAATCACTTTGACTTTTTCCGTCACTTGTCACCGCCACATATCCATCCGATGCTTTCAGGGTTGAAAAATTAAAATACCCGAAAGGAGAATTGTTGCCAAGCAAGGTGCTTGCTTGCGTATTTCCTGTATATGTTCCGTCATCCTCTATGACATACACAGCCGGAGCTGCTGAGTTTATCGGCGCGTTTTCGTCTGTTTTAAAGTTTATATTATATGTACCGGATTTATCAACCTGCACGCCAAACACCGCCAAAGGTGCATTTGGTACACCATATCCGTAAAATCTTACCTGAATGTTGGTTGCAGTGAAAATCCCGTCTGAAGCACTTACAGTAAGTGTATCGTTCGGATTTTTGAACTTATAAGCGGCAGCGGGATCAAATTCCTTTTCATGCGCTGTATTCGCCGGCACTTCATTCAGTGCAAAGCTCACAAGCTCTGCTGTCCATATGTTATCATCAGACACTGCACCCTCGTTCTTTCCAGACAAAACAAGAACAAGAAAATACTCGCCCGCATTTTTTATATCGAGAGTCTCAAAACTCTGCTTTACGGATGCATCGGCATCGACACCATAAAAATCAACCTCACCAAGGCAATAATATGAGGTTATCTTTTTTGCGTTTACCATAAAGCTTTCGTATGAAACTTCTTCGTTATCGGAAGAATAGAACCATAATGCTGCATCAGCCGGTTTTCTCAGAAGATACGCATTGGCCTTAACGCCGTTTCCCGAAGCCTTTCCCTTTAATACCGGGCTGTACTTTCCTGCTTTATCCACAGAAAGCTCAAAACCGATTGCTGCGCCGTTTTCAAAAGCAGCATCATCGATTTCCCATTTAAGCACGGTACTGCTTATCTCCCCGGAACAGTTGCCGCTGTGATTTACAAACCCCCACGGTGCTGACTCCGCAGTTGCTGACATATTATCGGTTTCGAAATCTCCGTTGCGGATATCACTTTCATCTGATTGTGCATGCTCATGAGAAGACAAGTTAAACAAATATTCATATCCGCCGGTCTGCCCGCTTGCATATGTTACCGGAACCATACCGATAACAAGTGCAACAGTTGTTATAAGCGCAAAAATCCTTTTCATCTGTTTTCCCCTTTCCGGAATAAAATTGAATTTTTCTTTACATTTTTTTAAACCTGCTATATAATAAGCTAAGGATATTTTAATTTTACCACATTTATATTCTTTTTGCTTTATACAATTTTTTGGGAAATTTGCATAATTTTTTCAAGGAAACAGGAGGTGCACCAAATGACTAAATATATTAAAAACAATATCCCTTCCGCCATTTCCGTCACTTCTGTATTTTCTGTGCATCATTCAGTACTTACAGGCAGGCATTTGCTTGGAGAAGCACACAATTTTCCGGAGCTCTTCTTTGTTGAAAAAGGTACGCATTCGGTATATGTTGATTCAGCCCGGTATGACCTTTCGGAAAACCAACTCATAATTTTTGCACCAAATTGTTTTCATGAAGATATTCAGCCAAGCTCGGCAACTGTGTGCATTGTCGGCTTTGAGGCAAAATCGAACATCCTTGCCTCAATCTACAACCGCATAATCACGCTGAACAGTAAACAGAAGTCTCTCCTTACGGAGCTGATTACTCATGGCAGAAGCTGTTTTGCGCTCGCAAACAACGTTGCACGCGGAATGGTTCCGAACGAAGACGTGTCGGATCTTGATCTTCAGCTGATCAAAACCCGGCTGGAGCTTCTGTTCATAAGCCTTCTTCTGCCCGACAGAGCTCCCGACAGCACAACTTTTACCACAACTCACAAGAATTACAGCTATGAGCAATTGGATATTATAACCGAATATATGCTTGCTCATATAAACGAGGTTCTTACCCTTGAGGATATCAGCCGTGGCTGTGCAATAAGCCCTTCAAAATTAAACCGTATTTGCAATGAGCTTGTCGGAGAATCCCCCGTTTCATATTTCACCTATCTCAAAATTTCGGAAGCTCAGCGCCTCATAAAAAACACCTCATTGAATTTCACTCAGATTTCGGAACGTCTCGGTTTTAATTCGGTTCAGTATTTTTCGCGCCTTTTTAAACAACGCGTCAGAATAACGCCGTCAGAATACGCAAAATTCGCTTCAAAGGAAAACGGTTAATCCATAAACATAACAATACAAACAAAAAAACGACGTGCTGCAACACGTCGTTTTTTTGGCACCCGCAACAGGAATCGAACCTGTAACTAACCCTTAGGAGGGGTTTATTATATCCATTTAACTATGCAGGCGTATATTTAATTGTAATTTTTCGCTCGGGTGTATATAGATGCACCTACCGCTTAGGAGCGGTTTATTATCCGCCGTCGTCGCATAGTCGATATGCTTCGCTCGATACACTCGTTTGCATATCTTCTTGCTTTGGACGGGTCGCGGCTGAAAAAAAGGTTATCAACCGTTTTTGCCTTGCTTACATTTAACTATGCAGGCGTAGCTATTTTCCAAGCTAGTATATTTTAGCATAAAGTTAAGGCTTTTGCAAG
>JAZLCV010000181.1:0-1673 GCA_045614365.1 Eubacteriales bacterium | reverse complement strand
AGAGGAAGGAGAAAACACCTCCGGCGATCTCACGTATGTATTCAATGCAGGAGCATATGGGGAAAAAACAGCGCTCGATCTTGAAACACTTGGAGACCTTGATGCTAAAGAAACTTTCGCAACGAATAACACCGCAGAGTGGAGGCTTACAGGTAACTATTATATTAACGAAATAGAGCTTGGGGAAGAGTTGCTTACCTTGAGTGTTAAAGAAACTCGTTTAAAGAATGGACCGGTAGCTGCATTTGAACTGAAAACTGTTCCCGGTGCCTATAATGTAAGTCTTTTCTATGACGCTTTGACGTCAGGATGTACAGTAGATGTGTACCTTGTTCCGAAAACGGAATTGGTAAAAGGCAAAATAGAAAACGGAATTGGGTTGAATGACAATAATGATATAGGAAATGTCGTAGACCAAAATCCTTCATGTAAAGTTGGAACTGTTGATATGTATGGCACTGCGGATGGTGACTTTGAAGAGGAACCCTTCGGAGAAATCGTGCTTACGGAGAGTGAGTACTACCTTTTAATTAGTTGCAACAGTAAAAATGCAAATACAGTTCCGGTAGAGAATGGTAAGAGAGTACATGCAAAAATTCACTCCTTGGTTTTGGAAAAGATTGAAGATGATTCCGAGCTCACCAACGCTTTCACACCTGAAAGTATAACTGAAAATGCAGTTGAAATTCCGGATTCCGGTGTAACGGTAAATACATATGCCTACACGGTTGAGGGTGAAAATAAGAACCTTGACGCAACCGTGAAAATTCCTGCAGGAGAAGCTTGCACAGTTGATGCAAGCAAAATCACGGGAATGGATGGCTATGAATTCCTTTATTGGGCAAAGGGACTTAGCATGGATAAGAAGCAGATTGTTTCGGGTGATGTAAAGTATACCTTTATCCCGACTGTTGAGGCAACGCATCTTATTGCGGTATTCGCCCCGAAAAACGCAACCGCAACCGGATCTGCAAAGGCAGAGTTTTATAACGGTAATGGTCAGCTTCTTCCGGATTTCACCGTAACAAGCAGTGAAAATGTAGAAATCCCCGAGCTTCCGTCTATGGCGGGTTATGGTAATGCAACGCATTGGGAGCTCTATGGTGACAACAAAAAATATAATCCGGGCAGCAGCGTGGCGCTTTCCGGAAATATGATTTTCGTTGCTCAGTATCCTGATCTTAAAAAAGATATCAAAATCACGGTAATAGGCGGAATATGCAATAAAGACGCATATCGATATGGTGGTGTGGTAATTTGCAAACCGGATGATCCCGAAAATTTCAAGTGCTGGAAGAAAGACGGTGTCATTGTAAGTATAGATAAGGAATATGAATTTAATGCATGGGAGTCCTGCGTGGTTGAAGCGGTAACTGGAGAATATGTCTTTAATGGCAAGGCGACAAAGCTTCTTATTGACATCTTCAACGATAAGATTGTTATGGCAGAGTTTATCGGCCTTTCAAATTACGGTACTGTTGTTGAAAAAGGCATTATGATTGAAAATAAGCGATTTGCAATGCAGAAGCCGCTCGCAACTCAGTTCACGCTTGAGGCAGAGGATGAGAATGAAGCAGAAAAAGCTGTGGCATACGCAATTTTTGCTGACGGTACGATGATAACAGGTAAATAAAAAAAGATTAGACGGGAGAGAGTGCCTGAAAGGTATTCTC
>JAZLCV010000180.1:0-2640 GCA_045614365.1 Eubacteriales bacterium | reverse complement strand
GCCGACAAAGCCGGAGGACGAAAGTGCAGGGAAGGTTCGCTTCATTGACCTTAAAAATTACAAATGGGCAGAAGATGCAATCAATATTCTTGCAGATGAAGGCATTATCAAGGGAACCGGTGAAAATACATATTCCCCGGGAAATAACATCACAAGAGCAGACTTTGCACTTCTTCTTGTCCGTGCGTTTAAGCTTGAAAGCGACAGCGAGGAAAACTTTGCAGACGTTAATGCAAGTGACTACTTCGCATCAGAGCTTGCAATAGCGCGCAACACAGGTATTGTCGGTGGTATCGGCGAAAACAAGTACGCACCGCGAAACTCCATCACCCGTCAGGATATGATGGTGATAGTGTACAGAGCACTCAAAACCCTCAACGTAAAGTTTGACGTTTCCGATGAGCCGAATTACGAGAACTTTGATAATGTTGCGGAATACGCAAAAGAAGCAGTCTCCGCACTCATCGGAGCAGGTCTTGTAAACGGAAAGAGTGGACGCATTGCGCCCACCGATTATACAACAAGAGCCGAGGTTGCAGTGCTGATAAAGCGTATACTTGATTATGTAAAATAATTTTACACTTAACCGGGCGTATTCTTCATTATATCGCATAGTAGTAAAAAGAGGTGGGAGAACTTCTCCCACCCAACTGGAAAACAGGAGGAAAGAAAATGAAAAGACTTATCGCATTAATTCTTGCTGCAGTTATGATGCTTGCACTTTGTGCTTGCGGCGGTGGAACTAGTGGAGCAACGCAGCTCGATGGTACGGATGCAGCAGAGCCGCTTACAAAAGATGATGTTATTAACTTTATGGTTGAGTCATCTGCAAGCTGGCCTGTTCGTGAGGATTGGAAGATTTGGGAATATATGCAGGAAGGTTCCGGCGCAACGCTTAACATTATTGCCGTTCCTGCGTCAGACGCAGCCACAAAGTTTCCGATTATGTTTGCAGCCCGTGAAGAGCTTCCGGATCTTATTGCATTCAGCGTTGCGGGAACACATTCCCAATACGCGGGAGAAGGGCTTATTGCTTTTGATGATTTAAAAGAGTATATGCCTAACTACAATGCATGGCTTCAGTCCCTTTCCGAAGAGGAATACAATGTAGCAGTCAAGCCGAGAAAACGCGCTGACGGCAAGGTATACTATACTCCGGGAACGGGGCGCGAGGGTAAAACCCGTATACGCGCATGGCTCTATCGTGAGGATATTTTCGAGAAGCACGACCTCAAGGTTCCGGAAACTTATGAGGAGCTTTATTCGGTATGTAAGGAGCTTAAGGCTCTTTATCCGGATTCTTACCCGTTCTGCACACGCTCTATGTCATATATGTTTAACATCGCCGGTTCATCATTTGATAAATGGTGGGAATATGGTATCTACTATGATTTTGACGACGATGAGTGGCGTTGGGGTGCAATTGAAGATACCGCTCTTGAGGTTGTATCATTCTATAAAAAGATGATTGAAGAAAAGCTTATGCCCGCAGATGCGTACAATCTCAACAGTTCCACATGGGAAGAGCTTATGCTCACAGACCGCGGCTTTATCTTGCCGCACCTTCAGCTTCGCATAGATTATTTCAACCAGCTCGCAAAGAAGGGTGGAAAAACAGACTATAAGCTTCAGGCGTTTGCACCTCCTGTTGCAAACTCGGAAAAGGGCGTTTCTATGATAGAACGCGGCGACCTTGAAATGATAGGCTTTTCGATTACAGACACAGGAAACGCAAAGGGAATAGGCAATGCAGCAAAATTTGTCGACTGGATGTACACTGATGAGGCTATGGAGCTTGTCTCATGGGGTAAGGAAGGCGAGACATATGAAGTTGTTGACGGAAAGAAGAAGTTCATCACTGATGAAGCAGGTACACTTCCGGATACAATGTATGGCTTCCAGACGTATGGTACATTCTGCCGCATTGACCCACTTGCTGCAGAAGCAATGCAGTCAGACACAACTCTTGAAAGCGAAGACCTCATCATTGAGCATACGCTTCCTGAATATCCGGTAACATTGTGGCTCGACTTCAATGATGAAGAGCAGAAAGTGATTGAAACATACAGAACCGGCCTTTATGCATATACAGAAGAAATGCTTATCAAGTTCATCCTCGGTCAGGAACCGCTTTCGAACTTTGATACGTTCGTTGAGATTGTCAAGTCTATGGGTGTTGATGAAGTCATCGCAGCATACGACTCTGCATATAATCGCGTAAAGTAGTCACCTCGTAATAAAAAATATGCCCGCAGATGAAGCTTTCGTTTGCGGGCAAAGATATACAAAAGAAGGAAATGAAAATGGAAAAAACATATTGCAATCCTTTATGCGTTGAAAAGGTTGGTAGCGGAAGATGGCTTGATACAGAGCATACAGGGCTTGATATCAGGAATTTTGAGGACTATCGCTCAATTTCAGACCCGAGCGTCATATACCATGACGGAAAATGGATTATGTATACAAGCTACAGCCTTGCGCATGTCACTGAGGATTTTATTCATTGGGATAAGGTGGATATCGGTATCGATAACCTGCGATACAGCCCTGCAGTCGTGCAGTTTAGAGGTAAGTGGTATTTAAGCGGTCACAGTCTGCCTGAAATGTATGTTGCAGACAGTCCTTTAGGACCGTTTAAGC
>JAZLCV010000179.1:0-10016 GCA_045614365.1 Eubacteriales bacterium | reverse complement strand
CAGTCCGCGGTTTCTCTCACAGCTTCTAAGGATACCGTAAAAGTCGGCGAGACGGCAACTGTTTCTGTGGCTCTTAAGAATGAGGCAGGAAATACTGCTCCTACAAGCAGTGTTACATATAAGAGCCTTGCCCCTTCCATTGCAACAGTAGATAACAGCGGTGTTGTCACCGGCGTTGAAGAAGGCACAGCAACCATTCAGGTAACGGCATCCTCATGCGGTGTTGAATTTACAGGCAACATTGATATAGCCGTTTCAAGAGATGTAAAGTATGTATTCACTTCCGGAGCAACGCTTCAACCAACGTCCATAGACTTTATAAATTATAACAGCATCAATACTGCGGTTTCTGCTCCGTGGGCATATGCGAGCAAAACAAACATTGATACAGGAAATGTGAATGAGAACGGCTTGAACTTCAGAGTTATTAATGCGAATATTGGAAACGGCGGATATATTCTCAAAATTTCTGTTGAAAGCCCCGCTATATACACACCGGCTGTGAGCTGGATGGCTGCAGTATCAAATTCAATCGTAGACACCTACATCGTACCTGTTGCATACGCTAAAGACAAAGGGTGGGCAATCAGTAATGGTGTGAACATGGCAGAGATTGTTGGAGATTCCGGCGTGACGCTCATTGCTTCTGCTGATATGAGCACGGGAGAGAGCAAAAAGGGCAGTTCCATGAAGTTTTCTGATGATGAATATTACGTTATCGTACTTGTGTCCGATTTAGGAAATGGTAATGATTCACAGAAAAGAGCATTCGCATACATAAAGAGCCTTGAGCTTGACTGGGTATCAGAACTTAGTGAAGATGTAGAAAATCAGAGTGTCTCCCTTGCGATAGCAAATAACGTAAATGATGATATAAACGTAATGGGTAATCAGTATTCACGCGGCGAAGAGGTTGAAATCACCGCTCCGGAGATAGACGGCTATACCTTCCGTCATTGGGTGCGCGGAACAGAGGAAAACGGTGAGTTTGTTTCTACAGAGCTGAGCTTTACATATAAGCTTATCACAAATACCTATCTCACCGCAGTTTATACCGAGGACACAGATGCAAATACTGTTGAGTTCTTCAACGGAAACGGCGAATATATCACAACTGTCAATGTTGTCGACAATGCAGTAGTAGCTCCTGCCGCACCGAGCCTTACAGGCTTTAAGTTCCTTAACTGGTTTACGGCAAAAGATAAGCTTCTTTCTGATACACCGCTTGTAGAAAAAGTTACACGTGCAGTTGCGGTGTTCGGAGACACAGACGAGGAATTTACCGTTGCAGGTACAGAGGGGCTTAAATACGACACAAAGATTACAAAAAATCGTCCTGCAGGCGAAGTTGTCTGGTACCGCGACGGTGTTCGCGTAGGATATGGCACAACCTACGAATATTACGTATGGGATAACGTAGAGAAAATCACTTATGTTGAGGGAAAGCCGCAACCGCTTGTCGTACTTGACAAGACAGTCAAGACAAATTCGGACGGCACAAAAGCATATATGATAGAATACGATGCAGGCGGAAAAGAAATCGTTGAAGTAGGTATTCTCTTCTCAAGTTCCGGAACCCCCGAGGTTGGTAGCTGCACATATAAGGCAGTTTCAAAGGAAAAGGGCGGAGTGAATGGCCACGGTCAGTTTACAGCAAAGCCTGCGAATAACACGCAGATAGTAGCTCGCGGATATATGATTTATCAGGATGGCAATGAATACAAAGTAGTATACAGCGACTAAAAAACGAGCCTCCCTTCACACACGGAGGGAGGCTTTTTTAACTCCACATATTTCCACAAGGAGGAAAAAATGAAGAGAATATTATCCATTATTCTTGCAGCTTCAATACTTATGGGCTTGTTGCCGGGCCTTGCGCTGGCAACGGGTGAGGCAGGCTCTGAAGAGCTTGTACCCATTGTATATGATTTTGCATCTACAGCTCTTATAAAGCCTGATGGCACGCCTAATATCAATACAGATAAGGTCAGTAACACGCCTACTGTACGTGATACTGCAATCAATACGGGTTACACCCTTGACAGAACAAGGTCAACGGGTTACTGGAAGTATGAAAGTCAGATAAACGTGCCATATATAGGCTTCCAGTTTAACGGTCTTTATTTCTACACTAACAATGCCGAGCAGCCCTTGGATAGTGCTGCAATGGTATTTACTGTTGAGGTTCCGAAATCCGGAGCATATTCTGCATCAGTTTCAGACCATAATGTATATGCTAACGGAGAGCAGGTTGATTTGTATCTTGTCAGCAAGGCTGATGTTACAGAAAAGGAATGGGATATAACTAAGCTTGAAGATGTTCAGGCAGCCGTTGCGGCATCGTCAATGACGGAGGCTGCGGCAACGGTAAAGCATATTGCCTCTTACGATTCATATTCCGATACAATGGTAGTTGATAAGCTTGCAAATAATATGTATCTCGCTGCGGGTGATTATTATATGTTTGTAATCCCCAACGAAAGTGCGGTTGCATCGGGAAGTGAACACGCAAGCAGAACTTACGGTATGCTTACAAAGCTCATTCTTACTCCGTATGTTGATGAGAGCAAAAAGGTATGGACGTATGATTTTGCATGTACCGCGCTTTCCGGTTATAACGATACAAAAACGGTATCTTCGGATAACATAAATAAGTATGATCTTGACAGAAATAAGTCAACGGGTTACTGGAAGTTTGAGCATATGCTAAACGTAAACTATGCAGGCTTTCAGGAAAACGGGCTTAGTTTTTACACTCCTGTAAAGCTGGCACCGAAAAACTCCGATGCAATGGTATTTACCGTTACGGTAGAGGTGGACAACACCTTCGCTCCTTCTGTTGAGCCGATACCATATGCCATTGGAGAACGGGCAGATATTTATCTTGTTAAGAAGAGTGTTGTTGCGTCAAAGGGATGGGATGTAACAAAAATTGAAGGTGTGCAGTCAGCGATTGCAGAGGCTTCAATGTCAAACCCGAATGCAGATGTAAAGCACATTGCATCATACGATTCAAATACAAATGCAACGGGGGAGAATACTTATTCTAAATGGATAAATCTCACTAAAGGAGATTACTATCTCTTTGTTGTTGCAAATGAAGGTTCTGTTCAGTACGATGCAGACAGAACCTATGCAACTCTCGGAAAGCTTATTCTCACGCCGTGTGAGAAGCCGCCGGAGCTTACGGCGATTGAGGCGGACTTTGGCGAGGTACGCGTGGCAAACACGCTTTGGCCTCAGGTCAAATGGTTTGACGTAGATGAGGAAATTGCCGATGCATACGGAGATGTTGCAGTAGAAATTGTGAATAACGAAAATGAAGCACTTGTCGAATCGAATAGCGGAGAGATATATGCTATCGCCGAAGGTGAGGTAACTCTTAAGGTTTACGGAACGCTTGGCGGAATAACAAAATCCGATGAAGTTACAATCAATGTTTTGCCGGCAGCTCCGCTTGCGGGAGTGAATCAGGATTATCTCTTCTACAGCGGCGTGTATGAAGATTATTCCGGCGGTTTCGCGGTAGAAGGTGCTAAAAAAGGTGTACCTGTCACAGAAGAGCAGTTTGAAAGATATACAATGCGTGATTACGGAACAGACCGTCCGTGGGGCGCAGTGGCAGCAAAGCTGACAAGACCTGACTCATCGGGTACATATCTCGGAACAAGCGGTGCATGGACAGATCTCTCAGGATATAATGGAGACTGGATTGCATATAAGGTAAAGGTTCCGGCACCCGGTAAATACAATGTTGACGTAAGAGGCCGTGAGTATACAAGCGCAGGTCGCGTTGAGCTTTATATGCTTCCATATTCTTCGGATATGACGTTCTCAAGTATAACGCAGAGCATTGGTTCATATTGCGTTCCGAAGAACCTCGTGGCGGACGCGGATTTGTATGGCACGAGTGGCGGTGTGGGCTGGCGCGCGTTTGCGGGGCAGTTTGTTGCATCAGATGAGCTTGATTATTCAAAGGGATATGCAGAATATCTTATGATAGTCAAGGGATGCTACAGCAGAATAAATACCAAACAGGAATATATTGTGCTCCGCGGAATACACCTTGTCGGTGAGCCGAGAGAAATTCTGGCATGTGCAAATCTTTCGGAGAATACAATCGGTGTAGGCGAGGCGGTAACCGTCAAGTCTGTAACGGGACAGCTTGCAGATGGTGGTACAGTTGATTTTACCGGTGCCGAGTTTATCTATGAGATTGCGGAAGAGGATAAAGATATTCTTGAATATAATGCCGAAACCGGTGAAATTATCGGTCTTTCGGAGGGTGTGGGCACACTTAAGACCTGCATAATCCAGAACGGAACGATAAGCCATTGCGAAACTGAGCTTACAGTTGACAACAACAGTAAAATTATCAAGACATATCTGTACACGAACAACAAGGCTATGATTGGTGAAGAGCTTCTCTTCACAAGCGGTTATGAGCTTGCAGACAGAAAGGTTTTACCCGGTGGAGTAATTGAAAGCCTTGAGGTTATTAATCAGTCAGAAGATGGCGTTGCGGTTGTAACGGGAAGTGGAAAGACTGTCCGCACGACAGCAGCCGGAACGTTTGAAGTAAAGGCAAAAATCAACATTCGCGGAAATATCATTGAAAGCGTTCCCGAAAAGGTGGTTGTTTACAGTGAGGATGTACCGTCTTCATCGGTTGTTGAAATTAACTTCAAAAAAGGCGCATACCCTGCTGACAACTATGATAAGGTAAATGATATAAAAGCATATACAGATTTCCGTCCGTGGATATTCCATAGTATCGCAAACGCGCATCCCACATATCCTGAAATAATGCTTAACGGCAAGGGAACAGCTGCACAGATTGTCTGGGCAGGCGGAGCAAATCTCTATAATTCATATGTGGCTTTCAAGGTTAAATTCCCCAAAACGAGCACATACCTCGCAGAGGGCGATATGTTCAGATGCCGATGGAGAAATGCGGCGCTTGATCTTTACGTTATGCCTGCAACGCAGGAATTTGAATCAAATATCCTCACATATGCAGTTCCGACGAGCGAGTATTATGTGGGAACGGCTGATTTCTATTCTGCAACTGAAAATGAGGCGGGCGCAATAAAGTCCTTCGGCACAAAAGAAATCACGGAAGGCGAGCATCTCGTCGTGTATCGCGTAAGCGAGAGCGGTGAGGCGGGCGCAGGCGGTGATGCTGCGTATGTGAATTCGTTTACATTTGCAGACGAAAACGCTTTAGGCAGTGCTGAAATTGTGACGGATAGCGGAAATAATATTATAACTCTTGGTGATAAAACCAACACATCCATTAAGCTTAAGAGCGTTAAAGGTGAGGAAATAGAATATGCAGACGGTGAAATAACCGGAATTGCATATAAATCCGAAAATCCCGACATTGCAACAGTTGATGAAGACGGCGTAATTACCGGTATCAGTGAAGGTAATGTCGTGATAACTGCAACGGTTACATATGGCGGTATAACGAAGAAAGCAGAATATACTGTTTCGGTTTCAGACAATTCAGGCATCGTAGAAAACGGAATCACAATAACTTCTCCCGCATCTGTCTATGTTTATGGCGGCACAAAGCTTGCCGTAACCGCAACGATGAACAGCGGGAATATACTGTCGGTTCCGGATGAGTTCATTACGTGGGAGCTTGTTGAAGGCTCTGAATACGTTGAGCTTTCAGAGAATGGAAGTGTTTACGGTATCGGCATCGGAACGGCTGTAATTTCAGCAACGGTCAGCGCTGACTATAAGAACGGTGCGGCAGAAGGTATTGAAATTGAGCCGCTTGCGCTTGAGGTTGTATGGGACGCAATCGTTGATCCGCAGATATACACAGTGGAAGAGCGTGAAAATGCAAAGAAAAATGCGTCGCTATATTCATGGGCACGCGATGAGGTAAAGGCTGCTAAGTCTGAAGCGGACAAATATGTTGAGAATCTTGACGCTCTTTATAATCTCGTAATATCAGAGGGGCTGCCGCGTTTCTACCATATCGGACATAAGTATGACCCCGTAAAGAACTTCTGCCGCTACTGCAAGGCTGATATCGGAACAAAGTATAACAGCGTGTGGTTGACGGATCCAATAAACCGGCCGTGGAAGGTTCAGTGTCCTGACTGCAAGCGCCTTTTCCCGTCAAACGACTTTGGCTCTTTCTATAAGCTTGGTCTTGCTGACGACGGAACCTTCTTAATCGACAGGGCTCTTCAGAAGCACCACGAAAAGTTCGTCTGTGCGGATGTAAAGGCAGGAGAGGCATGCTCGCACATCGGCAAATTCCCGAGTTATCCGACTACAACACCGGGGACAAACGAGTGGACAGAAGAACTCGCTGCATGGAACGAGGCGCGTGACAGTAAGGAGTGGAAAGAACACTACGGATATAATGTCAAGGGCGGCTACCTCACCAATGACCTTTATGCAGATATGGATAAAGAACTCGGTATCACGGGATGGGGCGTTGATGACGGTTTCGGATATAAGCAGCCTTACGTTTCTCTCGAAAAAGCAAAAGAAATTGCAGGCGAGGGCGGAGACGTAACAAAGGTTCCGGGCTACGATCCGAAATATTATGACAACGCCGGCTATGCATGGTACACAGACAATGCAAATAGAGGCCCTGTACAGTATACCTATGTTGCGTATTTCATTCATAACGGTTTGTGGTATGCAGGAACCGAGGAAATCAGAGCTGCGATAAACACTCTTGCTAAAGCTTTCGTATACACAGGTGAAGCGAAATACGGAAGAGCAGGCGCGATTCTTCTTGACAGAGTTGCGGATTTCTTCCCCGGTTATGATTGGTTCCGGTGGCATACATGGCGTGGTGATGACTACTACGGCACAATTGTTGACCCGATCTGGAGTACGTTTATGACGTATGACTTTGCGTTGGCATACGATGCATTCAAGCCGATTTACAATGACCCTGCAGTGGTTGAATATTTGTCGGCAAGATCGCCGCAGTATGAAAAGGATGAATTTGGAAACTGGATTTATGATGAGGGCGGCGAGCTTATTCCGGTAAACCTCAAAGACAGCCCGGGTGCAGTGAGAAAGAATGTCGAAGATAACCTTCTGCTCGAAGTGTTTGAGAGAACGAAATACGGCGAACATTGGGGTAACTTCGGAATGCATCAGAAATCGCTTGCAGCTGCCGCTGTTGCTCTGAACAGGATGCCGGAATCCGGCGAGATAATCGATTGGATATATGCTCCGGGACCGAGTTCCGGAACATCAGGAATAAACTCCGGTAAGATTCCGAGAACAACACCGGTTTCCGGCGGTATGTTTGAGGGCGCACTCATAGCTGATGTTGACAGAGATGGTAGCGGAAAGGAAAATGCTCCGGGATATAACAGAGAATGGATTACCCACTTCCTTGGCGTTGCGGAGCTTGTGAAAGACTTTAAGCTTTATCCTCAAGCTGACCTTTATGAAAACGCTAAGTTTACAAAGATGTTTGCGGCTCAGATTCGTCTGTTGCTTGGCGGCTATTATACAACGCACACCGGCGATACAGGCGCAATTGGCGGAACAGGCATAGCGGTTATAGAGGATGATATTCTGCTTGCGTATAAGAAAACGAAGGATCCGCTTCTTGCTCAGGCTCTTTGGTTTTTGAAGGAAACCCGCGGATTTGAGGTTCGCGGCACCATTCTTGATGAAGATCCCGAACAAATAACAAAAGATGTCGAGGAGGTCATTGAGACTTACGGCAAGCTCAGGCTTGATAGTGATATGCTCGCAGGATACGGGTTTGCTGCACTTCGCGCAGGCAGAGAGTATGAGTCTGCAGGAGTGTCAAGCTATAACAACACGCACCGTGACTTTGCTATCTATTTCGGAAAAACAAATCTGCACGGTCACCGCGATACGCTCAACCTCTTTATGGATGCATTTGGGCTTAACATAGCTCCCGATATCGGATATCCGGAACAAACAGGGCAGCAGCCAAACCGAGTACAGTGGGTAAGTACAACGCTTTCGCACAACACGGTTATTGTTGACGAGAAAGAGCAGGAGACACGCAGTGTAACGCAGACCCCCATACATTTTGATGATTCCGGCAAGGTAAAGCTTATGGATATAAGCGCTGATGTTTATTCAGATACTGAGGAATACAGAAGATCTGTAGTTATGGTTGAGGTAGACGATGAAATTTCATACGGTGTTGACTTCTTCCATATCAAGGGCGGAAATGATCACCTTTACAGCTTCCACAGCCAGTCTGATGAACACACGGCAATTTGCGGACTCAGCGATATGTATACACAGCCGATGTATACCGATGATGCAGGAAACCTTTACGGTACATATGCAGGGGCTGATGTAATGTACGGTCCGGATCCGGGCGGTGTCGGTTCCGAGACTTATCCGAAAGGCTATACATGGCTTCGTGATGTACGTACTTATCAATCCGTCGACAAGGATTTCACTGTTGAATTCAACGTGAAAGACTGGAAGAAGGTTATGGATAAGAAGCGTGATGTCCGCCTGAGACTCACGATGCTCAATGACAGCCCTGTTTCTGAAGTATCCTTTGCGAAGGCACTGCCACCGCAGAATAAGAGTAATGCTCATGCAGGTAACCTTGAATATATGCTTATCAGAAATCGCGGAACAAATCTTGACACGGTATTCACAACTGTCTTTGAACCGTACGATGTAACCAACAAGTATATCGAAACAATCGAGAAGGTTCCGATGGTTCGCGAGGAGGATTCAAAGCCCGGAGTTCTTGATGCTTACAGTGCAGTAAAGGTAACTCTTAAGAACGGAAGAGTTGATTACATCATGTATTCAACCAACAATTCGGTTGATTATGTTATAGATGATAAGATAAACTTCCGTGGCTTTGCCGGTGTAATTTCTCTTGATAACGAGGGGAATATCATCCATTCGTATCTCAACGACGGCGAAGTGCTTGGTCTCGCCGGTACTGAGGCTCAGAACAGCATTGCGGCGTATACGGGTAAAGTTCAAAACTTTACGGAAGAGCTTTCAAGTCAGAACTATATTGTTTACAAACCCGATATGGAGACTGATGTCGAAGCTCTTGCGGGTAAGTTTGTATATGTCGAAAACGATGGAGTTCAGAACGGTGCATACAGAATCGAGTCTGCATCTGTCGAAAATGGAAATATTAAGCTTGATATAGGTGATGTTTCTGTGATCAGAAGCTATGTCAACGCAAATAACCCTGCTCTCGGATATGTTTATAATATTACCGAGGGACAAACGCTCAGGATTCCGGTCTCAAGTATTTATGACAGCGCACCGATTGTTGAGCAGCCTCAGAATTACACCACCTCGGCAGGAAGTAGCATAACAATTCCGATAAGCGCATACAGCCCTGCGGCAAGAAAACTTTCGGCTGTTGGAACAACACTTCCGCGAGGAGCAAGCGTGAACGCCGATGCTATGACTATTACATGGAAGACGGATAGCTCGCAGGTTGGGGATAACCACTTTGCAGTAACTGTAACCGATGGAATCACGGAAACAACCGTTCACTTTACGGTAACGGTCTACGGCTCGACGACAAGTAAGCCGTCGGCAGATGATAATCAGTCAACCGAAAATTCCGGAAGTACCGATGATACTACCACACCGTCCGAAGGAGGCGGTGGCGGAGGCGGTGGCGGAGGAGGCGGCTCCGATGACGCTGATAAACCGGAAACCGACGATAATGCTTCCACCGATAAGCCGGAAACTGATGGTGGTAACGAAACGACCTCAGGTGACATTGCTTCCGGTGAGAAAGGCTTCACAGACCTTGGCAACCACGCTTGGGCAGAGAACGCAATAAACGAGCTTGCGGCAGATGGAATAATAAAGGGCACGACCGCAAGCACGTTCTCTCCCTCAAACAACATCACCCGTGCAGACTTTGCACTTCTTCTTGTCCGTGCGTTTAAGCTTGAAAGCGACAGCGAGGAAAACTTTGCAGACGTTAATGCAAGTGACTACTTCGCATCAGAGCTTGCAATAGCGCGCAACACAGGTATTGTCGG
>JAZLCV010000178.1:0-19281 GCA_045614365.1 Eubacteriales bacterium | reverse complement strand
TTTTGCGAAAACATATGGTAGTATATATACAAAATCAGGCATAATTTTTGCCTGATTTGCCTGATTTGCCCGATTTTGTATTGACCGGTACAAAACGGGAGAGTATACTTGTCTTGATAATATTAAAAGAGGTGTATCTTTGTGTTAAAAGCAGGTTTTGCAAGATGTGATATAACCCCACCGCTCGGGATTTCCATTGAAGGATATTATGAGAAGCGGAATGCAAAGGGGGTTATTGATCCGCTCCTTGCAACAGCAGTTGCATTTGATGACGGTGAGAAGCGCGCTGTTGTTATAAGCGTTGATGTTATCGGAATGAATATGGAGTTTATGTCGCTTCTTCGCCCGGCAGTCGCAAAAGCGATTGATACGGAGATTGACGGCGTGTTTATTTCGTGTACGCACACGCATACCGGTCCCTCTGTTGCAGCAACGGGAGTAACAAAAGAAACTTTTCCGAATCCGGGATATGGCGATTGGCTTATAAGGAGAATTGCAGATACTGCCGTCATGGCTTTTTCGGATTTAGCTCTCGCAAAGCTTTTGTACACCCGCGGCGAGGCAGATGATGTGGCACACATCCGCCGCTTCCGCATGAAGGACGGAAGTGTACGCACAAATCCGGGATATATGAACCCGGAAACAGACCACGCACTTGGTGTTCCGGATGAGCAGTCACAGCTTCTTATCATAAAGCGGGAGGGCAAAAAGGAAATAGGTATTGTCAATTTCCAGGTGCATGCCGACACAATCGGCGGCGAGCAGCTTTCGGCAGACTATCCGAAGTTCGGGCGCGATATTTATGAGAAAAATATTCCGGATTCTCTCTGTATGTACATAAACGGAACAGAGGGAAATCTCGGAGGAAATAATGTGTTTGTGGAGCGCGAGGATTATGTGTGGGGATACGAGCGCACAAAATATATGGGCAAAAAGATTGTAATGTCCGTATTATCGAATTATGAGCTTGCAAAGGAAGTGCCGGGTGATAAAATCCGGTTTGGAAAAAAGGTAATCACCGTTTCGCATAATAAGGGAAAGCCGGAAGAAGTTCCCGCGGCGCTTGAACTTGCAAAACGTTACCGCGAGGTTGGCAAGGAAAAAGTGCTTCAGGAGCTTGGCGGAGAGACAAAGTGGGAAATGCTTGCAAAAGCAGTGGCTGTTGCCGGAATGAATTCTCTTCCCGATACTCATGATCTCATTGTGACTGCACTCGCGGTAGGTGATATGGTTTTTGCCGGTTTGCCGGGTGAGCCGTTCTGTGAGGTAGGAATGGCGATAAAGGAAAAGTCTCCGTTCACACTTACAATGCCCGCTTGCTGTGCAAACGGATACGAGGGATATTACCCCGTGCAGTCTGCATACGATGAGGGCGGATATGAGGTTCTCACCGCAAGATACGTTGCAGGAACGGCGGAAAAGCTTATCGGCACGTCGCTTGAAATTCTTAATTCAATTAAGTAAATAAAAAACGAAGGTTTGTCAGATAAAAAAATGTTTGACAAACCTTTTTTGTAGGTGTATCATTTTATAGGATATAAAAACAAAATCATATCAATAATAAAGGCAGGTGAAAATAATGGACGCAGGCGGTAGTAGTAGAAGCACATCCAAAGGGCGAAGTATATTGCGGACTGTCGTACGTCCGTTGTTTTAACTTGTAATTTTTTATACTTCTCCCGCTATTTTGCTTGTGCCTTTACTTCCTGATTAATTTATAAAAGGAGGAAAGGATTATGGGAGAGACCACCGTAACAATTGAAAAAATGATAACAGCGCTACTTGATGAGCGCAAATTTGCAACACTGCGTGATGTGCTCGATACCATGGCACCCGCGGATATTGCTGCACTGCTCGACGATATGCCGCGTGAGCGGATGCCGCTCCTTTTCAGACTTCTTTCAAAAGAGCTTGCGGCGGAAACCTTTGTTGAGATGGACGCAGACTTGCAGGAAAGCCTTAT
Organism: Eubacteriales bacterium; assembly: GCA_045614365.1. GTDB lineage: Bacteria > Bacillota > Clostridia > Oscillospirales > JAAYXM01 > SIG480. The sequence continues at coordinate 17,318 of JAZLCV010000178.1, read as the reverse complement.
TCGCGGTTTTTCAGACAGCGAGCTTAAAGAGGTTGTCGATGAATTGTACGTTGATGATGCCGTTGATATCATTGAGGAAATGCCGGCAAACGTAGTCAAGCGTATTTTGCGTCAGGCGGACCCGGATATGCGCAAAATGATAAACGAAATCTTAAAATACCCCGATGACAGCGCGGGAAGCATCATGACGATGGAATACGTCAGCTTCAAGCCGGATCTTAAGGTGAGCGAGGCGATAAAGAATATCCGCCGCTCCGGAGTTGACAAAGAAACCGTTTATACCTGCTACGTTACCGAAAAGGACAGAAAGCTTATCGGTATTGTCACCGTGCGCAGCCTTCTTATGGCGGATGATGACGCGCTTATCCGTGACATAATGGAAGAAAACGTAATCTCCGTTCATACGACGGATGACAGAGAAGACGTTGCAAACAATTTTGCAAAATACGACTTTCTCGCACTTCCGGTTGTTGACCGCGAAAACCGTCTTGTCGGAATAGTAACGGTCGACGATGCTATCGACGTTATCCGTGAAGAGGCAACAGAAGATATCGAAAAAATGGCGGCTATCACGCCGACGGATAAGCCGTACTTAAAGACATCTGCATTTGAGCTTTGGAAGGCGCGTGTTCCGTGGCTTTTGCTCCTTATGCTTTCGTCAACCTTTACCGGAATAATAATAACGCATTTTGAAAATGCCCTTGCAGCAACGAGCGTGCTTGCGGCATATATACCGATGCTTATGGGTACGGGAGGAAACTCCGGAAGTCAGGCATCCGTTGCTGTTATACGCGGACTGTCACTTGACGAAATTGAGTTTTCGGATATTTTCCGCGTCCTGTGGAAGGAAATCCGCGTTTCTGTTATGAGCGGCGTAACGCTTGCCGCTGCCAATTTCATAAAGCTTATAACGTTTGACCGTGTGGGCGTTGCCGTCGCGCTTGTGGTAAGCCTTGCGCTTGCGGTGACGGTGTTTACCGCAAAGCTTGTGGGATGCTCGCTTCCGATTTTGTCAAAGAAAATAGGCTTTGACCCCGCGGTAATGGCAAGCCCGTTCATCACAACCATTGTAGATGCAATATCGCTTCTTATATATTTCACCTTTGCATCTGCACTGTTATAAGAAAAACTAACCGTGATTTAAAAAGTCAGTCGGCTTTTTAAATCACGGTTTTAAATTTCACTTTCTGAATTCACTCGGAGATATGCCCGTTTCCTTTTTAAAGTGCCTTGAAAAATAGTTCTGGTCGGGATATCCTGAGTCCTCGGCAATCTTCCAGATAGGAAAGTCTGTTTGCAAAAGTAAATCCTTTGCTTTTTGAAGCTTTAGGGAGTTGATATATTGCTGAGGAGACATTTTTGTGCTTTTTTTGAAGACTTTGCAAAAATATCCTATGCTCAGGTGTGCATCGTCTGCAAGCTGCTTTACAGATATCGTTTTAGGATTGTCAAAAATTGTGCGCAACGCAGCTTCCACAATTTGCTCATTCTGTCTTGAGATTTCGCTTCTGTCCGCTTTGGCATAGCGCGAAATCACGGAAAGCACCTCAAGCAGATATGCACTGCAAAAGCTTTTGTATCCACGGCGCTTTAAGACATATTCGCGCAAAAGCCGAGTGAATGCTTCTTCAAAGTATATGTTTTTTCCAAGATATAATGTCTCATCGTCATACAGATCAAGAAGCTTCAGAATATGCTCGCAGCCGGTGCCGGAATAATGGATATAGTACGAAACCGGTTTATCATCGGGCAGCATCAGATATTCCTGATATTCAAAAGGCTTGAAAAAAACTATGTTGCCTGCGGAAAGCTTTTCTGTTTTGCCGTGCCTTGTGACATGGCAGGAGCCTTCGGCAATATAAAGAATGTGATAGTCCATTCTTCCGTTTTCGCGGACAATATGATTTTGTGCATTATGAAATTTTTGTTTTCCGCAGCTGTTGAGGCTTAAGAATTCAGAGGAAACACGGTTTGAACTGTCCTTCTTTTTCATATTTCAGCCTTCTTTCCGTCTTTTTATGACAACAGTATAGCACCGTTTTTCACTAAGGTCAAGAAAAAACTGAGGAGCGATTTGTGCTAAAATTGAAACAAAACTTCCATAGACACCTCCGAGCGGTTTGATATATAATAAACTTGCTTTTAAAACAAAAATGGGAGTGTGTTAATTTATGAAAAAAGTTATAGCGTTATTACTCATGATCGGAATGGTCATAAGCCTCATTCCGGCAACGTTTGCCGAAGCTGCTGAAGCAGCGCAAACAACGGGCGTAAAGATTGTGTATAACATAGGCGAGCATATGCCGGAATACAGCACCACGGAGAACGTCTTATTTTCGTCATTGACATATGATAAAACCGGAGGATATTGGGAATATGCAGATAATTCTTACAGTACAGAAACTATTAACAATTATATAAAGTGGCGTGGACCGAACGGAATACAGTTTGGTGGAGTGGGGGCCTGGTTTGCGATGAAAATTCAGATTCCTGTAAGTGGATGGTACAAGGGAGAAGTAAAGCACGCCAAGTTTGAGAAAAACGGAGGAAGAGCATGGGTGAGCGTTGTTCCGCCTGAAACAGATTTGAGCACATACGGGGCTACAAAAACCGGACTCATCTGTACACTTGATTGTCGCTCCGGTTCTTCGGATATTTCGTGGATTAACGATTCAGGCAATGCATATGTTGCAACTTCTAATCAAAAAGCAAAATACTATGAATCCGGTGAATATTATCTTTATTACTACCACAACAGTGATGGTAGCCGTGTAGCAGTAGGTGATTTCACACTCTACACAGTGGTTGATTCTGCAGGTACTGAATATGCACGCTACGAGTCAGCGTATATGGGTATTGCAGATGTAGTGGACAACACACTTACTGTTGGTGAAACAACAAAAGCTTCCGCAACGCTTACCGAAAGTATGGGACACGCGGCGATAACAAATTTCACCTACACAAGCTCGAATGAAGCTGTTGCAAAGGTTGTTGCAGACGGCACAGTCATCGCAGTTGGCCCCGGAACGGCAACTATTTCTGCAACCGCTGCCGGTTACGCGGGAGGAAATGTTATTGGTGTGGACGTAACCGTAAGCGCACCGCCTGCAACAGATAACAATGTATCTTTCTCCGTTGCACCGAGCGAGAGTGCGGCAACAGTAACTGTAGAAGGAATCACCTATGACAAAACAGTAGAAAGCGTAGCACGCGGAACAGAAGTAACGCTTACTGCGAATCCGCTTACGAATTACACCTTCATCGGCTGGAAGCGCGGAAGCAATAATGTTGAAAATTCCTACATCAGCACCGAAAACCCGTTCACAACAACGCTCTATACAAACACATATCTCACAGCAGTATACGCCGCAGACACCGCGGAAGAAGAAAAGGTTGTTGAATACTACAACCAGAACGGCGACTACATAAGCACGCTTGCGCCGGACGTTGCATCTCCAACTCCGGGTGTAATCCCCGGCTTTACCTTCACGGCGGGCAACTGGTTTATTGGGGAGAACATGCCACTTGTTCTTTCTGAGGTAACAAAGCGCACACGCGCGGTTGCAAAGCATACCGCAAAGGCAAATGCAGGAACAGTAAAAGTCAATGGCACCAATGATTCGTTAACTGCATTTGACAGCGCAATCACGCCGGTTGCAACGGAAGGATTTACCTGTTGGAAACGCGACGGAAAAGTGGTAAGCTATAATAAGGATTACACATATTATCTCTGGGAAGATACAACGATTGAACAGTCAAACGAAGCTCTGCCGGCTGGGAAAAAGCTTCCGATTATCATTCTTGATAATGATAAGGTAGACGGCGCGTATATGATTGAATACGACGCAGCGGATTATGAAATCGTTGAGGTTGGTCTTGTGTTTGGTGATAGCACCGATGGAACTCCGTCGGTTGACTCCTGCAAGAAGAAATTCACGTCACAGAGAAAGCTTTCTCACGGTCAGATGGCGGCAAAATACAGCGACAATGTCCGCGGATATCTCATCTATAAGGATGGCAGTGACTACAGAGTTATCTATGACGATATAGATGCACAGTAATAGATGAAAAGACTTGCGGGCGGACGTTTTGTCTGCCCGCAATTGTAAAGAAAGCGAGTTTCAGGAAGGAGAAAAAGGATGAAGAGAATTACAGCGCTGATAGTGGCTCTATGCATTATATTGTCGCTTGTTCCCGCAACATTTGCGGGTGAAGCTGATGCTACGGGTTTGAAGATAGTATACAATATCGGAGAGCATATGCCGGCATATAGTACAACGGAGAGTGTTCCGTTTTCGTCATTGACATACGAGAAAACCGGTGGACTCTGGGAATATGTCGGAAATTCTTACGGCGCAACAACCACAGGTGATAATATAAAGTGGCGTGGACCGGACGGTATTCAGCTCATAGGTGCGGGGAACTGGTTTGTCGTAAAAATCAACATTCCGGTAAGCGGAACGTATAGAGCGGAAGCAAAGTACGCAAAGTTCAAAGAAACGGGCGGCAGAGCAAGGGTGATTGTTCTGCCAAAAACCACGGATTATTCATCGTTTGATGCTTCTGTCTGGAATAACATCAAAAATAAACTTTATTGCAGTCCCGATTGCCGTAACGGAACGAAAGATAATGAGTGGTCTGATGCTTCCGGGAATGCCCATATCGCCGAATCGGGAGCTAAGGGAGTATATCTCGAGGCAGGGGAATATTATCTCGGATTTTACTACTATTCAACCGGAAGTAACACGGCTTTCGGCGATTTCACCATTTATACGGTGGATGAAAATAACAATGCTTATGAAACCTACAATTCTGTTTATACAGGCGTTGTAAATGCGGAAAAGAAGAAGCTTACAGTTGGAAAGAAAACTTCTGTTTCCGCTGTGCTCAGCGACAGCATCACTCACGAAAAGGTGACAGATGCGAAGTTCACCTACACAAGCTCTGATACGGATGTTCTTACGGTAGATAAAGAAACCGGCGCTGTAACTGCAGTGGGAACGGGAAAGGCTACCGTATCTGCGACGTGCGCAAATTATCCCGGTGCAAATATTCTCAGCACAGAAATCACGGTAGGAGAGCCGACTGAGTCCGGAATAAAGGTTATTTATGATATCGGAAGTTATATGGGTAAATGGGGAGATACATCTCTGCTGTTTGAATCCCTTACATATGACAAAACACATAACTTCTGGCAGTATGCCGCAAACTCCGCGGGAGACGAAACCATAAGTGCGAATTTCAAATGGCGTTCAGGTAACGGCGTTCAGCTTTTGAACAAAACATGGTTCGCGATAAAGATAAATGTACCTAAGGGTGGCGATTACATCCCGAAGGTACGTTACGGAAAATACAAGAAAGATGAAGCGTTTGAGGTTTATCTTATTGAAGCAACCGACAATTCTGAAAAAGAAAAAGTCGCAATAGAAGCCGGAATGACATCGGAGAATCTCCTCGGTACAGTAAAAAACACTACTGCTATGGAGAAAGTTACATGGTCGGATTCCTATATCCAAGCTTTCCCGACAGAGAAGCTTAACGTTGGCGAGTATTATCTTGTATATAAGCATACGGATGGAAGCAACGCTTTTGCAGGTAACTTTATCCTTGACGGCGGTGATGGCACTGCATCTATGGGATTGTCCTTGTGCATTGAGAATTTTTGCGCAAGCGTGGAAACGGTTATGTCAGACGGAAGCTTTATGCCATATGAGGGAAATGACGTTGTTTATTCCATAGCTCCGGCCGAAGGTGCTGAGATAGATGCCACAACGGGTGTTATATCCCCAAAAGAACTCGGCACGGTCACGGTTACGGCAACAGTAGGCTCAGGAGAGAGTGCGAGGGTGCTGACGCAGAGCCTTAATATAACAGAATTCGAAATGGATTGTGCAGGAGTTTATGAGCAATACGATTTCACAAAAATAAGTCCGGAGTGGGGCGTTGCCGTCAATCCGAATGAAGACTCCACGAAGGATGGAGATGTAAGAAACATCACCTATAAATATACAGGCACGGATGGAGATGGAAATTGGGAGTATTTTGGTATCGGACCGGAAAACGACTGGAAGTTTGCGCCTACCGGATTTTATGTTTACGGTGGGGATGGCGCAAGCGCAAGACTGCGTATATCCATGCCGGAAGGCGGAAAATGGGTGGCACTTACGCTGAAGGTTCCGAAGAAAGGAAAATATACAGCATCGCTTAACTATTCTGTATACCACTCATCTGCGGGTGCAAGCAAGATATATCTGATTCCCAAAAGCACGCCGGATATTAATGCGGCGCTTACAAATGAAAATCTTCTGGGAACCGTAAGTTACAGAGACAAAAGCGTTTCTTCATTCACGGAACGCAATGTAGAGCTTGGCAATTTGAATTTATATGAAGAAGGAGAGTATCTTCTTGTATTTAAGCTCAACAGCGGAAACGTCAGCAGTTACCTTACCCCGAGAAAATTCATCCTCAACGGCGAAAACAGCGTACGACGGGTTAATGCAACGGCAGATGTTACCACGCTCGGTTTTGAGGATTATGCACAGATAAGCGTATCACCCGTGCGCCTTGACGGCTCAGTTTTAAAAGAGGATGAATGTGAGGTAACGTATAAATCGCTTGATATTCAGACTGCGACTGTTGATGAAAACGGAAAGGTTTTTGCTTTTGGTGACGGCGAGGTCGGAGTTGAAGTTACGGTTGATGATGGCATGAACGCAATTACAGAAACGGTTGTGTTCAATGTAGTCGACGACACCGGTGTACGGGAAACCGTTCTGAAAATCCCCGAGAAGCTTTATATCGGCGAAAAGGCAAAATTGCAGTGGTATGCAATAATGAACAGCGGAAATCTCGTTGCAATTCCGGTGGATACTATTTCTCACACTTTATCTGCCGACAGCGTTGTTGAAGTTGCTGACGGTTTCATAACAGGTCTTACAGAAGGTGCCGTTGATGTTTCGGTAAGTGCACAATTCAGAGGAGAGTTGCTTAACACAATCACTTCCGTTTCTGTAATCTCTGACAGCGGAAAGAGAGAACCGACGTATTACACATATGACCGCCGTGAAAATGCAAAAGAAAACATAAGTAAATACGATTGGGCAAAGGATGAAGCCGAAAGCGTTATTGATTCTGCCGACAGGGTTGTTGAAAACCTTGATATGCTTTATAACGGCATTATAGGCGAAGGTGTTCCGCGTGGACGTCAGATAGGCGCGAAAGACGATCCTATGTATAACTTCTGCCGCTACTGCGGGGAAAATATAGTCGGGAAATACGGCGCAAACGGTACAGGCGGATGGACAGCGGATAATTTCACCCGTCCGTGGAAGGTACAGTGCCCGGATTGCAAACGAATTTTCCCGAGTAATGATTTTGAGTCGTTTCTCAAGCTTGGTCTTGATGCGCAGGGATATTTTGACCTTGACCGCGCATATGAAAAGCACAAAGAGCTTTTTGCCGAGGAGTACGAGGCAAGCGGATATGCCGAGAAGGGCTACGGATATCTTAAGAACGATCTTTACCCGGAATTGTATAACCCGAATTCCGAAAGCTACAACCTTGATCCTTTGCAGAAGGTATGGGTTGACGGAAAGCTCTGGGGCGTAGATGACAGCATGGGTTATGTTCCGCTAGATAAAAACGGAGAGCAGAGAGTCTATAGCAATGGAGTGAAGGAACGCCACGGATATGTCGGATTATATAACTATAAAGCGTGGAGTGCCCTGAAGGGATATATTGAAGATCTTACGCTTGCATATGTATATACGGATGATGAGAAATACGGCCGCACCGGTGCAATCCTCCTTGACAGGATTGCCGATGTCTATGAATCCTTTGATATTTATCCGTACAGAGGAACGTTTTGGAACACGCATGGCGGAAGCGGATACGGAAGCATTCAGGGGCGTATTAACGACTGTGATATCGCCGCCACTTTTGCGCTTGGAGCAGATGCATTTTACCCGATGCTCGATGATTCTGATGTAATTGATTTTCTCTCTATAAAAGCAAAGGAAATGGGGCTTGAAAACGAAAAAACGAGTTCGAAGCAGATATGGGAAAACTGGGCAAAGGGAATACTTCGTCATACGTTTACTATGTCAAAAGACGGAAGAATTTACGGTAACTACGGTCAGCAACAAAATGCGCTTGCGATAGCGGCAGTTGTGCTTGACAACGAGCCGGAAAGCCAGGAAATGATTGAATGGATTTATCGGACAGGTGATCTTCAGACCGGTGGCAGTGTTTCGGGCGGTAATCTTGAATCTCAGCTTGTAGATGTAGTTGATCGCGATGGTTACGGAGATGAAGGCTCACCTTATTACAATGTTATCTGGAGTGACAGACTTCTCACAATGGCAGAGACCCTTGCCTTGTATAAAGGGAAGAATAATTACAACCCATTTGCACATCCGAAGTTTGCGCAGATGTTCCGTGCGCCGACAAGGGCCGTCAGTGTTGACACACATCATACACAGATAGGCGATGCAGGTGCTGTTGCGGGAATAGGCTTCCACGGTAATGCTGCTACTGCACTTCGCGGATTTATGTACCTTAAGGACACTGCTATTGGATACGATCTTGCTAAATATGTATACATTCGCAACCAGTATAATGTAGACGGACTGCACTATGGTATTTTTGACGAAAATCCGGAACGCGCCGAAGAAGAAATTATTTCGTTTATTTCATCTCCTTCTGAGCAGGAAAGCGATATGATGACCGGTTTCGGTTTTGCAACTTTGCGCGCAGGAAGAAACTATCTTGCCGATACCTCGGCAACAGCGAAGAACACTCTGCGTGATTTCTGGATGTATTTCGGCGGTGCAGGAACAAGCCACGGACACCGTGACACCTTAAATCTCGGTGTTGAGGCTTACGGACTTAACCTTGCGCCGGAAATGGCATATCCGGAGAATACAGGTTCTGATCCTAACCGAAGTCAGTGGGTAAGCGCAACGGTTTCGCATAACACTGTTCTTGTTGATGAAAGGAATCAGGATACAAATAGCTTTTTCGGAACTCCGCTCCATTTTGATGATGCCGGAAAGGTTAAGATTATGGATATCGATGGCAACGGTGCGTATAACAACACCGAAAATTATCGCCGTACGGTTGTAATGATTGAAGCAAGCGATGAAGTCTCTTACGGTGTTGATTTCTTCCGCGTAACCGGCGGAAATAAGCATACATATAGCTTCCATGCGCAGTCTGAAAATGCAACGCCTGCCGAAGGTCTTGAAATGGTTGCGCAGGAGAATAGCGAGACAACATATGCTGCAGTCCGTTCGGGAGATGATGTGGCATACGGCTCGGATCCCGGCGGAAATGACAATACAACGTATCCGCGCGGCTACACATGGATGCGAAAGGTTCGTCAGGATAAGGCACCGGAAAAGAACTTTGCTGTTGATTTTGAAATCCGTGATTACCGCAAAGCGATAAAGGACAGCAAGGGGCTTCGCCTACGTATGACGCAGATGAACGATTTTGTTCCTGATGAGGTTGCAATCGTCGGCGGTATGGTTCCGGTGAAAACTGCTAATGCAGCTATGCCGGAAATGCTTGAATACGTCCTCGTTCAGCGCGAAGGGGAAAACCTTGACAGTATGTTTACAACTGTTATTGAACCGTATAAGAATGACAGATACATACAAGGTATTGAACCGGTTGAGGTAACGGGTGAGGTTCAGAACGGAGAAATGGTACGCGCAGTCCGGGTAACGCACACAAACGGACGCACAGACTATATCGTCTACGCAACGGACAACACAAAAACCTACCGTGTTGCAGACTTGTTTGATTTCCGTGGTTTTGTCGGAGTTTACAGCGTGAATTCAGACGGCGCGGTGATTTACAGATATGTAAACGATGGTGATATCATAGGTTCGGCGACAGATAAGCCGGTGGCATATACAGGAACGGTTGACGCCTTCACAAACGAGCTGTCATTTGAGAATTATATTGATGTCAATATGGTGTGTGAGAATGTTTCTGACCTTGTGGGAAGACATATTTATATCAATAACGACGGAGTTCAGAACGGCGTTTACCGTATTGAGGGCGCAGAAGAAATTGAACCCGGAAAGATTCGCCTTGATATCGGGACGATATCACCTATCCGAGGACATAAGGATCCTGAAAACATTGATAAAGGGTATATTTACAACATCAGGCAAGAACAGGCGTTCTCCATCCCGACATCGTTTGTTGATGAGTCCTTGCCGGAATTCGATGAGATAAATGACAATATCACAACCTCGGCGGGAAGCTCGGTAAGCGTCAAGGTAACGGCTCACAGCCCGATAACGGAAAACGCACCAACGATAGAATACGTGGCGCAGACACTTCCAAGAGGGGCGTCACTGGACAGCAAAACAGGCGTGATTACGTGGAAGCCTGATGCCTCGCAGATAGGCGGCAGTCACTTTGCAATAACCGCCCGCGACAGTGATGGACGTGAAAGCACAATTCACTTTACCATAACCGTCTACGGTTCAACGACAAGCAAACCGTCAGATAAGACGGAAAATTCAGGAAACGTAGGAACTACCGATACACCAGCCGGTGGCGGTGGAGGAGGCGGTGGTGCCGCACCGACTGACAAACCGGAAGACACAACAAACACCGAGCAAACTGATACAAGCGGTGAAAGCGGAGAAGGCGAAAAGAATGAAGGAAACACTGATAACACGGGCACGGAAATCAATTCTCTCCGCTTCACCGATCTTGACAACCACTCATGGGCGGCGGATGCAATAAACACGCTTGCATCGGACGGCGTAATCAAGGGAACGAGCGCAACAACCTTTGCACCGGCAAACAATATAACCCGTGCAGACTTTGCTCTGATTCTCGTCCGTGCATTTGGTCTTACAAGCGACAATGCGGAAAACTTCGCTGACGTTTCTGCAGGTGATTACTTCGCAACAGAGCTTGCAATAGCAAGGAATAGTGGTATAATTAGTGGCATAGGTGATAATAAGTACGCCCCGCGTAACACCATTACCCGTCAGGATATGATGGTTATAGTCTACCGGGCATTGCAGAAACTAAATGTAGAGTTCGGCATTTATGACGAACCGCAACATTCCGACTTCACCGCTGTTGCAGAATACGCAAAAGATGCCGTTTCTACGCTCGTCTCTGCAGGGCTCGTCAACGGCAAAAATAGTCTGATCGCCCCGACGGACTACACTACAAGAGCCGAGGTTGCGGTATTGATTAAAAGAATACTTGACTTTAAATCTGCAAAAAAGTAAAATACTTATCGAAATCAAATTTTTATAAGGAGCAACATCAGTGAAGTTATTAATTATCAGACACGGAGATCCGGACTATGCCGCGGATTCACTTACCGAAAAAGGTTGGAGAGAAGCTGAGCTTCTCTCCGAGCGCCTCGAAAAAGTCAATATAGATGCAATGTATGTATCACCACTCGGACGCGCCCGTGCAACGGCGTCTTTGACAGAAGATAAAAAAGGGCAAAAGGCGGAGGTTTTGCCGTGGCTGCACGAATTTAAAGGGAAGGTCATATCTCCGTATAGTAATGAGGAGAGAATTGCGTGGGATACAGCACCGGGGATATGGTGCAATGATGCGCGTTTTTATGATTTTGACAAATGGTCCGAAACGCCGATAATAAAAACAGGAAATGCAAGGGCAGAGTTTGATGAGGTAGGAAAAGGTCTTGATGCTCTGCTTGCAAAACACGGAGTAATCCGTGATGGAAAAAGCTTTCGTTTGGAAAAAAAGGCTGATAATCAAACGGTGGCGTTGTTCTGCCATTTTTGTCTTGGAGTCGTGCTTGTGTCGCATCTGACAGGCGTTTCTCCGTTTGTTATGTGGAACAACTTCTTCTTACCTCCGACATCGGTTACGGAGCTTGTGACGGAAACGGATGCAGAAGGAATCTCGCATTTCAGATGTGTATCAATGGGGGATATTTCTCATTTATATGCAGGCGGTGAGCCGATGTCTGAATCCGGGCTTTATCCGAAGTTTGAGTATTGAGAAAGAGGTTGAGCAAAGTGAAATTAAGCATATGGTCAAGTTATTATATTGACTTTAAAGTTGAAGATGCGATAGAGCGCCTTTTAAAAAACGGAATTCACTGTACTGAGCTTTCCGATGAACACGGCTTTGAGCTTCTCAGGAGAGATGAAGATGTTATAAAAACAGGCAAAGCCTTCGCTGAATTTATAAAAGAACGTGATTTTGAAATTTCTCAGGGGCATTTGTGGCTGAAAATAAAGCTTTGTTCAGACCCCGATGCTGTCAAAGGTCTTTGTAAATGGATTGATATGTACGAAGCAATAGGCATCAAGAATATGGTATTGCATTGCGACAATCTCGTCGGAGAGAGCATTGCGCGTGAGGAAAAAATCAAAAGAAATATTGAGAAGTTGAAGCAGATAGGAGAATATATCAAGGAAAAGAATATCACAATCTGCCTTGAAAATCTTCGCCCTCACGGACCGGAAGATGCGGATCTGGTAGACAGAAGTGCTGACGATCTGTTATATATCATTGAGCAGGTGGGCAGTGATAAGTTCGGGATATGTCTGGATACGGGACATCTCAATATGACAGACCGAAATCCAAGAGAGTTTATTCTGAAAGCCGGCGAAAAGCTGAAAGCGTTACATATAGCTGACAACGAAGGCGAAGCAGATCAGCATATGATGCCGTATTGCAGAGGAAATGTCAATTTCGCGGAGGTTGTGAAGGCGCTTCGCGAGATAGGTTATAATGGGCTTTTCAATCTCGAAATCCCGGGTGAGCGGGAAATACCTGCAGAACTGCGTGATGAAAAAATAAAGTTTATCAAAGTATGTTATGATTATCTGATGAGCTTATAAAATGTGGCATTCTTATTATCGTAAAAACAACAGGATAAAACGAACTCCTTTCGGGAAAGATAATCCCGAAGGGAGTGTTTTTTACTATGGATAAAAACGAAAAAAAGAACAAGAATTTCATACCGCCGGAAGAACCGGAACCGTGCGACAACACGATATTTGACATAACCTCGGTCGCGTCTGCAACGGAGTGTACCGGAATAGGTAAGGTTATGCCGGCAATGAGCGAGTTTTCCGACGAGGATGATGGCATAACTGATATGCTTGATATGTACGAAAAAAGATAGCGGGACTTGAGCGCGCGGTACTTGACACCGTGCGCTCAAATGATTATAATTTATAGTGCAAATCAAACATAGATAAGGAATGTAACTATGAAACATATCGGAACCCTTGCACGCGCTGCCATTGTTCTTGCAACGCTTTTCTGGGGAACATCATTTGTAATAATCAAGGACGCGGTGGACCTTATTTCGCCAAACTATCTTATGGCTCTGCGCTTTACCGGTGCGTTCATACTTTTGTCGGCTATGTTTTGGAAAAGGCTTTGTGCGGTGGACAAAAGGCTGGTATGGCAGGGTGCAGTTATCGGCGTGTTTCTTTATCTCGCTTACATATTCCAGACATATGGGATAATGGATACAACACCCGGAAAGAATGCATTCCTGACGGCGTTTTACTGCGTTCTCGTCCCATTTCTTGCGTGGGCGGCAAAGGGGGCACGACCGGATAGGTTCAATCTCATAGCGGCACTTATGTGTATTGCGGGTATCGGGCTTATCTCATTAAATGGAGACTTTACAATAGGAAAAGGCGATTTTCTCACGCTTGTGGGCGGTTTCTTCTTTGCTTGTCATATGGTTGCTGTCTCGAAGTTCGGCGACGGGCGTGACCCCATCGTTATAACAATTCTTCAGTTTGCATCTGCGGCTGTATGCTTCTGGGTGACAAGCTTTATCACAGATGGTGCGCCGCAACCGGTAGGAGCGGATGTTCTTCCGGCGGTCATATACCTATGCTTGTTCTGCACTGCAGCGGCACTGTTTCTTCAAAACTTCGGACAGAAATACACATCGCCGAGCGCGGCGGCACTGCTTTTAAGTCTTGAATCCGTTTTTGGCACCGCGTTTTCGGCGCTTATGGGGCGTGAGAATTTTACCGTGCGTATGATTTGCGGCTTCGCAATGATTTTCCTTGCAATTGTGGTATCGGAAACAAAGCTTTCGTTTCTCGAAAAAAAAGAAAAGATACGGAATTAATTAATCGTGTGTGACGGAATTTCGTCACACACGATTTGCGTAAATAATTATCATTTTATAAGCTTTTTCAATAGTCCTTCGCATCCGCGCAGAATATCGCGGTAGGTGGTTTCAAAGTCATCAGTATACCATGGGTCGGCAACATCGCCCGGTGTGTCGGTATAGTCCATAAGACGCGAAATCTTTCCTTCGTCATCCTCACCTATTACATATGAGATGTTTCGCAGGTTACGTCCGTCCATACATATAACGTAGTCAAAGCTTTCGTAATCCTTGCGGGTTATTCTCTGAGCACATTTGCCATCACAAGATATACCGTGTTCGGAAAGCTTGCGGCGCGCGGGAGGGTAAACGGGATTACCAAGCTCCTCCGTACTTGTTGCGCGCGATTCAATGTGGAATTGTTCATCAAGGCCAGCTACGAGCTTTTTCATAATAAACTCTGCCATCGGACTGCGGCAGATATTGCCGTGGCAGACGAAAAGTATTTTTGTCATTTTTATAGTCTCCTTTTAGTGCTTTGTGTTATTTTACCACATATCAGGGGAGATATCAAGATTTGGGTTTCTGCTTTCCTGTCTTGAAAAAAAGCATATATTGGTGTATAATGAATTTGCTGATTTGGCTTAACATGAGTATATGAAGAATATCAAAAGGGAGAAGACTTCCCGATCAAGGAAAAGCCTTTAGAAAGTCGCATCCGGATTATACAATATTCATAGTAAGAATATCGGAATTTTCGGAAAGTAAAAATAATAAAGAAAAGGAAATTACATAATGTACATTGCGTTTTTGCTTTTGGTTTCTGTGACGGCATCGCAGCTTCTTAATATTTCATACAAAAAAGGCGCGGAGAGAACGGTGGATCCGATTTCCTCTCCGCCACTTATGTGTACCTTTGCGGCAATCTTTATTGCATGTGTTTTTACTGTTGTGGCGTTTATTGTTGATGGCGGTTTGGCATTCCCGAATAAGATGAGCCTTGTTTATGCGCTTTGTCTCGGAATTGCATACGCGTTTGCATCGTTTTTCTATCTCGTTGCGCTGTCAACCGGTCCGTATACAATTTCTGCGATTTTATTGAATTTAAGCTCATTTATGCCTATCCTCTACAGTCACATATTCTTAGGTGAAGATGTTACGATACCTCAGATGATAGGTTTGACGGTGGTAATCGTTTCGTGTGCGCTTCTCACAACAGTGAGAAGCCGCGGAGCTCAGGATGCAAAAGTGAATATGCGCTGGATGGCATGCGTGATTCTGATGTTTTTTTCAAACAGCATGATAAGCTTTTTTATCCGCGTAAACACAACTCTTGCACCGGAAACCTCTTCTAATTCGATGTTTGCCGCGGCATATGTTTTTGCAGCCATTATCTGTTTTTCTTTCTTCCTTATAACAAAGGGGGCGAAAAAGAAAATAAGCCCGAAACCGCTTATTTTCCCTGCGGCATGCGTTGCAGGTTCTCTTGCAATGCAGCTTGCACCGACGGCAATTTTGCCCAAATTTCTTTCTGCAGCGCTTCAGTATCCGATTGAAAAAGGTGCGTCCATCCTTGCCGGAGTAGCCATAGGAATGATTTTCTTTAAAGAGAGAATCGGCAAAGTCGGTTGGTTTTGCATTGCGGCGATAATCGCGGCAATGTGCCTGCTTGGTATAAAGTGAAGATGGGAATTATAAAAAATAAAGCAGAAAACCTTGCGGTTATCTGCTTTATATGGTCGGAGTGACAGGGCTCGAACCTGCGGCCTGATGGTCCCAAACCACCCGCGCTACCAGCTGCGCCACACCCCGATAAATATTAACTTGTTTAGAGCAGCTGTCCGCTGCGCTTCCTGTTGCAACTAAGGCTCTGATGTTATGACTAAACTATTATAATACAATAATCACTTAAAGTCAACCGGAAAATCGGCAAACTAACAATATTTTAAAAATATGTGGTCAAAAGGCAGAGCTTTTTGACCACATACTGTTATATATCATATTCTCTGGTGAACTTTTTCCATTTCGGATAAATTATTGCGATAAGAACAAGAGCTACAACACAAAGCGCGGAAAGTAATCCCATAACCACAGTCCAGTTCCACAAATCTGCGACAAGCGCAACCCCATAACTCTGAATGACTATTCCCATTGCGGCGCCTGCGTTGACAATTCCTGCAACCTCGCCGTTCTTACCGTACTTTGCAAATTTCATTGAATAGTACTGAACGAAAAGACCGGAAGCGGCAGCCGTAGCTATTGTCAGAGAAAGAGAAATAATAATGAAGACAACGTTTATTTTTCCTACAAGCATAGTGAATAAAAGCATGGGGAGCATAAGAAAAGTGAAAAGGCACATGCCTTTTATAATATCTGTAATCCGCTTTGGATAAACAGCCTTTGCCGCAAACATGCCAACAAGACCGGAAAGAATAATAATTATGTTAAGGAGATTTCCAATAGCAGGGGAGATATCATCATAGGATTCCATAAGCAGTGTGGGCGCGATATTCTTAAGTCCGAGGTCAATAAGCCCGCGGATAACCGTGACGGTAATGAACAGATAAAGTCCGCACTTTCTGAACATAGTCTTACTGCTTGTGTCAAGTGCTTCGTCAATCTCCGCATTGTCGTGCAATGCGTCTGCGGGAATATCGTCATCGGGAACCATCTTTTTTGTCGCACGAGGATATATAACAAGAAAACCTATTGCAAAAACGAAAAGGAGTATTGCAGAAAGAAGAAAATTATCCTGCCACCTCTTCATTACTGCGGATAAAATAAACGTGAGGCAAAGCCCAAAGGTTGAGGCAAAGGTTATGTAATATACTCCGCGTATTCGGTGTTCGTGAGCGAGTTGGGATGAAATTATTTTAAATATTGCCGGCCACAGGGCAAACTGAAGGCAAGCGTTTAGCGTCCACACAACGAGCATTACATAATAATTCTGATTTATGTAAATAATGAGATTTGCAGCGGCTGCACCGAGGAGTCCTATTACGATAAGCATGTCAGGACGCCAACGGTCGGCAAGACGTCCGCCGACAATCTGCAAAGGAGCGTATGCAAGATAGAACAGTGCTGTGATAAGACCGGTCTGGGATTTGGTCATAATTCCTTCGGCTACAATTGAGGCCATTGCACCGGTAAAACAGTTTTTCGTCATATAAACAACTGCGTACATAAGCCATACATATATAAAGAGTCGCAGGCT
>JAZLCV010000177.1:0-4090 GCA_045614365.1 Eubacteriales bacterium | reverse complement strand
TCATTGCAAATCCTGCGCTGTCTGCGCCAAGTGCTACCTTCATTTTAATTTCCTTCTTTCTTTAATCTTTCAAGTCTTTCGCGTTCAGCTTGCGGAAGACGGATATACTCGGGTAAAAGCTCGCCGGCGGGAACACATTCCACCGCTTCGCTAAGCGAGGCAACGTATGCGGCGCGTTGATATCTTATATGCTCCGGGGCAAGGGTGTATTTATGGTCGAGAGCCTCATAACAGAGAAGTGCTCCGTCTCCGGTCAGAACAACATCTTCGTATGAAGAAAGCTCATCGGAAAGCTCTGATATCTTAATCGCACGGTCAGGGCAGATGCGGGTGAGACCGCCGTTCTCTACGCGGAAAAGGGCGTTATAAACCTGTCCGGCGCGTGCATCCATTACCGGGCAGATGATTTTTCCGCACTCTTTTGCACCGTATGCCGCACACTCAAGTGTGGATACGCCGCAGCACAGAATATCCGCACCCAGAGCAAGTCCCTTTACCGCAGCCATACCGATGCGGAGTCCGGTGAATGAGCCGGGGCCGCGCGTTATTGCAAGCCTGTCGATATCCGAAAGGCAAAGCCCGGTGCTTTTAAGTAGCCACTCTACCGACGGCATAACGGTAACGCTGTGTGTGAGTCCGCAGTTTAAAAAAACTTCGCCGAGAATTTTTCCGTCCTCGGTAATGCAGATACTTGCAGCCTTTGCCGATGCCTCTATTGCAAGAATTTTCATTTCTAAAAACCTTCTTTACTTATGGTTATGATTCGCGCGTTTTCATCGTCTTTTACACGCTCGATCTCTATACGGTGTGAAAAATCCACTTCTCCGTCTGCGTTTTCAGACCACTCTATCATACAGATGCCGCCGCGCGAAAGATAATCTTCAAAGCCTATTTCAAAAAGCTCGTCCGCGCTTTCAAGCCGGTAAAGGTCAAAGTGAAATAGCGGTGGGTTCGTAAGATATTCGTTTACTATTGTATATGTAGGACTTGTTACCCTTCCCTTTTCGCCAAGCCCGCGTGCAAAGCCGCGGACAAAGGCAGTCTTTCCTGCGCCCATTCCGCCACGGAAAGCAACTACTGAGCCGCGCTTCAGCTCCCCTGCAAGATACTCACCGACGTTTTCCGTCTGTGCTTCACTGCGGCATAAAAACCTTGTTGAGGTATCGGAGCTTTCAAGAACGGAAAATTTCCCGCTGTCTGTGTATTGGTTTAAATTGTTCATTCTTCTCTTTCCTCGTCAAGCGTTGCAAAAAATGTTTCAAGATACACCTTATGCACTGCAGTAATAATAGTGTTACGAAGCATATTCTTAAGCTCGGTATTTCTGTTTTTCGTTCCGCTCATTTCGGAAACTGCACGCCGCTCAAAAACGCAACGCAGAATGTTTTCGAATTCATGGCAGAAATATTCGTATGAAATCTCTGCGGTATAGCTTTTTTTCTGAAGCGAAATGAAAAGCTGAATATTTTCAAGGCTGAGCACGGATTTTGCAACAGCGATGAAAATGAGATACGCAATCTGTTCGCGGTCGTATTGTTTTTTGACGGGATTTTTGATAAGCTTGCGTTTGACGTAGTTACTTATCATCGAGCTTGTTATTGTTATCCCCTCAAGCGGAGAGAGAATATTTGAAATGTATTTTGTTGTCTGCTCCAGAAACAGACCAACATCGGGGATTTCATTAAATCCGGGCAAACGGAAGCTTTCGATTTTTGAAAGCATTTTTTCCTTTTGTTCCATTTTTCCACCAGCTTCTGCTTCATTGTTATTTTACCGGATAGTCCGGCTTGCGCGTTGTTTTACCTGTTCACAGGATAGTCCGGCTTGCACACTGTTTTGCCTGTTCGCCGGGTAGTCCGGCTTGCACACTGTTTTGTCTGTTCGCCGGGTAGTCCGGCTTGCGCGCTGTTTTTGCCTATCCTTTCCCGTCAGGGAGAGGAATGAACTATTTAGTAGGGTAGTCCGGCTCTATCATTATCTGCTTTTTATATCGGTGATAGTACATCGACACAAGCTCAAGCTCCTCACCGGAGAAGCGCTGTTTTGCCAGACGGTATGCTGCACCGCGTTCTTCGTGAGTAAGCCCACCTGCGATAAGTCCTGCAAGATATTTTATATCCGATGCCGAGAGATGCGAGGTAACAAGCCGCGCCATTGCGCGCTTGTCCGCGCGGGTTATGGAGTCGGATATTTTTTGCGTCATTTTGTCAACGGCTTCTTCTCTTTTCTCTTCTGCGGTTTTACTTTCGCTTTTCGCTTCCTGCTTTGTTTCCTGTTTGACCTCATTTTTTACAGGCTGTTTTTGTTTCGGATTTACGTCCGGTGCTGTATCCTCCTTTTTTGAGGGGGAAACATCCGCCGGGTCCTGAACTGCCGTGGTATCGGTTACGGCGGGATCCGAAACCTCGGAAGAAGGTTCGTCCTCGGGAAGGGTTACCTTTGTCATAAGCTCAAGCTCTTCTACGGAAACATCTTCCGAATCAAGCATGGAGTCAAGCATTGTTTCAATCATCTTGTCCTGAACGAAGTCAAACGCAAAGTTGTATGCGACGTATCCTGCCACACCGAGAAAAACTGCAATACAAAGAAGGATAATAACAACCTTTTTCCATTTTTTCATAACAATATACTCCTCAATTTACAGATTTATAATGTTCACTTCGTCGTCATTTTCAAAGAAAGCTGCTTCGCGCCCGTGGCAGGAGAACAGGATTATCTGTCGCTTTTCCGAAAGCTTCTTCAGAAGCATAAGTGCGCGGGAAAGGCGCTCGTCATCAAAGTTTACAAACGCATCGTCAAGCACTATCGGCGGAGAGCCTTCCTCCGGAAGAATGAGCTCGCAAAGCGCAAGGCGCAGTGAAAAATACAGCTCATCAAGCGTTCCGCGTGAGAGGGAAAGGCCGTCGCGCCGCGCGCTTGCAACGCCTGTTGCAACGTCCATATCAAAATCGCGGTTGCGGATTCTCACAACCTCAAAGCTGCCGCCGCAGAGCGCGGAGAATATCTCCGATGTGCGCTTTTCAACCTCGGGAGAGAAACGTTCGGAAAGCTCGGCTTCTGCTTCGCCTATGTATTTCATTGCAAGAGAAAAGGCATCAAACGAACGTGTAAGCTTTTCTTCCTTTTTTCTCATTGTTTCAAGCTCGCATTCTGCATGTGAGATATCAAAGCCGGAAAGACGCTCGCGCAGTGCCGCGAGTGTCAGCTCAAGATTTTTTCTTACAGCGGATTTTTCATCTGCCGCGGATGTAAGCTCGGCAAGAGAAAGCAACGGGATTTCCTCTTCGGTATACGCTACCGTCTCATTGCTGTCGGCCTGTGCCGAGTTTATTGCTTCCGCGCGGATACGCGCTTCACGCAAAGCGGTGTATGCGGCCTCGCGCTCTTCTGTCATTGCTTTCATAATATTTTCGCCATCGTCAGCAGATGCGGAGTTTATTCCGAAGCGCAGAAGTGTATCTGTGACGGCTTTTTGTGAAAACTCAAGTTTTCCGGCAAGCTCGTGCAGGGTAGCGCGCTTTTCCGTAAGCTGGCCGAGCGCGTCATCTACGCGTGAGAGCGCAGAGCTGTAAGCTATAAGCATTTGCTCTATTGTTTCGGTATCGGCACCGCCATAGCGGTCATTCATTTCTTTAATGCATTCCCGAAGCTCGCGTTTTCCGGCAGTGAGAAGAAGTGCCGTTCCAACTGCAGCAAAGCAGACAGATGAAACTGCGCCTGCTGCAAAAAACGGTATATTTCCGGCACGGTACAGCACAAAAGAGCCGCCTGCGAGAAGGAGCGCCGCACAAAGAGAAAGGATTCCGCCGGGGGATATCTTGCGTTTTTTTGATTTTTCAAGGCGAGTGGTATCTGTTGCGGCACGCTCTCGTGCAAGCGCAAGATTCATGCCGCCGAATGCGCGGCTTTCGGAAAGTTCTTTAAGCGCGTTTTCGTATTCAAGCTCGTCTGTTGCGAGAGAAGCCTTTAATGCTTGTGCTGAAAGCGATAGTCTGTTAAATGTGGCTACATCAGCTGAAAAAAGCTCATAATCCGATTTCGTGGGGTAAGTATCGAATTTTCTGATATTTTCCTCTGCCCAGCGGAGGGA
>JAZLCV010000176.1:0-28917 GCA_045614365.1 Eubacteriales bacterium | reverse complement strand
TCATCGAGCGATAAATCCACCACTGTACAATCGTTTGCGTATGTGCATTCAGGCAAAATTATCATCGCTGTAAGTTTTTCCTTATTCGCAGGCAGCGGAGCAAGATGCCATACAGCCGCATTCATTTTCACAAGCGTACCCGTTGGTACAAGAAAAGCCTTTACATAGTCCGGAACAGGTTTTCCCCCGGACGGTGGTGCACAATGCAGAATCATATCATCATCAAACGGGAGTATCATTTCCCATGTTGTTGTGTGATATTCTTGTTGCGTTATTACCATTTTCTCCGGCTTTTCCACAACTATCGCAGAGTATCCCACTCTATGCTCGCTATCTGCTGAAATTCTGTCGGGATAAAACTTATGTATCTCTCCGTTAAGAGAATATCCATCCGGATTTGCCATTTCGTAATACTGACCGAACGGTGCAAACGATTCACGTGTTAACGGTTCGACCTTTATCTTTTTCATGTATATCACTCCATGTTCTTCAAAACCGCTTTTCTTTAAGAATAGCGTTAGTTATTTTAAGAATATTTCATCCAGCAAATAATCACACTGTACGATTTTTTCCATAAGCATGCTTCTCGTGACATAATAATGGTTTGCCGCTTCATAACCGACAGAGCTGTTTCTAAGCATAATCCTGTATGCAGTTTCAGCAAGCACACGCTCGCTTTTTACGAGCTCTCGCATTCTGTTTTTATCACACTTTCCGTCGCGTTCGATATAAAAGCTTATCTGGTTATACGATGCTTTAAATAGCGTATAGCAATACTTCGCCATATCTGTAAACTCGCATTCCGGGATGTCTTCTATCTCCGAAAGCCCGCGCTCCCATTCATCAACAAGCTTTTTATACTGCTCTTGCAGAATCTCCGCAGTATACAATATCTTTTTTCCGCCACACGCAATCTCGCTTGCGGGAGAACCGCACCATGAGGCTACATCGTCAAACGGAAAACCGGTCATTGTTGCACGTCTTCCCGACGGCTCGGGATAAAGCAAATTTGCGGAACCCGCATTCGCCGGCCCCATATAGATATGCTTCCAATTAAACGGATAGTTCGAAAAAGCACGACAGAAATATCCTACTGCAGATTTCACCTTATCTGCATATTTACCATAGTTCTCTTTCAGAACTTCCGAATATGCATCTGCATCGTTTTCCTCATCCTCAAAGAAATATGCTGCAGCAATCTTTATATTATCGGAAACATATCCTCCAAGCGTCCATGAAAGCATAAGATGCTCCACGCCTTCATCTATGAGCCTTTCCATATGGTTTACAATATTCTCATAAACAGGAATAAACGGGGCGGTTGATGCCTCCCACGAATTATTTATCTGAACTTTAGCCGCCGTTTCAAGCCCGTTATTCTTTGCGTATTTCCATATCCTTTTTGCGCCTTCTCCCGGACCTATAATTGACAATGAATAGTCAATTATTTCATCTTTCACGCCGCCAATCTCGAACGGAATTCCTGTTTCGCTCACCTCAAGCACCTTAACGTTTCCGGGAAGATGTGCAATCGTTTTCTCCGCTTGCTCTTTTCCGATTGTATTTTCCAGCGACCACGAATAATAGAAAAAGCTGATATCCGGATTTGCTTTATAAACTGCATCTGCCATCGTTTTTAGTATGTCACCTATGACCTCCGACGGCTGTCTTTTTCCGCACACGGGGCACATTACATCGCCGCTTACATCCGTTCCGTCCGAATAACAAAGCGTCCTGTTTTCCGTCTGTGTTATAGCTATAAAGCCTCCAAGCAACGGTACATTTTCGCATACTGAAGAAAGTGCCTCACGAAG
Source organism: Eubacteriales bacterium (assembly GCA_045614365.1). Classification (GTDB taxonomy): domain Bacteria; phylum Bacillota; class Clostridia; order Oscillospirales; family JAAYXM01; genus SIG480. Next base: position 27,103 of record JAZLCV010000176.1, on the reverse strand, counting down.
ATATTTATGCACCTCGGGATGATATGAGCAAAGGCACGGATATCCGCCTACGAGCTCCGAACCGCGAAGCTCAGGTCTTTTTTCAAAAAAGCTTTCGGAAAGCCCTCTCGGCTCGTTTATATACATATACACCTTTATCCCGAAGCGTGCAGCACGCTCGGTAAGCTTGCGAAGTGCTTCAATTCGCTTTTCCCAACCTTTACAGAGTAAGGTATCAAATGGGTATGGTGCTATTCTGTATAACACACCCTGAATCCACACACCGTTTATTCCGCATCGTGCGTAGCTTTGAAGAAGCTTATCGGGGAAAGATATTTCCGTGTCTTTATCAAGAACATCGCCATAGAGGCCGCAAAAAGAATATATGATTCTCGATTTTATCTTTGTCTTCCTCTTATAGCTCTTTATGTTAAACGAAAGCGTTCCTGCACTCTCCGCGAGATTTTCGAGAAACATAAACGCACGCAATATTCCCACCGGTGCAGCTGTACGGATTGATATTTTTTCTTCCGATATATCTATCTCGTGATATTCCTCATCCTCTGATACGATGCATATGTCAAGCTCTATGTATTTTTCGCCGACTTCGGAAAACGAGACACCAAAACTCTTTGCAAAACGCAAAAAATCCTCAACAAACGCTTCGCAACCTTTGCAGGATGGGCGGCATCTTATTGCCCAGTCGGATGTGACGTTTACCTCTTTTATCTTCGGAGTTATTATAGATTCATACTTCTTATTAAAGAAATCGAACGGAGCGGCACGCTCCTCACTCTCATAATTGCGAACAGACTCACAAACTGTTTTTCGTATTTTCTCCGTTTGCTTTTTCTCAGTTTCGGAAAGTTCGCGGTATAAAACATGTTCACACTCACACTTTTTCCCTAACTTAGAACCGAGATAGTCATCCTCTTTAAGAATATACGAAAGACGTTCTTCATCGATATCAAGAAGCTTGAAAATCTGCTCATATGGCAAGAGATTCCATACTTGCTTGAGAATAGAGATATATCCGCGGCTCATCCATTCATCGAGATTCTTTTGCTCGCCAAGCCCCATTTCAGATGCCGCGCGACAGACATTTTCTTCGCTTGTTTGTATAACACTTGCTATACGCTTCGCTGAAACCATTTCCCACAGACGAAAAACAAGTGCCTGATGCGATGTCGGAAAATGCGGAATTTTTAGTGTGTGCTTTTTCGTTATCATTTTCATTTTTCTCCCCGAAGTGATCTTCTCTTTAACACTTTATATGTATCTGTTTTTTACGCTATGCGGTATTTTTTTGCGGTTAAAAACCTCTTTGTAATAAGAGGCTTTTAGACTGCCGAGCTTTCTGGTAATTTTATCAATTTCCCATTTTAGCGCTTATGCTTTATCCTCTTCGAATATTATTTTGAAGAGCTCATTTGCAAACATTTCATGCATTTCCGGATTGGGATGATTGATACGATTTATGAGAAGTTGAGTTGTATCCTGAGTTTTGCTGAGTTCTTTCCATTTTGAATAACAGTCACAAACCGGCACACCTATTTCTTCAGCAAGTTTTTTTGCCGAGTAGATATATTCATCCATCTTGCCATCATTTTGAAATTCTGCAGTTATGGTTGCATATTCTTTATGCTGTTCCAGAGTATCCTCGGCAACATATGTATTGAGCATATTAGGAGTCATAAATATAACTTCCGCGCCGCTTTTCAAGCACTTTTTAAATATTTCTGAAAGGGCAAACAGATATTCATTTAAAGATCCGTTTATGTCATTAAGACCAAAGCAAACTATAATTAAATCAGGAGAGTATACAGTTGCACGGCTCTCTACAAATTTAAGGGCAGTGCTTGCAGTTATGCCGCTGATTGCAGAATTTATTATATTTATAGGAACAAAATTCCTTAGCGAAATCATCTTTTTTCTCAGCAAACTCCAATAAGCGGAATCAAAGTCAATTTCAAGGAAATTTCCGTGAGATACACTGTCGCCCAATATAACAATATTAATCGGTCCGTATTTTATAAGCCCATCAGCGTCCATATATATTTTTTCTTTTATCTTCATTTTGTTTTCCCCTAATCAGATATAGTATAGTGATTGGTACTTACACTTATCGCTTTTCCGCTTGGTAGGATAATTTCCATTTCCACCTTAGCAGAAGAGTCTATTTCAAGCGAAAAGATTTCGTTATCCAAAGTCCATGAAACGTCTATGTAACCATATGGTGTGGGGATTCGTCCTTTAGCATAGGTAAGTCCCATCGTCACAGGTTTGATTTTTACTTTTGTATATCCATTCTCAAGAGGGGAAACACCAAGAATCATTGCTGACATTTCATACATAGGAACACAAGACCAACCATGACATTCACTTCTTGGAAAACTTACGCTTTCTCCCCATGTTGTGCAATGTTTATCAAGCATAATATCCCATTGCTTCAGTATTTCGGGTGCGTATTTTTCATAACAACCTACTTTTTCTAACGCACGGAGGAGATCATACGCTTTACTGAAACTGGATTTTGCAATAAAACTGCAATTCATCATTCGTTCAGCAAGATTATATGCATCTTTCCCGGTTACTGCTTCTGCGATTATTGCCCAAACAGCTGTGTGTTCGCTGTAGGTTTTTTCGCCCGGAACATCGATGTAGAGTCCGACTTCTTCATTATAGCAATGGTCATTTACTGCGTTTACGATATTTGCATGCATTCTGCGGTAGTCAGAGGCGAGTCCATTGTATTCACAGGCATCACATATCTCGGCAGCATCCTTGAGCATTGCAGCATACATCAGATTATTTACTGTTATTGGACTTTCATCGCCGCCTTTAGGGATTCCGCCAACATTACCATATGTCCATGATTTTACCCAGTCGATAAAACGACAGCCGTCAGGAGGATTAATAAGCCCATCGACATTTTTTGTATTTTCGAAGTACTCAATGCTACAGCCGATTACTCCTATCAGCGATTTCACAAATCTCGAATCTCCGGTAAAACGCAAATACTCACGAATGAGATTTATAAAATAAAAAGATGCAATAGGAAGTACTTGAACCCACATATTAGGCGATGTCGAGGCAACCATCCCGTCCGGTTGCAAAGACTCTACCGTATCAATAATAAGCTTTTTCTGCATCAAGCTATCATTGGACATTCTCCATACATATATAGACTCAAAACGCCCGTCACCGACATATTGCTGTTGCTCATAATAAGGACAGTCGGCAAAGGTTTCGTGAGTGCAACATTCAAGGGTGTTGCGGCTAACTTCCCAAAGTTTCGAATATTTTTTATCAGAGCATTCAAAGCTTCCTATGCCACCGTTTATTGTATCTTTTTCGAAGTCATATGTGTATCTTGCACTGCTTGCATAAAAGTATTCCGGCTTTTCCGAGCATTCAACGCGAATAAACCTATAGGCACGATAGAAGAAAGGTTCGTAAGCTTGCGCACTTCCTGAGGCGTAAATCTCGTCATAATGGTCGTAATCCGGTTTACCATACTCTATAACGCCATAAATATTATCACGCATACCTTTATATAGCGTTCCGTCTTCAGCACGTGTCAATGGACATTCTGAATAGATAAGGTTTATTTTTGTACCCTCAGGCGCGCGAAATTCATAACGAAGCATTGCGGTTGTGTAAATTCCGGCATCTAAAATAATGTTGTACCTACCCTCGGAGTCATAGTATTCGCATGCCTGACGTACAGGTGATTTTTGATTTATTTTGAGAAGTTGTATCGGTCTCTTTTTGAGCATATATATTTCTTTTACTCCCCAAACACTGTGATACCTGTTTTTTTCGTCAGGAATATACAGTACACCACAGCGAAGCTGCTCAAAATCCTCGTCACCATTGAGAATTTCAAATGGAGCAAGGGATGGCATGCAATACTCGTGATGAGTAAATGAAATATGCTTTGCATAGAAAACCGAAAAGCTTTCATCCGAGATAATTTTCTCTTCTCCTTCATCAGTTACAAGAGTGCCGTCAAAATACAACGCCGCCTGCTCTCTGTGATATGCGGTCGTAAATTTATACCCCTCTCTTGGATCTACGTGCAAGAGAAGTATTCTTATCTCGTTTTCTCCTCTAATAAGAGTCTCTGCGCACTCAAGCTCTTCATAAAACTTCACATGTTTTGTGCTTTGACAAGGACCATGGGCAAGCTCTTTTCCGTTTATGTAGAGGCGATATCTGGTATCTGCGCTAATGCGCACGTAAAAGCTTTTGACATTACTCTTTACGGTAAAAATTTTCTTGAAAGCATATAATGCGGTCTTGTTAAGGGACGGTGTTGGGGTTATCCATTTTGCATTCATCTGCAATCACTCCTTCTCATATATTGAACAAAATTATTGCGAGTACACCAAATACAAAGCCGAGCTTTTGGTAAGCAGAAAGTTTTTCCTTATAGAATACCAGCGAAACTACTGCAGTAAGAATTATTCCACCGGCTGACTGTATCGGATAGAGAATGGATGCAGGAAGAATAACAGCTAACATTAGAGTGAGATGATTTGCAACGCCATTTCCTGCTCCGCATAAAATCGGCCAGACAACACTTTTGCTTTTTACACTTTCTTTAAAACCATTTCTTTCGTGAATAAAAGCAACAACCAAAATAAACAGAAAAGTAATTGCAAGTGATAGAATCATAAACACGTTGCTAAAAGTGTCCGTATATCTTATCTGGAAAAGCTTTTGTATCGACATACAAATTCCATTACTGAAAAAGGTTGCAGTTATGTGAAAAATCCATCGTGGGGTTATCTTCGTATTATCTTTTTCCGAAGACTTCGAAACCAATGCGATAGATAGGAACAACAGTGCAATGCCGATTGCAAGAAAAAGACTTATGGGTTCCTTGAGAAATGCGACTCCGAATATAAGCGGAACAACCACTGAACAAGATATCACAAGCGAGGTTATGGACAATGGTCCGTACCTGATAGCATAAATAGAGCAAATATATGCTGTTGTATAGCATATTGAAAAGGGAATTACATAAAGAAGAATTTCACACAAAAACGTAAATTTCCCACTTGAAAGTACAATAAAATAGATCAAGGTAGCAAGTACTCCGATACACGAGAAAAAGAGCGGCTTGTCCGAAAAATTTTTATTGTATTCTTTTCTGCATACTTGTTGTAATACCTGAGCCACGATGCTAAACATTAAGAGCGCTGTAATCACAACGATAACCTCCGTAAAATAATCAATTCAATTATAACAATATCGTGCTACTGATTCAAAAAAGCGATACAACCATTTCTATAGTCATAATTTAACCAACTAACAAACGGGAGATTTCCGTGTTTTTCTCTTAACGGTACAGAACCCATAGTCTTTTTTGAATTTAAAAATCACTTATTTGATTTTGTTATAAGCTGCTTCATAAATAGACAGAACTTCGTTTATAGGCAGCTCAGCTAACTCTTTCTGGAACTGATCCCATTCAGAAAGCGGACGCTGACCAAGAATAAACTTTTGAATATTTTCTGTTACAAACGTTGCAAGCGTTGTACTATACTCTGCTATTTTTGCACTGTCTTCAGAGCTGAAGTTCAAATAGAGTGTAGGATCAAGTTCCGGGTATGTATAACTAAGTACGAAATCAGTCGTTGCAGCTTGCTCCGCGGAAATTGAAGCGTCAACCACTTCCGGATCTACACGCAAGTATGTTCCTATAGTCTGGAATCCGTAAAGAAGCTTTGCGTTATCACCCTCATTTGGAAGGATGAATTTCTTTTCACCATCAACAATCTCAAAGGTTTCACCTTCTTTACCCCAACTGATTGTTTCTGCACCTTCATCAGAATAGAACCAGTTAAGATAACGGAAAGCGTTTGCAATATCTCCTTTTTTTCCGGTGTTAGAAACTGCAAAACCCATCGGATCGAAATTGAACTTATTGACCATTGCAACACCTAATCCGTTTTCTGATTTTGGCGGAAGCATCGTTGCCAGTGTATACTCAGGATTTTGGGGGCGGACTATATTGTTAAAGAAATCAATGCGCACCTGGTATTCCGGCATAATGAAACCACGATCAGTTGATATGAGTTCCTCCCATGACGCTGTATTGATTGCAAGGAAATCGGAGGGAAGCAACTTTTCATCACACATTTTTTTCAAAAACTCTACAATATCAAGCATAATCTCGCTTTCCGCAGCGCCGTAACTCCATCTTTCATTTTCAAAATCATAATATACATCATAATGGAAATTGGGTTTCCATGATGAACCAATAACATTTATATTAAAAAGACCTTGGCGCATACAGAACGGATATGACTCAGGATAAAGTTCCTTTAACTGTTTTGAAACCTCATAGAGTTCATTTATGGTTTCAGGAGCTTTTAGATTGTGCTTTTCGAAGATATCCTTTCGATATAACCACGCTCTGATATTTGTTGCACGTTCCATACCGTAAATAGGTGCATAGTAAACCTTGCCATCTGTTCCCTTTCGGGTATCCTTCATCCATTTTTCGTCTTCCGGTACTTTATCCCAGAAAGCATTGTAATCAGGAAGGAATTCTTCATAATCATCAAGTGCAAGAAATGCTCCTTGCTCACAGAAATCAGAAAATCCGTAAGGTGCATTCTGAAATCCGAATACATCAGGAAGTTGATCCGGGGCAGCCATAATAAGCGAGAATTTTGTTCCGAAATCAGATGTCGGAACAGCATTTATGTTTATTGTTCCACCAATTGCTGCATTGATATATTCCCATACCTTCCAATCTTCATCATATGGCCATGACGGATGACTTGCTATAATTACATCAAGAACTGCATCGTCAGGGACTTGTTTTCCCTCAGGGACGTCATATGATACATCCCCGGAAATGTTTTCTCCGTTTCCAGCGCATGCACAAAGTGCAAGGATCATAACAAACGCGAGAGCAAATGCAATAATTTTTTTCATTTCAATCATTCTCCTCTTTATTCTTTGATACCAAGAAGTTTTTCTGCATTTTTATAGACTATTTTTTGATAGACCTCCGTGCTTATCATCTTATCAGTGACAAGCCCTGTAAGGAAGTCATCAAACACATACTGGAATGTCTGTCTTTTATCGGACACATCGGTTCCGTAGTAAATTCTGTCAGCAAATTCAGTAAGGAATTTTGCGGCATACCCACGATCGCGCATCATTGCGTTTGAACCACTTCCGGCAGACAAATCACAATATAGGTTGCCATATTCGCGAAGAAGTGAAGCAAGCCGCCCATCGAATACCTTCCCTTGCGGGTAGTCATTTCGGTCATCTGGATAGCCGTTTTCCGAAATTTCACACCAAAACGCCGCAGAGTGCCCGATTATGCGAAGACTTTTATGCTTTTTCAGGATCTTTTCTATACGCGGAAGACCTTTTTCATCTATAATTCCATATTTCTCGTCAAAGCTCGTTCCAATGTGAATAAGAACCGGCATATCGCACTCAGCACAATGATAGAAAAAGTTATCCATAACATCGCTGTCAGCATAAAGCGGGGTGGTAACCTCTCCTACGCCCTTTGCGCCGAGTTCTTTATAATGACCGATATATTTACTTAAATCGGTTGTTGCATCAAAGTCTTCCGCACACGGGTCGATATTGCAAAACCAAGCAAATCGGTCAGGGTATTTGTCCACAAGATATTTGCAGTTTTCCGACGGAGAGGTCCACTCACGATTATCCGGTGTAAAAAGAGGAAGCAGAACTCCTTTTTCAACATTCAGTTTATCAAAAATTCCTATCTGCGCCTCTGCAGATAATCCTTGAACATCTGATTTGTGATGCTTCGAGGAATGCTCAGAAAGTGCATGAACGTGACAATGAATGTCTATCTTTTTCATGTCGTTTTTTCTCCTGCCTTTTCTCTTTTGAGTAGGATTTGTTTCGTCACCGTCACAGTAAGCCATAATTATTTTACATAATCAAGTATCCGTTTAATAAGCACAGCGACTTCTGCACGGGTGGTGTAGTCCGTCGGTGCGATGTATCCGCTCTTCCCGTTGACAAGCCCTGCGGATATAAGTGCAGATACCGATTCGCGGGCGTAGTCTGCAACGGTGTTGAAGTCGGGGTATTGCGGTTCGTCATAAATGCCGAACTCCACACCGAGCGAAGTCAATGCGCGGTAAACGATGACCATCATATCCTGACGGGTGATGTTGTTTCGCGGGGCGTACTTATTCTCACCTATTCCGCCTACAATGCCTGTGTTACGCGCTATTGCCAGTTCCGGTGCGAAATAGTCGCCGCTCTGTACGTCTGCAAAATTCTCCGTGCTGTCACTTTCAAGCTTGAACGCACGGACAAGAAGCAGGGCGAAATCCGCGCGGGTGATGTTGCTTGCCGGTGAATACGTGCTTGCAGTCGTGCCCTTTATTATTCCATCTGTTGCAAGCGCGTTTATCGCGTCAGAAGCCCATACGTGATCAGAGAGGTCTGTGAATTGCGGTCCGTCAGAATCGCCGGCACCTACATTGGTGGAGGTGTCCGCATTGCTATCCTTTTCATTGGAGCTATCTGAATCCGCATCGGTTTTGTTAGAAGAATCTTCCGGTGTTGGTGCGGCTCCGCCACCACCGCCTCCTCCACCGCCACCTGACGGTGTGGTGTTATCTCCGTTGTTTCCGGAGTTATCGGTTGATGTGTTATCTTCCTTCGACGAGCCTCCCGTCGTCGAACCGTAAACCGTTATGGTAAAGTGAATCGTGCTTTCGCGTCCGAACTCATCAACAGCCGTTATTGCAACATGGTTTTCACCAACCTGTGAGCTGTCCGGCTTCCATGTGAATTTACCTGTTGTGTTGTCAAGGCTTGCTCCACGAGGTAGAGTTGTTCCCTCGTATCCGGAGATTGCAATGCCGTCTATCGGGCTGTTCGCACTTATCTGCACACTTATGCTGCTTCCTGCACTGACAGTAAGCGAGTCGCTTACCGACTCAAACACCGGAGCGCCGTCTTCACTTACAATAAGCGGAACACGCGCTTTCTGTCCCTCGGCTATCATATAAATATAACCTTTCTCGGGAGCGAACGAGTCTATATACTGGCGTATCGGAGTAACGCGTCCTATGTCAATCGCGATATCATCACCGCGAAGAACCGCGTTCTCAATCTCAAACGTTCCGCTTCGTGTGTTATCTCCGTTGTCGATAAGAAGAAGATTTCCGGAAAGTTCCGCAACATCATCTGCCGTTATAGCAGACCCCGGCGCGGGAGTGATGACTATTTCGTTTTTCTCTTCGTGAGTTTTCGTAAACGACTTGACAACACCTTCAATAGAAGCCGGCTTGCCCGTTGTCATTATTCCTTCTTCGGTCTTCTCACAGAGAATATCACCATCATGGATATAGCTCATGGTGTTTTCTTCGTTCTGCAGTGTGTACACTCCCACAAAACCGCGGAACGCAAACGTCTTATCGCCGTCGGTTACTTCATAAGTAACGGCGTTGTTTGTTGCGTAGAAGATGTAGTCCACGCGTCCGTTTACGTGAGTTACCTTTACCGCACGTGCAGCATCCGATGCAGATGTTGTACCCGAAACAGGCATCATAACCAACTCATCTGCAGATACAAGATATCTCTCGTTTCTATACGGCTCTAAAACGGTTGTAAACGTCGTGTCGAGGTTTTTACCCTCATTCTTAATGAGCACATATTTAAACTTGTCGATACTCTTATTTGCAGCTGTCTGTGGCGGCAGACCGTCTGCTATTGATATTTCAGCATCCGCGCCGCTCTTCACGTTGCCATCATTGAGAACTGTCATATAAAGACCAAGACCCTTAGAGTCCTTAATCGCCTTTTTAAAATCCTTTATCTCAAAGTCTATCTCAACCTTGTTCTCAGGCTCTGTGTCGCGGTCTACATTGCGAAGCCAGCTGTATCCGCGCGGGAATAGTGTTTCATATGTCCACGACTCCGGTGAGTTCGGGTCGGGTCCATATTCAACCGGAAGCTCTTCTTCATCGGACGCAAGCGTTTCACCCTCAACCGGCAGACGCACGGTAACCGTTCCGTCCTTTGCGGTCTTTTTGATATAGGTCTCATCGCGTCCAACATATGTTCCCTTGTAGTTTCCGCTATCATCAAGCTGTGAACCTGAGATATAATTTCCGTTCTCATCCTCAACAAGCGTAAAGTCAAGTCCCTCCGTGTTCTTAACAGCATTACTTGAAGCGTGGAACGAATAGAGATGGCTTTTTCCTCCGAGTACACGGAAGAAATCTACGGCATATGAATTTTCATCATCGGCTTTTATATATACAACACTTCTACGGTATTCATCAGCGGAATCATACACATATGGAGTTGAAACATCCATAACCCGAACTATGCCGTTGCCATCAAAGTGCTTTATATCGCCGCGTATTTCAGCATTGCCCAACTGATTTTCGCAATCAACCATAACTGTATTGTGGGATAGAACATTGCTTATCCACTGCAGTCTGTTCGGTTGCGATCCTGTTGTCTCCGGATACCCGAGGTCCGGCATATAGTTCAATCCGAACGCTGTCATACCGAGATTCAGCGTATCCGGATGTCCGTGACCGGTGCTTGAGCCGAAATACATCCACACATCGCGGCTTGTATTGGTTGCCGTTGCTCCGGTTGTCCCTGAGAAATTGTGTCCGTCACGCAATGCTGCAAATCCAAAGTTCGTCATTATGCCGGACTTAACTTCAAATTCGCCGTATTCTTCTATGACCTTGCGCACTTCTTCCTCAAGACTTTCAGGATTACTGTGCGTTATATCATAGCAAAGCCCCTTTGCACTATTTCCGTTAAGGAGATACAAAATCTGTGCAAAAACTGGATCGCGAAGCTTCTTCCAGCCTTCCAGGGCAACGTCTTTGCCCATCCAGTGTCCAATTCCGAGTGCCGCCCCTGTATCACCTATCTGTGGAGAGTATCCCGAAGACATAAGCGGGATATTTGAATAGAACATCTGCACGAACTTTGGATTGTTATAAAGGTTTGCTGCAGAATATCCATCATATCCATCGAGAACCTCATTTACGGTTATTAGCGATCTGTGCCAGTCCACATTATAGCTCGAGCCTTCATTACCCTGACCATCGGCATCTATAGTGTTAAGCAGTGTCTCATCTATACCGCCACCGAGACACGGTGCCACCGTGCCCCACCCCGCTGCCATGAGATAATCGAGCCATTCCTTGGTTTCGGGCATTGTATCAAGCACAACCGCAGCATACGCATTCGGAAGCTGGGGATATCCGAAGTTTCCCGAAATTGATGTATCCTTCAGGCCTTCAAAGACCGTTCTGAGTATCCCGTCTTCAATATTCGTGCGTACCTGCGACGGAGTTTCCTTCGCGTGACGCATTTTGTATATCTTATTTTTGCTTTTGATATACTCCATGACAAACGGATCATCATACATATCATAGACCATATCGTATACTCTTACATACCATCCGGCAGCACCGGTCTCCCAGATTCGCCCTATCGTCTTACCCTTATTATAACCGCCGTCTGAATTCCAAACGTTGTCTCCGTAAATGGATATGTCGTAGTCGGGATAAAAGTCTGCAAGGCGATCAAGAAGAATAGCAGAAACTCTTCCGTACGTTACATTGCCCGTATAGAAATATGCATTTGCACAATCCTTAAGCGCGTTGTAAACTACTCCTCCTGTGCTGGTTGCCATTTGTCTCCAGATTCCGCTATGCATATATTCCGCAATATATGTATGGCGCTCGACAACTCCGTTATCGTATGTATACGGCGTTCCGTCATCCTTTGCCGGAACGTAACCCATGCTGTCGTCTACGCCCCATATTTCGACGGTCTCACCTGCACGAAGTCCTTTTCCGGCGTTTATGCTCTTCTCCGTTGCTATCTTATCATAAAGCTCGTTATAGAGATATCCACCCTTGACGCCGTAACCGTAGTAAGCACGCCATGCCTTGCTGTGTTCTTTTCCCGGTTCTGTTACTGACGTATCAATAAGTTTCTTTTCAAGAAGCATTTCGCGGTGGTTTTCAAGTGCTCGCATGCGGTCAAACTCGCCGTATTCGTTAAGACCGAGCTTATAGAAGCTTCCGAAATCGTTACTCGGGAAAAGGCGTTTACAATCAGGGCACTGAACCTTCCACGGACGCGAAATGGGATCATGCCCCCACTCGTATGAACCGTATTCAAGACGGATGTCCGTGTTGCAATAACGACAGTTATACATATCCGGATCACCCTCGCCGCCGATTGAAAAGCCGCGCGGAACTCCGTTTGATGTAATCATATCATAAAGCTCATCAATCTTATCTGTATATTTCTCCGCAGCATCCATATACGACTGAGCTGAGCTCTTTGCCCAATCGTATTTCTTTACATTTGCACGAACTGCCTCCGCCTTTTCGGCAGTCATATACGTTGCCCGACTCTTTCCCTTTACAACGGTGAGCATTTTGTCTGTCTCGCGTATGCGCCCATCCGCTGTTTTAACACGTACACGGAAGGTGACATCTCCCGTAGCCTTTGGAAGAATGTTCATTCCGTCGGTAAACTCAGCAAAGTCGCTTCCGCCGATGATTTCTGCCGAAACCTCAGCGCCCGTCATATCAATCTCGTTACCGAGATTGCTTATCGCCGTAACATAGAGAGGAACAGTGTCGTTTTCAATATCCGTAAGACGGATTTTCTCACTTCCTCCGGCTGTTACAACAAGGTCTGTCATACCCTCAGGAAGAATTTCAATTTCTACTTCCTTTGTCACGGTATCTCCGTTAAAGCTTGATGTTACAAGCACCTTTGCCGTGTCGACTTCAAGCGCAGTAATAAGGCCGCTTTCTTCATCCACCGTCGCAATCTCCGGCGTAAGCGCTTTATACGTTGTTGTTACCGCAGGAGAGTTTATGACTCTTCCGCTTTGGAGCGTTACCGTCGGCACGAGATAGCTCATATCGCCCTTAAAAAGCTCTGACGCCTCTGTTCTCGCGGTGGTGTCTGCTATTTTGTCGTCCTTAACCGGTATTGTCGCCGTCATATTCTTTGTTGTTTCTCCGACTGTTGCCGAAAGCTCAACCGTTACGCCTGTCTCGTTTTCGCTTATACCGGTAAGAGTGAACTGCGATTTCCCTGATTTTCCTATCGCATATGAGTTAAAACCGGACAGTGCTGCGCCATCGCCCTTAAGCGTTGCCGTGAAGGTATTTTCCGTATCAAGCACACCCGCGCTCGTCATCCCAAAGTGGAAAACACTTCCGTCGCTCATTTCCGCATACGCATCGCTCTCGAATATCTCGCCTATCGCAAGCTCTTGCGGAAGAGTTGCCGCAATCCTTGAAAGGACAGTTTTTCCATCTACGGGAATAAAACTTAATGTGTTAAGAAGAAGATATGGCGTGTCATAGTCTGCCTCTCTCGTGCGGAAAAGTATCTCATGTTCGCCGGCGGAAAGATGCATAGTATTAAGCGAATGCGGCTTATCCGTATACATTAACGGCATAGCCTTCCCACTCTCATAATGGTTGCCGTCCCAGAAGCTGTGGTCTCCGGCATAAACACCGTCAACGAATATCGAATAAACACCGCCGGCATACCACTTACCGCCAGAGAGAACGATGCTGTAATCGCTCTCAACCGGAATGTTTACCTTTATTCCGAGAGTATGTGTTTTTTCATCGGGATACTGCGGCCACATGCGTCTGCTCGGCGCACGCGATGACACGTGCAGAAGCTGCCTTCCGCTGTCGCTGTATGCGTATTTGCGGAAGGTGTTGCTGCCCGGATATGTCACGGTATACCCCGGTGAGTTCCCGCTATACGGGTATGTAACATTTCCGTTTTGGTCTGTAACTTCACCAACAACCGTCTGCGTGAAGTCTATCACAGTTTCCGGCACGCCGTCATAAACCGTCACAGCAAAGCTTGCCGTAACAAGTCCGTTCTCTCCGGTTGCTGATGCGGTAATTAATGCATTTCCCGCCGATTTTGCCGTTACAACACCCGTGTTCGAAACGATGGCAACTGTCTCATCCGAGCTTGTAAAGATAAGGGTATATTTCGAAATATCGCCGGGGAGTGAGTCGCTCATCGTTGCAGAAGCTGTAAGCTCTTTTTCAGAATTCACAATCATTGCATTGCTGATTGCCGAAAGAACAATACTTTCAAGCGTCGGCTTAGCGGTAACGTTTATCGTCGCCGTACCCGTAACGCCGTCCGGTGTTGCGGCTGTAATTACCTTCGCAGTAATCGTTGCCGTACCTTCACCGATGGCAGTAACAGTGCCATCCTGCGATACTGTAACCACGCCTTCCGGCGCTGCGGAATATTCAATGGTTCTCTCCGTATCTTCCGGAAGCAGACTTTCGTCGTCACGCGTGAGCGTAAGGCTCGCCTTTGCCGTGCGTGAAACGGGAATTGAAGCTTTGTCAAGCGCAACCTTTACCGTGCTGAGCTTCGGCGGATATTCCGCACGTACCGTAAAATCTCTTTCGATAACGTCGCCGCCGTCCATGCGCGTGGAAATCGTTATCACGATGTCTCCCGGTGCTGATGCCGCGAGCGTTCCGGCATATACGCCGTCAGAGAACTTGTCATCGCTTGTTTTCGTAACAATTGCCGCGCCGCTCTTGACCGATGCCGTGATGTAGTTTCCCGCATCCTCTGCCGCAGCAGATGTGTACCCGTTTATTTTTCTTACGCTTCCGTTGTTCATCACGGCAGTTGCCGTGAAGTCAACCGGCTCACCGATGTAAATTTTCTCGGGAAGCGTTTCTGAAAACTCTCCGAACCCAAACTCGTCCTGATTCTCAACCGGAGTCAGTTTAAGCGACTGCAAATAAAGAATATTTATCCACTTTTCTGCCGGGTTTGCAGCTGTGGCAAACATTATCTTAACGGTGTTGTCAGCATCCGGTTCAAGGTAAAGCGTGTTGAGCCGATTTGTAAACGCTTCTTGTTTCGCACCGCCGTAGAAGCTTACATAACCTGCATATTTATCATCTGCATATACGTAATATTCCGAACCTTCACTTCCATATTTAAATCCGGAAACATCAAGTGTATAATATCCGGGTGCCGCCAAGGGAACCCTTATGGTAAACTGAGCATCCTTACGCTTTGTTTCATTTGCTGCCGTAGCCCAGAAAAACTTGTCGTTGTCATATCTCTTGTGTGGGATCTGCATAGCAGACGAGCTACCAATCGTAACAAGTCTAACTGTACTTCCGTTATAATTTCCCGTTTCGTCTGCTACAACAGAAAACTCTTCAGATGTAATGCTTGTAGGATAGCTTGCATTTCCTATAGTTGCCTCTGTGAAATCAACCGTGACCGGAACCGGCTCAGGCGGAGCTATTGCTTCAACGACATTCACGGTGTGCGTCTTTTCAAACGGCACTCCACCGAGTGATGCCGTAATTTTAAGCGTAGTTTCGCCGAGACTCTTCGGGATCACCTTTCCTGTTGCTATGCCGTCCGCAACGACGCTTGTGAACTCAATACTCTCACCTGTCAGCACCTCAACTTTGAAGAAATCACCGTTTGCCGTACGGGTTGAGGATATTCCGTTCATTGTGCGGGCAATCCCGTCGCCCGCATCAATGTATGCAGAGTATTCCTTACCGAGCACTTCTCCGACGGTAATCTCGCTCGGTATATTGTGAGCTATATCATATCCCAATTCGTCCTTCGCACCGAGGTATGTAAGAGAAAGATTGCTCAAAAGAATGCGCCCTTCCCAGTATGCATCGGATGAACCGCTTCCTGATGCGGCTCTTACACCCATCTTCGCGGCTGCTACCTTAAACTCAACTTTGCCGTTTTCATCCGGCTCAAGATATACCGCACCGTATGTTTTCGTGCTTCCCATCTCGTGAGGATCTACATCCTTTTTCGGGATGTAGTCTCCCACATATGTATCATTTGCATAGATGTATAAATCAGATGCCGGATACCAATTTCCGCCCGTAAATTCAATCTGATACCATCCTGCAGCCGCACCCGCTCCAAGGTCTACAGTAAACATAACCTGCGATGCGTTGCCTGTTGCATCCTTCCACGCCGTTCCTTCGGTTGCAATCTGAACATAGGTTCCCCATCCGCCAAGGCGTTGGGTTGCGGTGGTTGTATATGCTGTACTTTTTTGCGGCATGTAGTCTATCCCTTCGGGTTCAGCGTTGCTAAGATTGCTGACGCTTCCGTAAACACCGCTGAAATTTGCAAAATAAACTGTTTTTGCAGTACCTGCCGCGAAAGACACTGCAGGCAAGAGCGATATCAGCATACACAGCGCAAGCACAAGACTTATGCTCTTTTTTAAAATTCTTTTTTCCATAATCATACCTCCTTGGAAAGTTCTGTAAACCTTTTAAAATGCGCTTTTTTTCTGTTTTTATTATAACACAAAGCCTTTATACGTGTCATATGTTACTTTTTACAGATATGTCAATCCTTACTTGTTATAAGTCGACAATAACCGATGAAGATATCCCCCCCATCGGTTATTGCGTTATTTGCAGAATTTATCTCGCGCAAATTTAAGCATTTCCATGTTTTTTACGATTTCGTCAATATTTTTCATTTCTGTACTGAGCCACGGTGCAACCATAAAGCCGGCAAGCCGATCCGTGGGCGCATTTTGTATGAAGTATTGGACTATCTCGTCGGGATTCTTCGTATTACCAAAGTAAATAGACGCACATGGGACTATATCATATCCCGCCTCTGCTGCCGGAATAGATGTTCTTATAAAACGCTCACGAAACTTGCTTTCATGGAATGGATCATCTTCGACATACTGCAGGTTGAACTCTTTGTATTTCCCTGAAGTAAATTTTTCAAAATAAACAGGATCAGACGAAAGCGGTGTAAAGTTTTCGCGAGCAAGCCCGCGGTAGTACCACGGAGAGAGAATAATATCTCCTGCCTTTACTCTTTTTTTGAACTCTTCAGGATAACACCAGTATATATCTGACCAAATCCACGGTGTTGCGCCCATATCGCGTACGCAGTCACACAGGTACTGCAAGTCATGCCACAGAAGCTCGCCGCGCCGGAAGGTTACAAGCTCCATCTGCTCAAAAAATTGAGGATCGTCCTCTTCGTCCATGCCAATGTGTATATATCTCGGCTTGTCAAAAAGGTTATACACCTCGGTGATTAAGTCGCGGCATACCTCATAGTATTTCGGCAAACCTATCATTTTTCCGTAATCACCAAGCCACAAATCATGGCCTGCGGAGAAATTAAGTTTTGGAATAAGCTCAATCCCCCGCTCACGCAACGCCTTTACCTCTTCGCGAACACGTTCACGCGTCCATGCACCGGGATGGGCGAGCTCGGGGTGCGAGCCGTAGCGCACCCCTTCACCTAAATCAAGAACTATCTGATTAAAGCCATTTTCAATTGCTTTATCAACAAGAATTTTCCATGCCTCGTCCTCAAACGGAACCGCAGGCTGCTCGGTGTACCACATGTTATAGCCGAGCATTGCATACAAAGACCAGATCATTTATTTTGCCTCTTATCCAGATTTACTTTACTGTCGTATAAAGCACACGAAGAGCTCCGTTTGCGTTATCTGTATACATTACATATCCGCGTGCAACGGTGTGAGAATCATCACCCGGAGCAGCAGTGAATTGTCCCTTTGCTCCTGCCTGCTTTACGCTTGCCTTGGAGTCTGCACTGTTAACGCTTGGTTCTCCGGTTTTGCTAAATACAATACCTGCGTCAACTGCAGTATATCCTGCCGGAACCTCGTATGCAATGAAGTATTCGTCTGGGCTGTTGGTATGGTCTACCTTATCAAGCACAACTGTCGGAACTGCAGTCTTTGCACCATCATAAACTGCTTTAACATCTACTGAATTCCAGACATTGAATGAAAGTATCTTATTATAAGATGCAATCTGACCGTCTATTGTCCAGTATGAGAATGCTGTGCCCTCTTTTTCGTCAGCAGCTGTATCTGTGTAAGTATCATCGTAAGCTAATGTATCTTCACCAACGCCGAATGCGGGTGCATTCTTTGCAAACTGTGCTACAACGCGAGTGATAGCATCTTCAAGAGTTGTATCTTTATTAAATACACCTATTCCATCTGCAACCCAGTTTGAGAAAGTATAGCCGTTGAGGGACGGGGCTGCAGGCATCTTTTCGCCGAGAGTTTCACCGTCGGCAATTACTTCATCAAGGTAGACCTTGTTGTAGTTCCAGAACTGAACCTTCTTTGTCGTTGTGTCAGCCGGAGCATAAACTGCTTCAAGAACGAAGTTACTTGTCGGCTTGAAGGTATAGCTTGCATCAAAGCTTACCGGAGTTCCGCTTCCGTTTGTCCAGTATGCGAAGCCTTCGCCCGTTGCAGTTGCGGTGAAGCTTGTGTCCACTGCCCATTCTCCGACATTTTTTCCGTTTACTGTATACTCTGCATCAGAAACAGTAATGCTGCTGTTATTTGCACTGTCCTCTGCGCGGACGATATAAGAAACCCTATTCGGTGCCGCCTCTGAGCCATCAGTGTACGGAACGTTCACGGTGATATCCTGTGAAACAGGAGTACCTCCGTCAATGCAGGATGTCATTGTGAGAACAACATCTCCCGGTGCGGAAGCTGTGAGCGTTCCGGCATATACACCGTCACAAAGTGCATCTGTGCTTGTTTTTGTAAGCGTTGCCGCACCACTCTTTACTGCTACCGTAGTATAGTTTCCTGCATCTGCCTCCGCCACGGAGTTATATCCGTTTGTGCGGCGTAAGCTTCCGTCATTCATTTTCGCAGATACTGTGAAATCTACCGGAGTGCCAACAGCTACCTCTTCCGGTAGTGTTTCGGAGAAGCTTTCAAATTCCACCTTCTCTAAATTCTCAACCGGAGTTAAAGAAATCGACGTCAGATAAAGCATATTTAACCAGTTACTACTGGGATTTGCCGCAGTGGCAAACATTATCTTTACGGTTTCGTCTTCATCCGGTTCAAGATAGAGCGTGTTCAGACGATTTGTAAACATTCCTGTACCATAGAAACTTACATAACCTGCATATTTACCGTCTGCGTACACATAATATTCTGAGCCTGCGCTCGCCCTTGCACCGGAAACATCGAGCGTGTAATAACCCTTTGCTGACAATGGCATCTTCACGGTAAACTGAGCATCCCGAAGGAGTACTTTGTTACCTACTGCCGCAGGCCATACATACCGTGCATTATCGTATCTCTTGTGCGGAATCTGCATAGCATACGCGCTGCCACCGGTCGTAAGAAAGGTAATATTATAACCGTATGTCCCCGTTTCATCTGCAACAACAGTAAATTCTTCTGATTTTATTTGTGCAGGATCTGTCGCACTTCCTATGGTTGCCTTTGTGAAATCAGCTGTAACCGAAACCGGATCGTTGCTTGTAACGTTAATCGTTTTTGTATCCGTATATGTCTGTCCGTTTATTGTCGCCGTAAATTTAAGCGTTGTAGCACCAAGTTTTTTCGGAACAAGGGTACCGCTGCACACCCCATCCGCTACCGTTGAAACAAGCTCTACACTGTCGCCCTCTGTTATTTCGACCTTGAAAGAATCTGCGCCATCCGTTGAGCGGTCGGATTTAATTCCGTTCATCGTGCGAGCAATTTCGTCCCCAGCATCCGCATATGCACTGAAGTTGATTCCGTTAATATCGGATTTATAATCTATTTCGCTCGGTATATTGTGAGCTATGTTATATCCCAATTCATCCTTTGTTCCGAGGTATGTAAGAGAAAGATTGCTCAAAAGAATGCGCCCTTCCCAGTATGCCGTCGATGCATCATTTCCGGAAACTCCTCTTACGCCCATTTTTGCAGCTGCTACCTTAAACTCAACCTTGCCATCAGCATCCGGCTCAAGATATACCGCACCGTATGTCTTCGTGCTTCCCATCTCGTGAGCAGATACATCCTTTTTCGGGATGTATTCTCCTACATAAGTGTCATTTGCATAAATGTATAAATCAGATGCCGTATACCAGTTTCCGCCCGTAAATTCAATCTGATACCATCCTGCAGCCGCACCCGCTCCAAGGTCTACAGTAAACATAACCTGCGATGCGTTGCCTGTTGCATCCTTCCATGCCGTTCCTTCGGTTGCAATCTGAACATAGGTTCCCCATCCGCCAAGGCGTTGGGTTGCGGTGGTTGTATATGCTGTACTTTTTTCCGGCAGGTAGTCTATCCCTTCGGGTTCAGCGTTGCTAAGATTGCTGACGCTTCCGTAAACACCGCTGAAATTTGCAAAATAAACTGTTTTTGCAGTACCTGCTTCCGTTGCCGAAATACTCATCGGCGCAATGCTTACAACAAGTGCCAGCGCGAGAATAAATGATAATACTTTTTTCATAATTTTTATTCCTCCCATAAGTTTGTTTGTTATTGTCTGAGCGACAATACCAAAGGCATATGCCTTTGCGGTTTTATTGTGTTTCAAAAATTTTATCACCTCCGCATTACTACACTTGCATTGTAGCACATTAAAATCAGCAAAATCGTCGTATCCTACATTTTTTTACAAAATTATTATATAGACAAAACCCTGTATTTAATGATATACTTTTTATAGACAAGAGGTGGAAAGGGGCGCACAATAAAAATGGCAGAGTCACGTATGCTTCCGATTATATATGACAAGGTAATTACACCCATGTATAATGTCTTTTCGCATTTTCATTATCCCGTTGCCGTGCGATACGTTAAATATACCAAATATTTTCTGGGCGAATATCACTGTCATGATTTTTCTCAGGTGTGGTATTGTGTCAGCGGTACATATATTCACGCCGTAGGTGACGAGGACCATATCTGCGGTCCCGGTTCGGTTGTCATCGCGTCTCCGGGGGTCTTTCACTGTTATGAGATCTCCGGTGATGAGCCGGTAGAGCTCATCTGCCTTGAGGGAACATTCTTCTTTTTCAAAAAGGCGCAGGGTGCTGTGCGCACAAACATAATTGCGAATATGTTTTGCACGCAATTCAGTGAGGAGCTTGGCTTTGCTCCCCCAAGATTTGTCACGCTGTCAGGAGAAGAAAAAGCACAGGCAGACAAACTGCTTTTTGAGCTCTGCAAAAACGATTACACACGTAACATTCCAAACATAGATAATGTTCACAAAAAAATAGGAGAGTTTTTTTCTATTCCCGCTTTTGCGCTTACCTCCGTGCAACAGAAACGAGTGGAGCACTTTATCCATAACAAGTTAGCTCCGCTGATGGATGCAATAGCATATATGAACACAAACTACGCAAAAAAGATTCACTCCGAAGAGCTTTTGCGAATATCCTCATTATGCCATACGGACTTTTTCCGTCTTATGAAAAAGACAGTAGGAACAACATACGCACTCTACCTCCAGATGCTGAGAATAAAGCACGCACAGACCATGACAACCTTCTCAACCTTCTCGTTTTCATATATTGCTGACAAGTGTGGCTTCGGCAGTCAGTCATACCTCGGAAGGCTTTTCAAAGAGTATTACGGGATTACAATGCACGAGGAACGAAAGAAAAGAAAGATGAATATGGAGCGATTCCCATACATGATTATGACACATGAGTTCTGGAACAAAACAACCATAGAATAAGCGCTCATATCCGCGCAACGCAATAAACGCCCGGAATGAACTATAACAAAAAGACACCCTGCAAAATGTATCACTTTGCAGGGTGCGTTCTTATTAATATCCCAAAATACGAAAATCAGGTCCAAAATAAAACAGACACCGTTCTTACAGATTCAGCGCACGCTCAACCGCCCTTCCGATACTATCAGACATACGCAAAAAGCCAAGATCGGTAGGATGACATCCGTCAACTGTGCATGAATTTGAGAACTCCCCATCAAACATATTTGCACCGTTGATAAAATAAACATTTCTGTCTCCCGAATTATATGCATTCATATATGTGTTGAAAATAATATCGCGACGGTGAACAAAATCATCGTTTTCAATACAATTGTCATCAAGTGGGGCGGAAACAAAAATAACCGGAAGCTCGGGATGTTTCTCCCGAATTCTTTTAAATCCCTTTTCGTGTGTTGCGGCAAGCTCCTCCGCATTCGCTGCATTATAATCATAGTCATATACAAAAACACTCATATCAAGTGATGCGATATAATCCATGATTGTATTTTCTCCCTTTGCACTTCCTGAAAAACCAAGATTTATGTAATCACAGGAAAGACGTTGCGAAATAAACGCCTCATAGCTGTTTCCGGGACGAGACGCACACCCTCCCTGTGTGATAGATGAGCCATAGTACACAACCGGTTTTTCGTATTTATATTTTTTCCCTTCACCTATTTTCGCATCAGGCTCAAGTCCGATATAGAGTTCATCCACCGGATTATAGAGCGGAAAGTTAATCGTTATTTCTCGGAGAGACCGACTGCCGAAATGATGAATTGAGCTATACCCGTCAGTCATATTCCAAGGCGGGATAAAGCAGTTTTCAAAAACTTCCGTATCACCTTTGGAAACATACATATCAAACCCGGAAACACCCGTTGTCGTCATATGCGCAAAGTGTACTATTTCAGGTAGCGTACACCGTATTGCAACATATTCCGAATCAGTTGAGAAGCGTACTCTTCCACCGGCTGTATAAAGCGACAGATCAGCAACACCTCTGCTTGTTGCTTCAGCAACATCCTTCGGCACACGGCGGAAAGCTCCTTTCTCTGTCGGATTATACAACCCATAAATTTTAAACGGAGCCTTTCTCACATCATAAAAGACACAATCCGGGGCATCTGTCAAAGATGCTGTCGCAAGATTTTTATCAATTTGGCTTATATCTTTTGCCATATTCAATCACCTCATCAAGGATTATAAGATATATAAAAGTCGTATGCAAATGCAAACAATTAAGTTGTGGTGTAATTGCCTATATTCCAAAGCAAGACTTATCGAGTTATATTTCCTCTGTCATTCCGTCATATGTAATAATTGCGGAATGAGGATACTTTTTTGCAAGCTCTTCTGCCGCAGCACGGTCATTTATAATTTCTCTGCCATGGTGAATAAACCTGAGTCGTTCTATTCCTTTGTTCTCTGCGTATTCAAGAATTTCCGCAACAGCCTGATGCCCGCTCTCGCATATAAGCATATCACACCCGCTGTCTACAAGCGCATCAAGCTCCGAAAGCCGTACAATATCTCCTGAATATACGATCTTCTTCCCTGCCACCTCAACAGCAAATGAATACGAGCTCCAGAGTCCATCTTCCGGAACTCCTACATGCTCGTTGTGCAATGCAGTAACACGTATATTTCCGTTATCAAAAACAAGCCCATCCTTTATTGTTTTTGTCGGAACGTCCATAACGGTAAACACACCCGGGTCTGTTATATTGATCAGGTTACGCAGATTTTCCCACAGCTCATCCAACGGAACAAACAGCTTAACCTCACCGTCAATCAGTTCTCCCTCTTTTTTCCATATCTGCTGACGTATAAGAAGTATAAGATTCAAAAGTCCGCCGATGTGGTCAATGTGCGGATGCGAAATGAAGATGCTGCTTACCGAAAGCATATCAACGCCCTGAAGAAAAGCGAGACGTGAACAATTCTCTCCTGCGTCAAACCAGTACGTTCTCCCTTTTTCTTCAATCAGAAACGATACGTGATGCATATTTTCAAAAGGTTCCGTTCCCGAACAAGTGCCGAGAAATCTAAGCTTTGCCATAATCCTTCCCTCGCAATTCTTTATACAAATTTCTCCGGAGAGCCCAAAATCTTACAACACAAGACTTCGATTTCACGTTGTGTAGTGATTATACCACAAACCATTGATGTTTGCAATAAAATGTTGTGAGTTATCGAAACATACAGCGAGGTCGCCCCGATTCGACTTCATACCATTCATCCGTAAAATCTCTCACTTTCAGTTAGATACTATACCTATGATACGCAAAGCGTATCGGGAAATCTAAAAGAAAGAGAGGGCTTAAGTTATGAAGTTTAACTGGAACCGTTTTTTCAGCCGCGTCGTACGCGGTGCGATCGCACTACTTAAATTCGTTGTATTGTGCGTCGCTGAGAACATTGTTTTCGCATAAGAAACCACAAACCAACAAAACGGAGGGAATTGAAAAAATGAAGGAACCATTAGTATGCTCCGTATGCGGAGCGGGACTAACAAAGGAAACAGCAAACGAGTTTGAAGGACAGATAATGTGCGCATCATGCCTTGAAGCGGAGACAACACTCTGCGACTGCTGCGGTGAGCGAATAAGCTGTTCTGCATCTCACAGAAACGATGCAATTGATTTATGTGCAAGATGCTATCAGAACAACTACACCACCTGCGAGGAATGCGGAGCGTTAATACGCAACGACAGCGCATACTACTTTGATGATTCGGATTACCCGTATTGCTCGGAGTGTTATCAGACACTACGCGATAACGCACCGATAAAAGAATACAACTACAAGCCCGAACCGATATTTTACGGTTCGGGCGATTTGTTTATGGGTATAGAGCTTGAGATTGACAAGGGCGGTGAATACAACTCCAACGCACAAAAGCTTCTCAATATCGCAAACGCTCGTGCAGAGCATATCTACTGCAAGCACGACGGCAGTATTGAGGAGGGCTTTGAGATAGTATCTCATCCAATGACACTTGGCTATCATACCGGTAAGATGAACTGGAAAGGAATATTTGAAGCTGCAGTGGCAATGGACTACCGCTCACATCAGACAACCACCTGCGGCTTGCATATCCATGTAAGCCGTCATGCACTCGGTAGTACTATTGATGCACAGGAAGATGTGATCTCACGAATAGTATACTTCATAGAAAATCACTGGAATGAACTTTTGAAATTCTCAAGGCGTACAGAAGCTAACATCAATCGCTGGGCAAGCCGTTATGGTATTTCCACAACAGCAAAGGATACATACAAGAACGCAAAGGACAAGCATATGGGACGGTATGTTGCAGTTAATCTTGAAAACTACAATACCATAGAATTTCGCTTGTTCAGAGGCACGCTTTGCTACAATACCTTTCTTGCCACTTTGCAGTTAATCTATGAGATATGCAGATTTGCAATACAGATGAGTGATAAGGAATTGGAAGGCTTATCGTGGTCTGACTTTGTATCAAAGATACCGCGTGATAAATCAGAGCTTATTGATTATCTCAAAACAAAGCGGTTGTATGTAAACGAAGTTGTAACAGAAAGAGAGGATGTGTAATATGTGCTGCCTATTCGGTATCTATAACTACAGCGGGGATTCTCTTAACAACCTCAGTAACCTCACAAATATCCTTGCAAAGCACGCAACGGAAAGAGGTACGGATGCAACGGGTATTGCATACAACGCGAGCGGTAAGCTCGTGATACATAAAGAAGGCAGGTCTGCCGATATGATTGACTTAAAGCATCCAGACAGTACCGTATGTGTAACAGGTCATACACGGCACGCAACGCAGGGCGATAAAAAGAAGAACTTTAATAATCATCCGTTCGGGGGTTCCTGCGGGAGTCTCCGTTTTGCGCTTGCACACAACGGTATTCTCACCAACGACACACAGTTAAAGGAAAAGTATCATTTGCCGAAGACGAAGATAGCAACCGACAGCTTTGTTGCCGTTCAGCTGATTGAGAAGCAAAAGGAGCTTAATGCCGATACACTTAAATTCATGGCGGAGAAAGTGAGCGGGAGCTTTGCTTTCTCCGTTCTTGACACAACTGACACATTATGGCTTGTGCGCGGTGACAGCCCGCTCTCGGTAATACATTTACCGGAATACAAGCTATATGTATATGCATCAACTGCGGAGATACTTTACCGGGCGCTGATTGACACACGGCTATTCAACGAGATAAAGCAACGTAAGTTTGAAGATGTACCGATAAACCCCGGTGATATTCTGAGCATTACGCCCGACGGTACGGTAGCATATGCGAAGTTTGATTATGTGGACTACAGCGGTTGGTATAACTGCCGGTGGTGGGAGCACGGAGTCCGTGACACTACGCCGTCGTATGACAGCTACATAGATGATCTCAAAATGATAGCCGGGTATCGTGGGTATTCTTCAGAGGATGTTGATGAGCTGATACAGCACGGCTTCTCTCCGGAAGAAATTGAGGAGTATATGTATTGCTAGGATGTCCCATTAGGGTACACCCATATGGGACACGGGAAAAGTATGCCAATAGGGTTGTATAAAGGTTTTTGGCATATGCCATTTATCCCGGCAACCCTATTGGGAGAAAGGATGTAAATACTTTGAAAATAGGATATATCCGTATCAGTACCACGGATCAGAATACCGCAAGGCAAGAGGTGCTTATGCGAGACCTTGGTGTTGATAATGTTTTCATTGACCGTATGAGCGGTAAGAACACAAACCGACCGGAGCTTCTGCGCATGATGAATTTTGTGCGTGAGGGTGATACGGTGATTGTGGAATCCATAAGCCGTTTTGCGAGAAACACAAGAGACCTTCTTGACCTTGTGGAAAAGCTGACGGAAAAGAATGTAGAGTTTGTATCTAAAAAAGAAGCGATTGACACAACCACACCGACGGGTAAATTCATGCTGACGGTATTCGGTGCGGTTGCGGAGCTTGAGCGGGAGTATATCCTGCAACGGCAGCGTGAAGGAATTGCCGTGGCAAAAGAAAACGGTGTTTACAAAGGACGGAAACCGATCGAACGCCCGGAGTTTGACACGGTTGTTTCGCTATGGAGAAACGGTGACATTACCGCCGTGGAAGCCATGAAGCGCCTTGATATGAAACCCAGCACTTTTTACAGGAAGGTGAAATAAAGGGAGCAGCAATTTCCGCTCCTTTTATTTTGACTTAATAAACACTTGTGTTCTTTTACAAAAAAACGATTTTTGTAAATCTTGTTTTGTTTGTCAAAAGGATATAAAGGAAAATGAAAATTCAAAGTAACTGCATATATTCTCTATTAAACCTTGTTATTAAACCATGTCTTCGTTCGTCAAAATGCACAACTTATAAATCCCCCAATAAAGCTGATAACACAGTAATGCAAATCGATTTTTTATTTTCAGGTGCGTACATCAATTTTCTTATAAGATGAAATAGCTGTGGGTTTTCAAAAATTAAATTTCTATAAGAGTCTAAT
>JAZLCV010000175.1:0-16790 GCA_045614365.1 Eubacteriales bacterium | reverse complement strand
CGGTCATAAGCTTTCCGTCCTCGCCGTAAGCGTTGGATACAATTACGGGAAGAGCGCAATTTTCTTTTACGGCAAGAAGCGCCGCCTTTGTTTCATAGCTGTCGTTCATCGTTTCTATTATAACGAGATCGGCACCGTGCTTTGCGCCAAGACGCACAGTTTTCGCAAAAAGGCTTACTGCATCTTCAAAATCAAGGTCACCAAGCGGTGCGAGAAGCTTGCCGGATGGGCCGATGTCCAGCGCAATGAATTTTTCCTGAGAAGAATTACTTTCTTCTTTTGCATGGCGCACATTGGACAGTGCGGCACAGATTATTTCTTCAAGCTCGGCATCGTCAAACTTCAGTGCGTTTGCGCCGAAAGTGTTTGCGGTCACAACATTGCTTCCTGCATCAAAATATGCTTTATGTATATCGCGGATTATATCCGGATGAGTTATGTTCCAACGTTCAGGAAGCTCTCCTGGCTTAAGACCTCGCCCTTGCAGAAGCGTTCCCATTCCGCCGTCGAGATAAACGATATTATTTTTTAAAAAATCATGAAAGTTCATATATTTCCTCCTATGCCCGCAAAAGCCGTAACGGATTTTGACGGAGACATTAAAAGACTGTCGTTTAAGTATACACCGATGTTTTTCGGGCAGTTCAAAACAGAAAAAATATCTTTCTGAACACTTAACGGAAAGTCGCCGTAGCCGGGCGAAAAACGCGGCTTTAAAACTACGTTGTTTTCGGTTTCGAAATCCGCGCAGAATATATCGCAAACAGATTCAACGCGCTCAGCGCCCAGTGCCTGTAACATTACAGCACGCGACGGAGAAAGGCGAGTGTGCTTCGCGATAAGCCGGTCGAGCGCCGTGCCGATGGTTGCGGCAAAGAGAAGGACACGTTCGCAACCGGAGAGATTTTTTGCAAGCTTTTCCGACTGTACCGAAAAGTGACCGAAATTGCATATATCGCTCCTTATCTCTGCATCGAGTACGCAGTAACATACCTTATATTTTAAAAGAGACTCTGCTTCATCCACACAGCTGTGCAAAAGACTTCGCATCTCGTAGTTTTCCGAACCGCACCCTGCATAGCGGAGAGCTTCACACACGTTTATCTCCGGTGCAGGGTATGTTTTTGTTATTACTTCCATAATTATTTCCCGAGGATATCGGATAGATTGCTCTGGATTTTTTCTGCGATATCCGGCTTGTTCATAGAGTAGACGTGGATGTTGGTTATTCCGTTTGCATAAAGGTCGATGATCTGGTCGGTTGCATATGCAATACCCGCCTGCTTCATTGCCGCAGGATCGGGTCCGAATTTATCAACAAGGCTTTTAAAGCGCTGCGGCATAAACGAGCCGGAAAGCTTCATTGCGCGCTCAACCTGATTGGCATTGGTTATCGGCATAATACCGGGGACAATCGGGACGGTGATTCCTGCTTCACGGATTTTATATAAGAAATTGTAGAGAAGATTGTTGTCAAAGAACATCTGTGTTGTAAGAAAATCACATCCCGCATCAACCTTTTCTTTAAGGCGGGCGATATCGTCCTTCTGATTTTCGCTTTCCGGGTGTATTTCGGGATAGCAAGCAGCGGCGATACAGAAATCTTCATCTGCCTCGCGAAGTTCGCGGATAAGATCAATTGCATGGGTATAGTCCCAGTGGCTTCTGTCCTCGTTTAGTTTATCCTCGGGGATATCACCGCGCAGTGCCATAATGTTCTGTATGCCTGCGGCTTTTATATTTCTGATCATATTTTGCACGGTTTCCTTTGTGGAGGACACGCAGGTGAGATGCGCAAGTGTCGGAACGTTGTAGCGTGCCTTTATATTTTTTGCAATGTCAAGTGTATAACGACTTGTGCCACCGCCCGCACCGTAGGTAACGCTCATGAATGACGGATGGAGCTTTGCGATTTCTTCTGTTGCGCTCTTTACGCTGTCAAATCCCATTTCCGTTTTCGGCGGAAAAACTTCAAACGAAAGAGAAAGTTTCTTTTCGGACAACAAATCTATAATTTTCATAACTTACCCCTTATATATGTAATAGAAATATTATACCGCTGTGATGTCGGGTACGTCAAGCAATTTTGTACATAAAGTGTATTTTTTTACGGGTGTGATGTCATAAAATTTATATAAGTATAATTTCGGGAGAGATGTAATGTGCGGCTTCAGATAAAAAGAAAACGACAAAAAAGAGAAAAAGCAGGGAAAAGAGCTGTTGCCGTGCTGCTTTTGCTTGTAGGCGTGTCAGTAGGTGCATTCTCATTTTTCAATATGAAAACCTCACCGATGCTGCGCGAGGTAGCGCAGTCTGAACTTGAGAGCATTGCCTTTGACATTGTGGGCAGAACTGTTGAGGATGAGCTTTTGCGTGACGGCGCAGATTATGACGACCTTGTACATATCGAAAGAAATGATACGGGAGATGTAACATCGATAACAACGGATATAAAAAGGCTTAATCTTTTGAAACTGAGGGTTGTAAACCGTTTGTCGGATGAAATGTTTAAAAGAACGGAAGATAACGTTAAAATCCCGCTTGGAAATCTCACGGGTATTGATTTTCTTACAGGCGTGGGACCGGACGTTAAGTTTCGCACACTTTGGGTGTCAAGCGTGAACGGAGAGTACCGAAACACGTTCGAGGCGGCGGGAATAAATCAGACGTGCCACCGCATTATGCTTGATTTTACAATAAATGTTGGGATGATGTTTGCCGGGCGCGAGATAGGAACGGATGTGGGACTGAGCGTTTGCGTCGCCGAAACCGTAATCGTAGGTACAGTTCCTGAGTTCTTCACGGGAAGAGCGTATGCCGGGTGAACCCGGAAAAATTCTCAAAGCAGTGTTTTGTCGCTTTTTCTTGAAGAAAAACAGGATATATGGTATAATAATTCACAATGAATAAAATTATTTCGACCGGGAGGGAAAAACATGGCTTCTGATATGTATCACCCGTGGAAAGGGTATGTGAAACCTTTCAGAATATTCGGGAATCTTTATTTTGTGGGAACGCGTCCCGCATCTACGCATTTAATTGATACGGGAGACGGACTGATTGTTATAGATCCGGGCTATCCGCAAAGTCTTTACCTTGTGATTAACAATATATGTGAGCTTGGCTTTAAAATTAAAGACATAAAGTACATCGTAATAACCCATGGCCATTACGACCATCTTGGCGCTGTGCGGGCATTAAAGGAACTTACGGGAGCAAAAACCTTTATAGGAAAAGAGGATGCTTCCTATGCTGACGGAACAGAGGATTTAACATGGGCAAAAGAGCTTGGAACAGAATATTATGAAGCGTTTGAACCGGATGTTTTGATTTCTCACAATGACGTTATAGAGCTGGGTAATACAAAAATTCTCTGTAAGGATGCACCGGGGCATACTCCTGGAACAAAGGCATTTTTCTTTGATGTAACCGACGGAAAAACAACCTTAAAAGCGGCAATGCATGGTGGCGTGGGCATGAATTCGATGAAACGGAAGTTTCTTGATGAATACGGTTTTTCTACGGATATAAGAGAAAAGTTCGTTCCGGCCATTGAAAGTTTTATTGATGAAAAAGTTGATATTTTATTGGGAAATCATGTGGGAAATAACAATACTGTAGAAAAAGGAAGTCAGATTACGGAAGATTTCAATCCGTTTATAGATGATACGGCATGGAAAAATTTTCTTACACGAGTAATAAAGACCTATTACGATATGGAAAGCGCCGACAAATAAACCTTTGCGCGTGAAGCGTTGTTTCATATATAAAACTCACAAAAAGGAATTGCATCGCACATCGGTGTACGGTGTATAATTCAAGAGCGTGTGAATGACACTTAAGAATAAGTTCTTACGGAGTGAAGTTTATGAAAAAACAAATATTGATGATTATGTTGTGTGTTGCATGTGCGTTGCTTCCGATGTGTGTCAATGCAACCTCTCAGGAGATTGATGAGCAGGATGGGGTTGCGGTTGTCGTTAACGGAGAAAAGGCAGCGCGCACCTCTTTGGTTTGCAATAATACACACTATCTTCCGGCAAGAATGGTCTTTGAAAAGATGGGAGCGTATGTGTTTTACAGAAGTCGTGACCGTCAGATGTTGGTTTTGTCGCGCGATGGGGATATAATACGTCATGTTGTAGGTACAAATGTAATTACAGTTAACGAAGAGAAAAAAAGCTTTCCGACCTCGTCGTTTTCGGAGAACAATATTACCTATTTGCCGATAGATATGATGTCGGCAGCTTTTCGTACAAATGCGGTTTCGTTTGGCAATCAACAGATAAACATACAAAAACCAATTTCACACACAGATTACGGCAAAGCGGTTAATGATGCACTGTATGCAAGCAATTACAGCAATTTTTATCCCGAGAAGTTTAAGAGATACATAAATTATCATATCAAAAAGCCTGATTTAAGTATGCAGAATGTTGTTTTTATGGTGAATCTTGGATTGGATTTTCCGTTTTATGAAAATGTTGCCGTGATAGCCAACCCATATAATCATTTGGTTCTGGTTAATAAATATAATCAGCTTCCGTATGGTTTTGTACAGAAAAATCTTGTTAATATGAACAGAAATTACACGGTTAATGACGGAAAACAATATCTGCTTGAGAGCAAGGCGTATGAAAAATTTGTACAGATGGCCGATGCTGCAAGAAAAGAAGGTCTTTCAATCAGGACTATTTCGGCATACAGAACAGAAGATTATCAGAGAAAGCTGTATAACAAAAAAACAAAAACTCTCGGCAAAATGAATGTTGATAATTATTCGGCAAGAGCGGGGTTTTCAGAGCATCAGACAGGGCTGGCTGTTGATATAAACTCAACCAAAACCGCGTTTGAGAGCACAGCCGAGTTTAAGTGGTTGCAAAAACACGCGCATGAGTATGGGTATATTTTACGATACCCCAAAGGTATGAAATGGATCACGGGATATGAATACGAGCCGTGGCATTATCGGTATGTAGGAACTGATGCCGCAAAGATAATACATCAGGAAGACTCAACTTATGAGCAGTATTACGCCAAATACATAGCCGTAAATGAATTTAAATAGGAAATACAATTGAAGCGGACAAGCTTGTTGTATTTATTTTCAACACTGAGCCAAATATGGGATTATAAAGGAGTAATGATAAATTAATTGTTGTAACAAAGGAAAAACCTGAGGAAACAGATGCTCAGTATTTGCAAGTTCTTAGAACAGTGTACAATATTCCAATATATTATCAGTATTTTGACATGAAAACAAATGAACTTTCTAAAGAATATTAATGTGATTTTTTATTTTGAATTGATATAAACCTTCACAAAAAAGCTTTGCATCTAAACCATATGCCTCGCAATAAATAAAAAACACCAAATAGTAGTTGATTTGCCATTTGGTGTTTTTCCATATGTGCTGTAAAAGTTGTTGCAAAGGGTTGTGGCATTTGTCCTGAAAAGAAAGTTCAGGAAGTTTTATTTTTGTCTGAAATTTTCGTTTAAATATCGTGCTATTTCTATTGTTTTATCGTTTGCGGCTTCAGGGTGTTCAACAACGTCTGCGTGAGATTTACTTCTTATGAGTTCCATAAAAAGGTTTTCCGATTTAAGTTTGATAAGTTGATCGGCACCAAAGGGGAAAGCTGTTCTTTTTCACGTCTTTTTGACCGGGATGTCATATGGCGGTAAAAACACATTACGCTCCTTTTTTATTGTGTCGGAAAGTAGTTTTTTTGAGTGTCATTCAAGGTGATGAGGGATACGGAGAATGCATCAAGGTCTTCGCGGTTGCACTCAAATCAAGCATACGGATTTGAAAAATTAGTTTGCAATTTATGTATGTTTATAATATAATAACATAATGGAAAAATACAGTATTATCGCAGATTATAAAGAGTTTTATTCAGAAAAATACAATTGGATTTTTGAAGGAGATTGTTATATTTGGAACTTTGGGTATTTTTTGTTTTATTATACGGCATATTCAAAGGTGCGCGCGAGCCGATTAAAAAGAAAATACTTGAAAAGCACGACTTGCTGAGCGCATTGTTTGCATATACGTTCATTGGATTTCTGATGACGGTGCCGATGGCGCGGGATGTGTTTTCCGTTGATGCTAAGACCTTTGCTTTAATTGCCGTAAAGTCTTTTGTGATTTTCTTTGCATGGCTTGCAACCTTTGCGGCGGTGAGAAAGCTGTCGGTCAGTCTTTATAGCGTTATGGATTTGTCGCGCGTTGTCTTTTCCACTCTTATGGGTGTGTTTTTTCTGAACGAAAGCCTCACGTTAAAGGGAATTATAAGCTTGCTTCTTGTTATCACCGGCTTGTATCTTGCAAACCGGAAAAAGGATTCAACCGACAGAAAAACAGACGGCAGATATGTGTGGCTTGTTCTTTTTTCATGCCTTTTGAATGCCGTTTCCGGAATAATGGACAAGTATATTATGTCGACAAAGGCAGTCAGCAGTATTCAGCTGCAGTTCTGGTTTATGCTTATGCTTTCTGTAATGTACTATACATATATCCGGATTAAAGGACAAAAGTTAGATATCCGCGGTTGTGCAAAAAATCCGTATATCTATATCCTCAGCTTTCTTCTGATTGCGGGTGACCGCCTGCTTTTCATTGCAAATTCTTATGAAGCAAGTCAGGTAACGGTTATGACTCTCTTAAAGCAAAGTGCGGTAATCGTGGCAATTCTCAGCGGAAAGTTTGTTTACGGAGAAAAAATAGCACGAAAGCTTTTGTGCGCCGGAATTATCATTTTCGGAATAGTGTTAGCTGTTCTGTAAGAACTGTGGCAGAAAGCCGGTGTTATTATTTAAAAGCGATTATTTACCGTATATGACAAAATAAATGTACATAAGCTGATACGGAACGATTAACAAACTATACATCGGAAGGTGTTTTGATATGGAAGAAATCATAAAAGAATTAAAATCACTCCGCGCAGAACTTGCAGAGCATAATCGCCGCTACTACGTTGAGGATGCGCCGAGCGTGTCGGATTATGAATACGATATGCTTATGCGACGCCTTAAAGAAATTGAAAAGGAGCATCCGGAGCTTATAACGCCGGATTCACCGACTCAGCGCGTCGGGGGGCAGGCGTTGCCGGCGTTTGAGTCGGTGCGCCACGAAATACCGATGGACAGCCTTCAGGACGTGTTTTCAAAGGAAGAGCTTGCGGATTTTGATGCACGAGTGAAGGAGGTCGTTCCCGATGCGGAGTACGCGGTAGAGCTTAAAATTGACGGTCTTTCAGTATCTGTTGAATACGAAAACGGATACCTTGTGCGCGGCGTAACCCGCGGTGACGGCATTGAGGGCGAGGATGTAACTCAGAATATAAAGACGATAAAAAGCCTTCCGTTGTATATTGAAAACGCGCCGCGCCGCCTTATCATACGCGGTGAGGTGTATATGCCGCGAGAGACGTTTTACCGTCTTAATGAAGATCGCGAAGCGCGCGGAGAAGCGCTGTTTGCAAATCCGCGCAATGCCGCGGCAGGGTCATTGCGACAGCTTGACCCGAAGCTGTGCGCCGAGAGAAGCCTTGATATAATAATATTCAATGTTCAGCTTGCCGAGGACGTCACATTTGAAACCCACGCGGAATCTCTTGCGTATCTTGCAAAGCTTGGTTTCAGAGTAAGCCCTTACCGCAACGTTTTTTCATCCGTTGACGATGCGTTTGCGGAGGTAGAAAGACTTGGGAATATGCGCGATTCACTCGCGTTCCAGATAGACGGCGCGGTGCTTAAAGTAAACCGTATAAGCCAACGACCGCTTCTCGGTTCAACAGCAAAGTTTCCAAAGTGGGCGGCGGCATACAAATACCCGCCGGAGCAGAAACAAACAAAGCTTCTTGATATTATCCTGCAGGTCGGACGTACGGGAGTGCTTACGCCGAATGCTGTACTTCAGCCTGTGCATATCTCCGGCGTTACGGTAAGCCGTGCGACGCTTCATAACAGAGATTTTATAAAAGAGCGGGATATAATGATCGGTGATACGGTCATTGTGCAGAAGGCGGGAGATATCATCCCCGAGATTGTGGGAGTGGTAAAAGAAAAAAGACCGGATGACGCGCGCGCATTTGAAATGCCGGAGGTTTGCCCGGTATGCGGCTCTCCTGTGTTTTCTGAAGAAGGGGAAGCCGCGGTCAGATGTGTGAATTCCGAGTGTCCCGCACAGAGAATACGCAACATAATCCATTTTGCCTCTCGAGATGCGATGGATGTTGACGGACTCGGTCCCGCTGTCGTTGAACAGCTTGTAGCGGGTGAGCTTATCCGTGATGCGGCAGACCTTTATTCGCTTCATGCCGAGCAGATAGCCGGAATTGACCGGATGGGCAAAAAATCGGCGGCAAATCTCATCGCTGCGATAGAAAAAACAAAGGAAAATGACTTGTCGAGACTTCTTTTTGCGCTTGGTATACGCCATGTCGGGCAGAAAGCGGGGAAAACCCTTGCAGAACATTTCGGCTCTCTTGATGCTGTGATGAATGCAACGGAGGATGAGCTTCGCACTATTGACGATATCGGTGAGGTTATGGCAAGCAGTATAAAAAGATGGTTTTCGCTTCCGGATTCGCATGAATTTATTGAAAAGCTCCGTGCGGCAGGTGTAAATACGCAGTTCAAAGGCGAGAAGAAGGGAAGTGCATTTGCGGGGCAGACATTTGTTCTTACAGGTACGCTTACAAAGTTTACGCGCAGTGAGGCAGAGGAAAGGATAGAAAAGCTCGGCGGAAAGGCATCGTCTTCCGTATCCAAAAAAACAACGTATGTTGTGGCTGGCGAAAGCGCGGGTTCAAAGCTTAAGAAAGCAAATGACCTGGGGATACCGGTTCTTTCCGAGGAAGAATTCCTGCAGATGCTGGATGAAGCATCCGCAGGATAATGAAATTATTGTAAAACAGAGACATAAATACTTGCAAAAAGAGCAAAAGCAAGGTATGATTATAAGAGTATTCTGTCCAGGCAGATGAAGGGAGAAAATGGAAAATGAAATTCAGAACAGATTTTATAGCAGAGGATTACAGCGGGCTTTGCTGGTTTCAGACGCGCGCACTTTCAACGGTGCTTGCGGCATTGCTTGCGATTGCAATAGCGTTCACGTTTTTCGGGTTGAGTAACAATCCGGTTATAAGCTTTCTGCTTTTTGTAATATG
The DNA here is from genome assembly GCA_045614365.1 of Eubacteriales bacterium. GTDB lineage: Bacteria > Bacillota > Clostridia > Oscillospirales > JAAYXM01 > SIG480. The sequence goes on along the minus strand of JAZLCV010000175.1, from coordinate 7,614 downwards.
CTTTCCGATAATTTATATATTGCGGAAGCGCGGGGTTATAAAACGTGCCGAAAACAGATATGCGGCATTCGGTGCATCAAGTGAACTTTATCTCGAAATTGATGATGATGAAATCCGCCAGAGTGCAGCATCGGGAGATACCCGTCTGCCGTGGGCAGATGTGTATGAGGTGCGCGAATCGGATGAAAGCTACTATGTCTTTCTTGCGAAACGCAAAGCATTTTATTTCCCGAAGCGCAGCTTTGAAAGTGAAGAGCAAAAAAATACATTTTTAGCTTACATAGAAAAATATGTTCCGTCAAAAAAGGTAAAAATAAAGAAAAAATAATTGATTTATAAGGTGGAATCATAGTGTTGGATAAAATAGTTGCGAACATAAGTAATGCCATGTACACATATGTTTTGGTTGTTCTCCTTGTGGCGGGCGGGATTTATTTTACGGTGCGAACCCGATTTGTGCAGTTCCGTCTTTTCGGGGAACAGCTTCGCGCGGTTACCGAAAAGCCTGCCGACGGGAAGGGTGTTTCATCGTTTCAGGCACTTATGGTGTCCACGGCATCGCGCGTCGGGACGGGAAACATTATCGGTGTTTCGACGGCACTTTGCCTCGGCGGTTTCGGCTCTGTTTTCTGGATGTGGCTTATCGCAATCATCGGCGGTGCTTCCGCTTTTGTGGAAAGCACGCTTGCGCAGATTTATAAAAAACGCGGTAAGGACGGTTCGTTCGGCGGACCTGCGTACTATATTGAAGCAACGCTCAAAAGCCGCCCGCTTGCTCTTGTTTTTTCTGTGTTTCTGATTCTTACCTACGGTTTTGGATTCAATATGCTCGCATCGTTTAATCTCCAGTCAACTTTTTCTGCATATGGGTTCTATAACCCGACTTATTCACCGTGGATAATCGGTTTTATTCTTTCGGCGGTAGTGTGCTTCTGTCTTATGGGAGGCGGAAAGCGCATAATAAAGGTTACGGGCACACTTGTTCCTTTTATGGGCGTTGCGTATATTCTTGTTGCGCTTTTCGTTGTGCTGATCAATGCAGATATGCTTCCGTCCGTATTTTCACGCATTTTTTCGGATGCATTCAACTTTGAAGCAATATTCGGCGGATTTTCCGGCTCGTGTGTTATGTACGGAATAAAGCGCGGCCTTTTCAGCAATGAGGCAGGCGTGGGTTCGGCACCAAATGCTTCTGCATCTGCCGAGGTAGCTCATCCTGCAAAACAAGGGCTTGTGCAGATTCTTTCCGTGTTTATCGACACCGTGCTTGTGTGCAGTGCAACTGCGTTTATGTGTATGTGTTCCGGAATAGAACCGACGGAAGCACTTTCCGGTGCGCCGTACGTTCAGGCATCATTACAGGCAGTGCTTGGAAACTTTGGCCCCGTATTCATCACCGCGGCAATGATTCTTTTCGCGTTCACAACCCTTCTCGGAAATCTCTATTATGTGGATAAATGTCTTATTTATATGCTCGGAAAAGAACCGGGGAAAGTATTTATGCGTGTTTATCACGTACTTGCATCGCTTGTCATTTTTATCGGTGCGGGGCTTTCTGCTGATCTTTTGTGGAATATTGCCGATATAACAATGGGTGGTATGACGCTGATAAATATGCCGGTTATCCTGATTTTATCAAAGTATGCCTTCCGCGCTTTGCGCAATTATGATGAGCAGAGAAAAGAAGGTATTGAACCGATCTTCCGGGTTAAGGATATCGGTCTTCCGCATAAGGTGGACTACTGGCAGTAACAGAGAAAAGAGGCAAAACCATGACATTTGATTCACTTATTATGAAGGTGATAACAGGAAAAGCACCGTGCGTTGTCGGTCTTGACATCGGTGCAGATGAGCTTCCGGAGTGCTTTTCGGAAGAGAATACTGCGGGAAATGTCCGTGCATTCAACCGCGCGGTTATAGATGCCGTGTGTGACTTTGTTCCGGCAGTTTCAGTGAATGTACCGGCACTTCTGCCGTATGGAGTTTCCGTTATCAGCGATGCGCTTTCCTACGCAAAGGAAAAAGCGCTTTTTACAATTGCTGATGCCAAGTGCAGCGGAGATCCCGCTGCATCGCGCGCAGAGGCAGAGTTTTATTTTAAAACACTCGGAGCAGACTGTGTGACTGTAAGTCCATATTATGGAGCAGGAGGTCTTGCACCGTTCTTTGAAAAAGCCGAAGAAGAGAACAAAAGCGTGTTTATTCTCTCGCATTCTGACGGCGGCTCACCTCAGGATTTTCAGGAGCTTATGGCAGGGCTTCGCACGGTTTACCGCGCGGTCTGCGAAAAGGCGGCAATGTGGGGTGATAAGCGCACGGGCGATATGGAGTATTCCGATATAGGAGTAATGCTCGGTGGCGTTGATAACAAAACCCTTGCAGAGCTTCGGAGAACATATAAGAAAATGCTGTTCCTGCTCACCGGATATGACGGAAAAAAGGTAAGCGCTCACGATCTCACCGGTGCATTTGATATGCGAGGACTCGGCGGTCTTATATACGTGACGCGCCCGATAACTGTGCCGTCAGGTGAAGGGGATTTTGCAGAACGGGCAAGAACTGCGGCGGAAGAAGTTTGCCGTGATCTGCGGCTTTGTTTCTAATTGAAAAGATGAATAATATACAGATAAAGCTTGCGTCCCTGCCACGTGATAAAGAAAAAATATGTGAATATTATGCCGCGGCGTGGCGTGACATCTTCGGGGAAGAGCTTTTGCATGTCCGTGATGCACTCGCAAAAGCAAGAAGATTGCTACGCCGTGATGCGGAAAGTATTGCGCTTGCGGGCTTCGGTGAGAAAGATGCGGGAGTTATAATACTGGATGGCGGCGTTGCCCTTTATCCCGGTGCCGGGCATATATCCCTGCTTTATTTAAAGTCGGAATTTCGTCGTATTGGACTTGGCTCTGCGCTTATTTCATATGCGTCGGAAAAATATAAAAGAGAAGGAAAAAGGCACGTCAGCATACGTGTTGCGGAGAGTAACACATCTGCATACGCCTTTTACAAAAAATACGGATTTTATGAAGTTTTCCGTGAAACAGAGGAAACTGTGCGGCAGATTGTTATGCTGCTTGATATTTAGGAGGTAGTTTGTTTTGGCAGAGAAAAAAGAGGCGTCTTTTGTAAAAGGCGCGCTGATTCTTGCAGTTGCAAGCGTTCTTGTAAAGGTAATAGGTGCTGTGTTCCGCATTCCGCTTACAAATCTTGTCGGGGAATATACGATGGGACTTTACAGCATGGCGTACCGGTATTATTCAATATTGCTTACCATTGCGACAGCCGGTATTCCTATTGCAATATCGAAGATGATTTCGGAAAGCCGTGCACTTTCCCGCCCACGTGAGACAAGCAAAATTTTCAAAACTGCAATGGGATTATGCCTTGCGATAGGGCTTGCGGGCAGCATCGTGCTTATCGCGTTTTCTGAAAAGCTTGCCGTTGCGACAAATGACATAAACGCCGCACCGAGCATAGTTGCGCTGGCACCCGCGGTCCTTTTTATGGCGTGCACTGCGGCATTCCGCGGATATTTTCAGGGACACGAAAATATGGTGCCGACGGCTCTGTCTCAGATAATTGAAGCACTGTCTCGCCTTTTTGTCGGACTTGCACTTGCGTGGCTTCTTTTAACTAATGGATATGATGGGAAATACATATCTGCCGGAATAATAACCGGAATAACCTTCGGTACCGTGCTTACCGTCCTTATGATGCTATTTTTTGCGTGGCGCAAGCGCACTGCAGAAGGAAGACTTCCCGATGCCGGCGGGCAGATGCGAAAAAGCAGTGAGATTTTATCTGCACTTTTAAAAATTGCAGTTCCCGTAACGCTCGGCTCGCTTGTTATGAATGTTACAAGTACAATTGATATGTTCCTCATAACAAACCGTCTTGCCTCGCTCGGGTATGATTCCGAAGCAACAACGTCGATGTTCGGTATATATGAGAACTATGCACTTCCTATTTTCAATCTTGTTCCGTCGATTATTATTTCGCTTAATGTAAGCGTAACGCCGACAATCTCTGCGGCGCATGTCGTAGGAGATCGCGAAAAGCTTACAAAAACGCTTCTTTCCGCGCTTCGTATTGTCGTCATATTCACCCTTCCTGCGGCTGTGGGCATATCGGTTCTTTCAAAGCCTGTGCTGTCGATACTCTACACCTCGGCATCAGACGTTGCAATAGCGGCACCGGTGCTTACAATACTCGGAATTGCCTCATTTTTCCTCTGTGCATCATCTCTTACGTCAACTTCAATGCAGGCGCTCGGCCATGCAACAATCCCGCTTGTTACTATGCTTGTCGGTGCGGCGGTAAAGGTTGCGGCAAACTATGTCCTCATTGCAATACCGGGAATCGAGCTTTCCGGCGCGGCGATAGGAACGGTGCTCTGTTACGTGATAATAACGGTGCTTAATATGATATGCCTCGCTCGCCTTGTTGGATTCAAGCCCGGTTTTGTGCAGACCTATCTGCGCCCGCTTGCTTCCTGTGCCGTTATGGGGATTGCGGTGTATTTCGTCTATCATATACTGCTCCCGTTTGCAGGTAATCTTGTTTCCGTCGCACTTTCGATATGCGTAGGTGTTGCGGTATACTTTGCGGCGATGATTCTTTCCCGCGGAATAACGCGCGATGATGTCCTGGGACTTCCAAAGGGCGAGAAAATTGCTGCTCTTTTCTTCAGAAAGTGATAAAATTCAAGGAGGATGAGGTCTGAATAAATTCAGACAGGTAATAGTGAAAAGGTAAGAGTGAATAGTTATTGAACAAAATACAAAGCATTTTGAATTTATAATACATTATTTTGTGTCTTGAACACAAAGAAAGGAACGGTATAAAATGAAAAAGATGTTTAAAAAGGTATTTATCGCTGTTTGTCTTACAGCAGTACTCACAGTGGTTGCTTTTGCATCAAGCTTTGATCACTGCGCGGATGCTCTGAATGAAATGGGGCTTTTCCGCGGAACACAGAACGGATATGAGCTTGACCGCGCACCCACCCGCGCGGAGGCGGCAACTATGCTTGTGCGCCTGCTCGGTGCAGAAAATGAAGCTCTCGCACTTTCGTATACCGCACCGTACACAGATGTTGCCGATTGGGCAAAGCCGTATGTTCAGTATCTCCACGCTAAGGGGCTGACAAAGGGAACAAGCGCGACTGTGTTCGGCTATTCGGATAAGTGCACGGCACAGCAGTATGCGACATTCCTTCTCCGTGCGCTCGGCTACACCGACGGTGAGAATGGAGATTTTACGTATACGGAGGCTCTTTTGTTTGCCGAAAAGTGTGGGGTTGTTGATTTTGTAAACTGCGCCGGCAGTGAGTTTTTACGTGATAACGTTGCTGCAATGAGCTATACCGCGCTCTCGGTTTCTCCGAAATCCGGGGAGGCGGATCTTCTTACAAAGCTTAAGACATCCGGCACTGTTTCCGATGACAAGGGATATATTAAGTTCTTTGAAAGCTACCGCAAGTACGCGGAAGCATCAAGGACATTAAATGATGTTGCAAAGCTTTCGGCAGATATTAAGATGAATATGACCTCTGCAGTTGGCGGCATTGAGAATATGAAAATGGATTATGTTCTCAACCTTGCGGCGGACATTAATTCCGAAAATCCGGACAAGAGCAAGATGAGATACGAAGGAACGATAAAGGCTCTTACGGATACGGACGAGGGAAAAATGAATCTCGAAATGCCGGTGAGCTATTATTTCGCAGACGGTTGGTTGTATATTGACGTTTCCGGTCAGAAGCAGAAAGCAGAGCTTTCATATTCTGATGCTCTGGAAACGATGGACATCAATATGAAGACCGAAGCAAATCCGATTTGCCTTATTAAAGATATTGAGGTAAAGAAAACCGCTGATGGTTATGAAACGTATAATGTCACATGTGCGCCCGGTGGTGTGAACGCGGTTTCAGGACTGCTCGAGACCGAAACTGCGACAGATTTTGCAGAGCTGAAGATTTTGGCAAAGCTCCGTTCGGGAAAACTCATATCCATGTCAGGTGATATGAAAATGAAGGTAGCACAGGACGGCGAGAAAACGGAAGTTTCCGTAAAATACGAAATGACGAACATAAAAACCGGCGCGGATGTAAAAATCATCCCGCCGCAAAACCTAAGTGAATATAAATAACTCAGAAACAGCACGGAACTTTTCGGTTCCGTGCTGTTGTGGTATTATATCAGTTGTTTCATCCTCGCCTTCGTGTTGCGGCGGCGCAGAGGAGCCCGCCGAAAAGCGCGAGGGCTGCCCACACCCATATGGTCACGTTCCAGCCGAAGCTTTCGGAGATAAGCGCAATGCCATAGGTAGAAAGCGCACTTCCGAGATAGGTAAAGGAATTGAGAACGCCCGATGCGGTAGAGGTGTTTTTAAAATACATAGGAACCATACAGACGAGCAGAAGGTTTACGCCGTGCATTGCGCCCGTAAGCGTTGCGGAGAGGAAGACTGAAAGCGCCGCACTGACGGAGGATAAAAGCGCAAGAAGCACTGCCGCGGCAACGCCCACGACAAAAATATACGCAGAGAGCGTAAGCTCGTTTTTAACCTTGCTGTTACGAAGCCACAGCGTTGCACGGAAGCAGATTATGCTGAATATAGGAAGAATAACACCGGTGAGGATTGATATCGAGCTTCCAAGGTCGTAAACCTCGGCAATATATGTTGGCATCCACGTTGTTATTCCGTCACGAAGCGCCCCCTGACAGATTATTGCAACAACTATTGCCACAAGAGCAAATCCGGAAAACGGATTTCGTCTTTCAGACGAAGCTTCTGCTGCAACTTCTGATTTTGCGGAAACGGAGGTATCGGTATTACGAAGCGCAAGCATCCAGACAAAAGCCATTATAATGCACATCCCAAAGGAGAAAAAGAACATACCTCTCCAGCCAACTGTTGAGATAAACAGCGGGGAGAGAAGATAAACGGCGATCGTTCCGATTGAGCTTCCCCACGATACGCGCACCGTTGCGATGCGGTATGTTTCATCATCAAAAAGTCCGGTCATAATTTTCACAAGCGGCGGCCACATAAAGCTTTGTGCAAATCCGTTTACTGCCCATATGCCGACCATCATTCCGGACGTGAGGCAGAATGGGATGAAAAGATTCATAAGCGCCGTAAGCAGAAGCCCTCCGAGCATAAGAAGCTTCGGATTTATCCGGTCGCCCATATATCCGCTGACAAGCTGACCTGCGCCGTAGGTGATAAAGCTTGCGGTGACGGCAAGGGAAACATCGCTCTTTAAAAATCCTTCCGCGCGCACCATTTCAAGGAGAACTGCACCGAAGTTTATGCGCGAGATATAGCTTGTGAAATACATTATTGAAAAGAGGAGAATCAAAAGATTTGTCCTCTTTTTTGTCATTGATGCGTTCATATAAGAGGATTACCCTCCCATTCAGGACTTTCTTCAGCACCGATAAGGCGCGTAATTGTCGGGGTGATATCCATAATATTTACGTCACGTTCTATCTCTCCCGGTGCAAAGTCCGGACCGAGCAGAATAAGCGGAATTATCATATCCTCGGGCATATCGGTTCCGTGGATGCGGTCGTGGCCACCGTGGTCTGAGGTTATAATAAATGTGTA
>JAZLCV010000174.1:0-11741 GCA_045614365.1 Eubacteriales bacterium | reverse complement strand
GCTTTATGACCACCGCGACTTCTCCTCTTGTTTTATAATCTGTCGCGGCCTTGCGTCCACTCTTGCCGTTGACGAATCCGGCACCCATGAGACCAGAGACAGCGGTTTTTGCGTAGTCCGCAACTGTGGTGAAGTCGGGGTAGTCGGAGGAAGAAATCCCTCTACCATCTTCAACGGTCCCCGTCTCGCCCGGCTCGGTCACGTCGCGGTTCTGATAGTCCACCGGACTATCATTCATTGCCGCGCCGACATTCCGCTCCGCTTCACTACCTTTAGGCAAGGGAGCCTCATTGCCAAGTTTCTGCAACGCGCGGTAAACTATTACCATCATATCCTGACGGGTAATGCTGTTACGCGGGGCGAATTTGTTATCACCTATACCGGAGATAATTCCGTTGTTTCGCGCTATCGCAAGTTCGGAGGCAAAGTAATCCGAAGCAGATACGTCTGCAAAATTCTCGGTGCTATCCGAAGAAAGCCTGAAAGCACGGACAAGAAGCAGCGCAAAGTCTGCGCGGGTGATGTTTGATGCCGGGCTGAACGTACTTGCGGACGTGCCCTTTATTATTCCATCTACCGCAAGTACGCCTATCGCATCAGCTGCCCATGCGTGGTTAGCAAGGTCTGTGAAACGGAGACTCTCCGTTTCACCCGACGCGTCGGGTGCGTTTTCGCCATTCTCAGCGTTTTCGTTTTCATCAATTTTGTCAGTTTCCGGCGTGTCATCCGTTTTATCGGTTGGGGCGGAACCTCCGCCACCGCCTCCTCCACCGCCGCCACCGGCAGGAGGTGTTACGGTTGTTTCGCCGGAGGTTCCGGTATCTGACGATGAGCCTGAATTTCCCGTCGTTCTTCCGTAGACCGTTACTTCAAAATGCAGGGTTGTCATAAGTGCACCGTCTGTTGCGGTTATTGCAACGTGGTTCTCTCCAACCTGGCTGTCATCCGGCTTCCATGTGAGAGCACCGGTATTTTCATTGAGAGACATTCCGCGCGGAAGAACGCTTCCTTTGTAAGTTATCTTCTTTCCGCTGATGTTAGTTGCAGAAACCGGAATTGTAACACTTGAGCCTGCAGAGACCGATACTTCACCGACATCATTAAATTTCGGCGAATCTTCTTCGTATGACGAAAGCGCAATTTTTGCATTCTGATCCTTTTCTATATTATAGATATATCCAAGGCTTTCATCATAAGCATCGGCAAAGGAGCGGATAAGCGAAACATCTTCAACATCAATGATAAGCTTATTTCCGTCAAGCTCTGCATCCTCGATAACATACACACCGTGGCGCTCGCCTACGTTTTCAACCTCAATGAGCTTTCCTTTAACAGCATCAATATCAATGTCTTCCGGATCAATATCCTCATCGAGCGTCATTTCAATATAGCTGTGATACTCGATTGCCCCGTTCTCTTCGTTTATAACCGCTTCGGGAAGTCCCTTTGTGAAATCGGTTATAGTTCCCGTAAGGGCAGCCCTTTCAGAAACGAGCGTATCAAGCTGTGTTCCGTCCATAATATAGTGGCGGACAACGTTTCCGTTTTCGTCCTCAGAGCAGACTCCCACAAAGCCCGTGAAGTCAAACTTATCCGCAATGTTATAAGCAACTTCATTGTTTGCGGCATATACTACATAATCGGTACGTCCGTTCTTAAGCTTTATCTTCACTGCGGCGACCGGTTCATCCTCACGCATCGGCTTGCCGTCGCGACGTGAAACATTAAGGCGCTCCATGCTTTCAATATTGCTGTTTCCGATACACGGCTCGATAACCGATGTAAAGAGCGTATCAAGGTTCTTGCCGCTTCTGCGTACAAATATATAATCGAAGTGGTCTGGGTTCTGCTTGATAATCGGTGGCTTACCATCCGCAAGCGCAACCTCGGTGATATCGAAGTCGTTAAGCTGTGTAAGCCTTAAATGCCAATCCTTTTCCGGAAGCGGCTTTGCATTTCTGAGCATATCAACATCAAAGTCTGCGGTAAAGGTTCCTGTTCCCGGCATCTTTGCACGCTCTACGTTATAAATAAAGTTAAATCCGTCTTCTTTTTCGTAGTATGTATCCTCTGCGTACGGGACATCGGGGCCTGCATATGTTCCGATGGTCTGCGGGATAAGCTCAACTCCCGTTACCTTAGTGCTCTGCGACTGGGCATGGAAGCTATAAAGATGCTCATCTCCGCCGACAATACGGAAAAAGTCGAGCGCATAGGAGACTGTGTCATCAATATCAACAGAGACAACCGTTCTGCGGTACACATCGGTTATATTCGGATATGCCTGCGGAGCATCAACATCAACAACCTGAATATCGCCGGCATCGTCGAAGTGAAGCGGTTTTCCGCCCTCACGGTGATTTATCTGCTGCATATCATTTACCATAACTGTATTATGAGATGCGGTTGCGCTATCCCAGTTATGACGTTTTGTTGCGCCGGCGCCTACCATTTCAGCGGGATAACCGAAATCAGGAGACATATCAAGGCCGAAGGCTTCAATTCCGAGGTGAAGCGTATCATTGTGGTTATGGCCGATAGGTGCCGAGCCGAAGTAAAGCCAGAAATCACGCAGGCTGTTGCTTATTGCATTTGAATCTGTGGTTGTAAACTTTGTTCCGTTCTTGAGATGCGCAATGCCGTATCCTGTTGTAATTGCGCTCTTTGTGTAGTCATATTCGCCGTATTTCTCAATAACGGCTTTGATTTCATCCTGAACGCCTTCGGGGTTCTTTGTGAATATATCGCCGCGGATGTTTTCAAGATTTCCCTTTGCGCCGAAATAGAGCAGCTGGGCAAATATCGGCTGTTTTGTTGCTTCCCAACCCGCAAGCTCCAGATCAGCCATCGAGGAAAATCCGAATGCTCCCGTTCCGCTGTTATCACTTATGTTTGCGGCAACGGTTACGGTGATATACGGAACTACAATCTTAAGCGCTTTTATGAACTTCGGATTTTTATAAAGGTTTGTATCCGGATTTGTGTTTTCCTCGTAAATCGAAAGGATTTTTGCCACTTCAAGGAGGCTGTTTGGCATAAGCTTGTTATATCCGACAGAGCTCTCTAATGTCAATGCTTCGCGCTCGACCATATCAACAAGCTTTCTTGTGATGTTTCCTCCGGTACAGCCCTTACTTGTATCAGCCGAACCGCGCTGCATCAGAAATTCAAGAAGCTCCGCCGTTCGCGGATATGTATCGTAAACAACTGCGGCTAATGCAAGAGCCTTGTGATACAAGCCGAAGTTACCCAGGATAGTTCCGCGCTTTACGTCGTCAAGAACTCTGTCCATAACGTTAAGCTCAAAGTTTTGGCGAATTTTTTCCGGCGTTGTTTTATCATTTATTCCGGTGTTGCCAAGCTCAATTGCCCTATTGCTGAGATAATCGACAACCCACGGATCGTCATACACATCAAAGAAAGCATCATAGGCTTCAATATAAACCCTTATAACGCCACCCTCCCAGACGTTACCGACAAGATTGCCGAGAGCTCTGTCTCCGGCAAAGCCTGCCATAAAGCCGTGGTTAAGGTTTTCCATCGTATTATAAGTGGGGTAGAAATCTGCAATTCTGTCGAGCAGAACAATTCCCGCGCGGGCATATTTTGCATCGCCCGTATAGACATAAGCATCGCGGAAGGCTTCAATTGCCTTCTCTATCGTCGCCGAATTCTTTTCGTATCTTTGCGTCCACAAGCCGAGGAAAGAATATAGGGAAACGTAGGTATGAACCTCGCGGTCACCATTCTTTGTGCAGGTCCTTCCCGTTTCATAACCAAGGCTGTCATCAACGCCCCAGATATAGCCTGCGTGCGGAAGCTCAAAATCTCCCCAGCCGTGAGTTATAGGATCTTTTGTTCTGGGATCGATACCGTAAGAGTCTTTATTCGGATCGTAAAGCTCAGGATAGGTCTCATTAAAGAGGTTACCGTTCGGGTCACCATAGCCGTATGGGTTATCTGCAAACTCAGGCTTTACAATATATTTTCCGGTTTCTTCATCGCGCACACCGCGGCCGCAGAGAATTCCGTTCTGCTCAAGAGCGTACGTTCTGTCAAACTCGCCATGCTCGTTAAGTCCGTTTTCATAGAAGCTTTCAAAGTCATTACTCGGGAAGGTTCTCTTACACTCCGGACACTGTATCTTCCACGGGCGGTTAAGCGGATCCATTGCCCACGGGAAACGGTTATACTTAACCACAAGGTCTTCTCCGCAATAGCGGCAATAACGGAACTCCGGATCTTCTTTTACACCGACAAAGTTTGTTCGCAAAATCCCCTGCGAGTGAATCATATCATATATCTCATCAATGTACGGCAGATACTTGTCTGCATTCTTTTTCGCAGTGTTCATGGTGCTCTTCGCCCATTTATAAGTAGCGATATTTTCTCTCGCGTTTGCCACTCTTTCCTCGGTGTAGTAGGTTGAGGCAACCTTTCCTTCACGCACGGTTACGGTAAGCACGCCATGACGCACAAGCCCGTCAATCGTTACCGTCGCCGTGATTTCGCACGTTTCATTCGAGGAGGCAAGCGGAGTTATAAATCCGTTTTCATCGACAGACGCGGTTGTAGGATCCGAGCTTTCAAAGGTTACTCCGCCCTCGGGTATAACCAGCTCTTCACCCTTTGAGGTATATGCCTTTACGGTTATACCGCAACCATCGCCGAAAGGCGCAAAGGTCTGCTTTTCTGCCGAAAGCACAACATCAGTAAATGCAGGTGCAAGAGCCGTGATAGTTATCGGCTCAGGCGAAGATACCTTCTCACCCTTGTAGTATACATCAGCCGAAATGGTTGCACTTCCTTCTCCGACCGCTTTCGGCACACCGTCGCGAATCTCAACGACAGATGGATTATCGCTGTGAAGCACAACGTAGTTGTCCTCATCCGCTACATAGCCATGGTTAAGTCCGAAGCGGTATGTTTTTCCGATTCCCATATCACCCGTCACAACCACATTGGCAGTTTCGCCGATGATAATCTCATCATCTTCAGCCGACATTGTAAGCTCACCAAGCTCCGGCTCGTTTACCAGCCAGTCAAGCTCAAAGCTTACCATATACTGACGTGTACCACCGTCTGCGCCCTTTTTAAAGCTTCTTACGGTGAGTGTGTGGTTCGCGCCGCCCTCGACGTAAATCGGGTTCATTCTTGCTGAAATTTTTGCACCGTTTGACTCCTTATCCGGAGCGGAGAAATTGTAATCACCGAGATATTTTCCGTCAAGATAAACATGTGCATATCCGCAATCGGACATCGGAAGGCCTGTGAATACCGGCTCGTACCAGCCGCTGTATTTTACAGGAAATACAATGGCGGTGTCTGCCTCTACGGAATTTGCAATTGATTCTATTCTGCTGAACATCGCATACGCAAGATTATAGCAATATTTTTTGCCGGCGAGGCAGTTGCTTATAACGGTCTGCGAGGTTTTTTTACGGTCGAGATAATATCCGTCCTCCTCGATTGTTGCATAGATTGTCAGCGTGCTCGCCGCAGTGGCGTTTCTTGCAGTAAAATCTATAAAGTGGTCCTTCGGAACAACCTCGGTAACCTCGATTTCAAACCGTTCACTGCTTTCCACACGCGTTCCGTCATACTCCACCGAGACAACAACAGAAGCTATTCCCGGCGTTATACCAAGCACCGTGCCGTCTCCGGAAACGGAAATCACATCAGACGGCGATCCGTCGGCAAGAGAAAACCTTACATCATAGTTTTCATCAATATACGCTTCCTTGCCGCTCGTGTGAACTGCGTGAGCGGTAAGCTTTGTTGAAAAGCCCTTTTCAAGAGTTCTGTTTCCCGTTATGTATGCACTGCCAAGCGGTGTGTTGTCCATAACTCTGACAGTAACGGTTGATTTTGCAACAACTCCTCCGCAGCTTCCGTATGCCGTGATATCTGCAAAACCGGGAGACTTCGCAGTGATGTTCCCTTCTGCGTCAACCGACGCAACAGCGGCATTAGCGCTTTCATAATAATAAATTACATCATCTTTTTCATAAAGTGAGCCGTCTGTGTTGTACGGGGTTGCCGTAACGATTGATGCATCACCCACACGAAGCTCTGTATCAGTTTCGGCGACGATGCTTTCAAACATAACCTCAAGCCCCGAAACGGAAACCGAAAGCACACCGGTCTGCGTCACTCCGTTTAACGTTACGTCTGCGCGGATCTCGCACTCACCGTCCGAGACAACAGTTATAACGCCGTTTGCGTCAACTCTCGCAACGCGCGTATCTTCGGGATAAACGGAATAGGTTACATCGAGCGGCTCAGCTTCGTTACCGAATGCGATTACCTTTCCTGTGCTTGATACGGGCGCAACGGTTGTAGCGAACTTATCATAGGTCTTTGCGCCGTCCGTTGTCCCTTCCATTTTAAAATCAACGCTTTCAAAGGTTACCTCGTGATATGAAAGCTCTGAGACGAGAACATCAAAGCCGAGAGTGTCGGTAGACGATGCCGCAAAGGTTACGTCCGAAGCAAGATAGTCGTTGTAATCCCAATTTACATACAACGGAGTTGACGAGAAGGTTGTCCAGTCAATATCCCCGTTTTCATCCGTAAAAAACTCATCATCATAGTGCAGCTTACGCTGAGATGACGTAACTCCGTCCACGTAATAGTATACCATTGTTTTTATCGTGGGCATCGTCTTTACGTTTTCAAGCTTTACATTTCCGGCAAACTCATAAATTTTGCCGTGTTCAATCCCGACAAGTTCAGAATTCGAGCCTATCGGTGCATTATTCGGCTGCTGAATCTGAAAACGCTTGGTACTTCCTCCGGTTGGCGGGTTTCCGTCAAACATAGCTTTAAGAATGTTGGTAATTTTACCGCTTACTCCGGATTTACCTTTATAAATCTCATAATCATATGTATCGCGTGTTTTGTCACGAACGGCTTCCCACATAGTTGCAGATGCCGCAACACCTTCATTTGAGTTATCTTTCATATACACGTTGTTTTCAAACTCACCGTGACGCACACCGTTACGCGCGAAGAGGTTTTTGCCGACAACAGCCGCTGTGAAGCTATATTCCTTTTCGTCACCACCAAGCGTTGCCGTAACCTTCACATCGGTTTTACCCATCTTATGTGCGGTAAAGATACCGTTTTCTTCCGTTACGATGCTTTCATCGGCAATTTCAAAGGAATAATCAATGCCGCTGCCCGGATTGTTCCCCTCGCCGGTTAACATTTTTAATGGAGATGTATCACCAATGTGGATAAAGCCCTGCGGGAAGTTGATGCTCATTTCTTCCGGCAGGCTTGTGGCTGCCGGAAGAGCGGTAACGCGCAGTGTTACCGGCGCGCTCGTAACAGCATCAACCTTTACGGTGATTTGCGTTTCGCCCTCTGCGACTGCGTAGATTTCGCCGGTATCCTTGTCAATCGTTGCAACCGATGTATCCGAGCTTTTGTATGTAACGGTTGACATTGATGTATCAAACGCTTTGCCAACGTTATCTGTTGCGGTAAAACCTGCTACCGCGTATTCGCCCTCAAGAAGCAAGCTTTCCGAAAGCGCTACCGTTACGGTATCAAGCTTTGTGACAAGAGAAAGCTTTAAAATTCCGGGACGAATATATCCCGCCTCAGTACATTTCAAAAGGAACAAGTGTTCTCCTGCAGTATCAAATGTAAAACGCTCCGTTTCTGCACTTACAAGAGATTTATCGGTTGAAGAGTAGAAATAGATGTTATAAAGCTTTTTGCTTTCGTCCGGTGCAGATGCAACAGCTTTGATTGCACTCTTATCCGCACCATCTTCAATATCGACAATAAAGATGTCTGCACTTCCGCAAGTATTTTTATTTCGCGTCATATACTTGAAATTCACCGTATATTCCCCTGCTTGCGGTACCATAATTCTATATGCCACCCATTCGCCGGCCTTTTCAAAATCAAAGCAAGCATAGCTTTGGTTCCACTGAGCGTCCGGGTCTGATGTCGATTGGATATCGCCAAACTCAAGCTTATTCCCGCTGAGTGCATAGCTTATATCCTTGGGCTTTGCATCAGCCACCTGTGAAACATAAAAATCCTTAGAAAACGAATATTCCACTTCAACTCCCCCATCTGTCGCGAGTACTGACGCAGGCAGAAGCGAGAGCGTCATGCACAGTGCAAGAAGCATGGATATTGTTCTTTTCATTTTTCCTTTTCCTCCTTATGTAATTTCTTATTGTTTTACCGGTCTGCGCTTTTATTTGTACATATCGGCATCCGATATTATTTCGTAATACCAGTCATCCTTACCGTTCACACAAACCCTTGCGCTGCCAACCCTACCGGAAACAATTGTTTCCGAAAGCTTCTTATTATAGAAACTATAGTCCTCGACATATTTTTTATAATATTTTGTATACTGAGAACGATTATATACTTCTTCATTCGATATATACATAACCGTCGGATTCAATATTCGAATAAACTGAGGACTGATATCGCAGATGAAATGGTGGTTTCCGAAGAACCAATCGCATGAAAGCTCGTCGGTGCGCTTTTGCTTTATCATATCGTACATATATCTTTCCTGGCAGAAAGCATAGTTATCTGCTCCGTGGTAATAGCGGAAGCCGTTATAATCAAGCATAAACGAAACGGATGTGGAGTTTTCATAATTGTGTTCATTCAGACGATAGAACGGATAGTTATAAACCTCCATCGCCTCACCGTTTTCATCAAAGCGGCTGTTGAGCACATCCATCGTCACGCCGCCGAGGTCCCAGATTTCGTGAAGCTCATCATAATAACAAAGCATTGATGAATCAAGATATCCGAAGTTTTTCAGATAATCATATCGTTTCTGCTTATCGGCTTTAACAAGAGCATCCGCCTTGCCCTGATCGGGGATTTTAATTCCGTATATCTTAAGGATTTCATCCTTCAATCCCCAATGGTCCTTGTGGAAATGGGTGAGCAGATAATAGTCAAGCTTTATGTTATGCTTTTCAAGATACGGAATAATCTCTTTCTCAGCGTTTTCATCATACCCCGAATCAATAAGCATATTTTTGCCGTTAGGAAGCTTTATGAGCGTAGAGTTTGCCTTACCTACATTGAAATTTATATATTCAAGCTCTGTTTCAGGTGCCGTTTCAAGCACGGTTATTTCCTGAGAAAGAACCTTACCGCTCTCAAGGATGTACTTCAGCGTATGCGTTCCGACCGGAAGCTTTGAGACAGCGTCTTTATCGGGATACACCCTTATTGCGCTCTCCGTAACGAGCCGGTCTCCCGAAGGCTCTGCCGTGAAGGGAATTTCAATGCCGGTATCGGTCTCTATCTTCGTCAGCTTTTCCTTATAGTTTTCAATAAAGCTCTGCGGAGTTTTCGCGTTGTCGAGGAAGAACGTAACCTTTGTGGGTGAAATACTGTATGGCAGCGGATTCATCTTCCCCCGATTTTCTATATAAAAAATCTCAAAAGGCAGAATATATATCGGCTGTTCGGCTTTAGCGTGAAGTATGCGGACAAGGTTTTTCCCTTTTTCAAGCCATATCGGTACAACAAACTCTTCTTTAGCGGGAAATACACTGTAATTATCTAATCTCGCTCTTCCGTCAGGATACGTAACCCTTATTTGAAACGGCATTTCATAACTGTCGTGCTCATATCCCATCGCTATTTCATAATATCCGTCGGACGGAACAGTTGTTTCAATCGTGAAATAATCTCGCTTCGTTTTTAAGAGAAGTCCGTTTTCTGTTCCCATTACGTTCGTTTCCACAACATTGAACTTTTCGCAGAAGGTATCACGCCAAGCGTGCTTCTCGGGGATATCGGCAGTTCTGCAGAGCATTGCAGCCATTTGTGCGCGAGTTACCTTTTCCTGCGGTCTTACTGTGCCGTCGCTGTAACCGGAAATGATTTCTTTTGCAACAGCAAGCGAGAACAGCGGATTCATTATTTCAGAAACAGCATCGCTGTCTGCAAACGCATTATCAATCAGCTGTTCGTTTGCAAGCTTAAGCTCGCTGTCATAACCCATAGCGTACACTATCATATACACCAATTCTTCACGGGTTATAGCTTTTTCAGGCTCAATACGGCGACTTACCTTCCACGCAACCGGAAGAAAATCCTCTGCCGCATACACATAAGGTGCATACCATGCATTTTGCTCAACATCTTTATATGTATTTCCGGTTTTTGCCGATTTGCGCCCTGCAAAGGAAAGAACGGTTTTTACAGCTTCGGCTCGCGTAATCCCGCGTTCCGGGGCAAAGCTTCCGTCAGGATAGCCTTCAAGCCACCCTTGTTCCGTACACTTTGCTATATTCACATATGCCCAATGCTTTTCTGTAATGTCAAAATACATTTTTCTTTCCTCCTGTCCTACAGAAAGTGCCGTCGGCAAAATAGACATTGTTATCACAATTACTAAAAAAATTGATATAACTCTTTTCATCCCTTTTCCTCCTTGTGATTTGTTAACAAAAGGCATATCATCCTACGCTATAATTTTATCAATTTGCAGAGGATGCGTCAACCGGAAAACATTATACAATCCGGCATTTATAGCCACCGAAAGGAGCTTCTCAATACACAATCCGGCATTTATGAAATATCGCTTGAAAAAGGGCGAAAAATATGATATATTAAGATATATTACAAAGCGTTTAATGAGAGGAGGAAAGTATTATGGATTTCATAAAGCCGATTAGCCCGGGCCTTGCGCCGCATCTTTCGTCAAAGCGCAGCCAGTTTAAAAATTCACCGGTGCGTATCCATATGCTTACTCATCCTCACGTAAGCGATATACACTGGCACGATTACACCCAGATATGGTATACCGTTTCGGGAACATATGTCCACACGATAAACGGAGAGACACGTGTGCAGAAGCCCGGCTCTCTCGCTATCGTCACACCGTATGCAATCCATTCAATGGACACAACGCTGACAGACTTTGAAAACGCAGAGATTATATACATTTCAATTGCCAATGACAGCTTGAAAGAAGCGGAGCTTCCGTATCTTCCGCTTACCTATAATCTCTCTGCATTTGATGATTTTCAGCTCAATCCGTTTGTATCCCTTTCCGGCAAGAACAAAGAACGCGCAGACGAGCTTTGCACCGAGCTTCTTTCTCCCGTAAACACCGGTATTCTTCTTCCGCTGAAGAAGGTGCTTTTAAACGTGGGCGAGCTTCTTGAACTGTGTGCGAAGACAACCGGAATAAAGCTTGATAAAACCGACATAACAATAGCTAAAGAGCGTTCTCTTCTCATAAAAAACTCTATTGACTATATTATGACAAGCAGCGCATCAAAGGTATCGCTTACCAAGGCGAGCAAGCAAGCGATGATGTCGGAACGGTCGTTTACAACAAAATTCAAAACAACGGTCGGGCAGACCGCCCACAATTACCTTCTGAATGTAAGAATCAGCAATGCTTTCCGCCTTCTTCGCCGCACCGATATGTCAATCAATGATATTTCGGATATGTGCGGATTTGCAAACAGCGGACATTTTATCCGTCTGTCAATGAAGCTTCTCGGTGCTTCTCCATCTGATATACGCAGTTATGTCCGCGAATGGGATGATGCGTATTCGGATGAGATGAAGAGCCGTCATCAGCTTGCAGCGCTTTTAAATTCATTCAAGCGCGATGATGACGCAGACTCTTAAAATACATTACGATAATAGCAAAGGGGACCTCTTGCGGTCCCCTTTGAAACCCCACGCTTTTGCCGCTAGATAAAGCAGCGGATAAATTAAGC
>JAZLCV010000173.1:0-5685 GCA_045614365.1 Eubacteriales bacterium | reverse complement strand
ATAGCAACCTTCTGCGATGTATCGCATGCGATACGCTGCGGTGTGTCCGGAACGAACGGATTCGGAAGGCGCTTTTCAATAACTTCATCAATAAATGCTTTCGGAGAGAGAATCTTCGGGTCAACAACAACCGGAAGACCTTCTTCGTAACCGACCTTCTTTACAAGAGCGGAAAGCTCTGCATCCTTCATTTCATTTGCGATTGTGTCAAAGCCGAGAACGCAGCCATACACTGCAAGGCAGGTGTGGAGCGGGTTGAGGCAAGTTGTAACCTTCATTGTTTCGGTGTTGTTAACGGTGTCGCGGTCTGTGAGGAAAACACCTGCTTTTTCAAGCGGCGGGCGGCCGTTCGGGAAACGGTCCTCGATAACAAGGTACTGCGGCTCTTCTGCGTTTACGAACGGAGCAACAAAGGTGTTCTTCGGAGTAATCTTCGGAGCCATATCCTCGATACCTGCTTCAGCAAGAGCATCCTCAACAACCTTTGCCGGGCGCGGAGTGATTTTATCAATCATTGACCACGGGAAGGAGACGTTCTTTTCGTCTGTTACCCATGCAACGAATTCATCGGAAACAAATCCGTTTTCATGCCACTTCTCAACAACGGTCATAACGGAAGCGCGAAGCTTCTCACCGTTGTGAGAGCAGTTGTCCATAGAAACAACGGCAATCGGAGCCTTGCAAGCATTGAAGCGCTCGAGCAGGAATGCTGCTGTGCGGCTCATTGCGTGAGAGCAATTGTCCGGACCGTTCTTGAAGTCTGCCTCAACAAACGGGAAGAACTCGCCCTGAATGTTGCGGAGAGCATAACCTTTTTCCGTGATGGTGTAGGAAACCATCTGGAGGCTCGGGTTGCGGAAGATTTTCTTAAGCTTTTGGACATCTTCGGGGTATGCTGCACCTGCACAGAGACCCTCGGAGATGGATGCAACAACCTCTTTCTTCATTGTGCCGTCAGGCATAAGGAGAACGAGCATCGTCATTGCGTCATACGGACGGTAAATCATGTCAATGTTGTCAAAGTCGAATGTGTCGGCAGCAACAATACCGCCTTTTACGTGACCTGCGTTGAGAAGGTCGTGCTGGAGCTTTGCAACAAAGCCGCGGAAGATGTTACCTGCGCCGAAGTGAACCCATGTGGGATTCTTTTCGGTCTCGGCAGCCATTTCCTTCCAGTCATACTTCGGAAGTGTGACGCCGGCAGCTTCCCAAGCAGCCTTGTCCTGAAGACCTGCATAATTGAGCTTCATTTTTGATATTCCTCCTTGATTTAAAGCAGAGTTTTCCCTCTGCACAAAATTCTACATTATAAATATACCACATAAAGGAAGAAAAGTCCACAGTATTAATATAAAAAAGTGACCGATTATAAGAAAAACATAAGAAAACCCGCATAAAATACAAAAACGATATGGTGGTATTTACTTTTAAAACGAATTTTGTTATAATAATAAGTTGAGATTAAATTGAATAACGGAAGATTTGTTATGATAAGAATAGGTAATTTAAAGCTCTCTCTTGATGAGAAGGAAACGCTTCTCACAAAGCGTGCTGCCAGAACACTCGGAATTGCACCGGGAGAGATACAAAAGCTTGATATTGTAAAAAAAGCCGTGGATGCCAGGGACCGGAAAAACGTCTGTTTTGTGTATTCCGTGGTTGTCTCCGTGTACGGTGATGTGGAGAAAATTGTTTCTCGCATAAAGCGCGGTGATATAACGCTTCTCCCTCGAGGGGAAAAACTAAAGGTACCGGAACCTGTTTTACCGTTGCGCCGTCCGGTTGTTGTAGGCGCAGGTCCGGCAGGGCTTTTTTGTGCGCTTACGCTTGCGCGCCACGGTGCGCGACCGATCCTTATAGAGCGAGGGGAGTGCGTGGAAGATCGTGCTGTATCCGTATCGCGCTTTTTTGAGGGAGGAGAACTTAACACATCGTCAAACGTGCAGTTTGGCGAGGGCGGCGCGGGAACATTTTCCGACGGAAAGCTCAATTCCGGAACGCACGATGCAAGACGGTTTGACGTTTTCCGCACATTTGTCGAGCATGGTGCACCGCCGGAGATTATGTATATAAGAAATCCTCACATAGGCTCGGACAAGCTTCCGCGTGTTGTTTCGGGAATCCGCGAAGAAATAAAACGGCTCGGCGGAGAGGTTTATTTTAACTGTACGCTTTCGGAAATAAGGGCAAAGGAAGGGCATGTCTGTGAGGCGGTATGCAAACTTAAGTCAGGGGAGATATCCTTTGAAACGGACGATATCGTTCTTGCAGTAGGGCATTCTGCGCGCGACGTTTTTTCGCTTCTTCTTGATATGGGGGTCACAATGGAGCAGAAGCCGTTTTCGATGGGGGTGCGAATAGAGCATCTGCGTCGTGATATAGATGTGTGCCGCTACGGCGAGTTTGCCGGACATCCGGCGCTCGGCGCGGCAGACTATAAGCTTTCAAACCGATATCCCAATGGTCGCGCGGTATACACCTTCTGTATGTGTCCGGGCGGTGAGGTTATAAATGCATCAAGCGAAGAAGGCGGCGTTGTTACAAACGGTATGAGTCTCTATGCCAGAAACCTTGAAAATTCAAACAGCGCTTTGCTCGTGAACGTCACGCCCGAGGATTTTGGAGGGACTTCTCCGCTTGCGGGTGTCGAGCTTCAGCGCAAGGTCGAGCGTGCGGCATTTTCTCTCGGCGGAGAAGATTTCCGCGCTCCCGCACAGACCGTTGAAGCATTTCTTACGGGAAGAAAAACCGGTTTTGGCAAAGTTGTACCGTCGTTTCGTCCGGGAGTGCGCGAATGTGAAATATCCGCGCTGTTTACCGATTATATAAATGAAACACTGCGCGCCGGACTTTCGGGCTTTTCACGCCTTGTCCGTGCGTTTGCAGACGGAGAGGCGGTGCTTACCGCACCGGAAACGCGCTCGTCTTCACCTGTGCGCATCTTACGTGACGATACGCTTCAGGCTTCACTTAAGGGATTATATCCATGCGGAGAAGGCGCGGGATATGCCGGGGGAATACTTTCCTCCGCCGTTGACGGAATCCGCGTTGCCGAGGCAGTTCTGGGGCTTTAAGGCTTGGTGGTTTAACTCCTCTCGGCTTAAAAATAACGAAAAGGAAGTTTTTGCATAATGACAACCGCAGTACCTGAGAAAAATTATTTGCGCATTCTCAAATTCTTCAAAGAAAATGCAGTTATGAGCATCGCTTTTCTTGCTGCACTCATAACAAGCTTTATCGTTCCGGTTGACCGCGAGTATATCGGGTATTTTGATTTCAAAACACTTACCTGTCTTTTCTGCGTTCTTGCAGTTGTTTGCGCTTTCAGGAATATAAACTTTTTCTATGTTCTTGCAAGGAAAGTTGTCTCTGTTTTCAGAAATGCGCGCATGAGCGTACTTGCGCTTGTGTATATCACATTTATCGGCTCGATGTTCATCGCAAACGATATGGCGCTTTTGACCTTTCTCCCGCTTGGGTATTTTGTTCTGACTGCAACCAACAAAACAGAGTATATGTCTTTTACCTTTATTATGCAGAACATAGCTGCAAACCTCGGAGGTATGCTCACTCCGTTCGGAAATCCGCAGAACCTTTATCTCTATACAAAGTTCAGCATCCCGACATCCGAATTTATGCAGATAATGTTTCCTCCATTTATCCTGTCTGTGCTTCTTATAACGGCATGTTGCATAATTTTTGTGAAACCGGAGCCGCTTTTCCTGTGTTATGCAAAGACACCACTCAATCCTCGGCGCACGGTTCTTTACAGCATCCTTTTTGTTCTTTCAATTGTTATTGTTTTCCGTGTTGTCCCTTATCAGATCGGGCTTGTAATTATCCCCGCGGTACTGTTCTTTGCCGACAGAAAGGCATTAAAGGCAGTTGATTATCCTTTGCTGCTGACATTTGTGTTTTTCTTTATCTTTGCGGGGAATATGGCACGAATTCCTGCCGTGAACGCTCTTTTCTCATCTCTTCTTGAAAAAAGCACGCTTTTATCTTCTGTTCTTTCATGTCAGGTGATAAGCAACGTTCCGTCTTCTATTCTTCTTTCGCAGTTTACGGAGGATTATGCCAATCTGCTTGTCGGTGTAAATATCGGCGGTGCGGGTACGCTTATCGCGTCTCTTGCAAGCCTTATAACATTTCGTGAGTATCTAAAGCATAATCCGGGAAAAGCGCGTCATTATATTGTTATGTTCTCAGTTTTCAACTTCGCATTTTTGGGTATTCTCACCGTTTTTATGTATATTATATAAATATTGTATAATTTGATCTTTCAGGAGCGAGGTGTTCTGCTGTGGAAGAAAATAAAAAATTCAAGCTTGTTTCAGAGTATACTCCGTCGGGTGATCAGCCGGAGGCTATTTCTGCACTTGTATCGGGAATAGAAATGGGACTTTCAGAGCAGACGTTGCTTGGTGTTACAGGATCGGGAAAGACCTTTACAATGGCGAATATTATTGAGCGCGTGCAAAAGCCGACACTTGTACTTGCACACAACAAAACTCTTGCCGCTCAGCTCTGCTCGGAGCTTCGTGCATTTTTCCCGGAGAACGCTGTAGAGTATTTTGTTTCTTACTTTGACTATTACCAACCGGAGGCATATATTCCGCATACCGACACATATATCGAAAAGGATTCGTCGACAAACGAGGAGATTGACCGCTTGCGCCACAGTGCTACGGCATCGCTCGGCGAGCGGCGGGACGTTATCATTGTCGCCAGCGTTTCGTGTATTTACGGCCTTGGTGACCCGATAGACTATTCGAGTATGGTTATCTCTCTGCGCCCGGGCAAAACGTATGAGCGCGATGCGCTTATACGCAAGCTTGTTGAAATCCGCTATGAGCGCAACGACATTGCGTTTGAGCGAAACAAATTCCGTGTCCGCGGTGATACTGTTGAGATATTTCCGGTTTATTCAAACGATACGGGTATACGCGTCGAGTTTTTCGGTGACGAGGTTGACCGCATTTCCGAAATAAACATCGTGACGGGCGCGGCAAAGCGCGAGCTTTCCCACGTTGCGATATACCCCGCTTCGCACTATGTCTCCACCCCTGAAAAGATGGCGAAGGCGTGCAATGACATCATTGACGAAATGGAGCTTTGCGTTAAGCAGTTTGAAGAAGACGAGAAGCTTCTTGAAGCGCAAAGACTCCGCCAGCGCACTCAATATGATGTTGAGATGATGCAGGAGCTCGGATATTGCACGGGCATTGAAAACTATTCGCGCATAATAAGCGGCAGAGAGCCCGGCTCACCGCCTTTTACACTTATGGACTATTTCCCCGACGATTTTCTCCTCATCGTTGACGAATCGCACGTCACACTTCCGCAGGTCCGCGGAATGTATGCGGGTGACCGCGCGAGAAAGGAAGTTCTCGTCAAATACGGTTTCCGACTCCCCAGCGCATTCGACAACCGTCCGCTCAACTTCACGGAGTTTGAAGACCATATAAATCAGGTTGTCTATGTCTCTGCGACACCGGGCGAATATGAGCGCGAGCGAAGCGCGCAGACGGTTGAGCAGCTCATCCGACCGACAGGTCTTCTCGATCCCGAGATCGAAATCCGTCCGACAGATGGGCAGATCGATGACCTTATCGGCGAAATCAATTCACGCGTTGCCGAAAAAGAGCGCGTACTTATCACCACGCTCACGAAGAAGATGGCAGA
>JAZLCV010000172.1:0-2347 GCA_045614365.1 Eubacteriales bacterium | reverse complement strand
AGCTTCAAATCAAAATACTTTTCCGTGCGGAAGAAAAGAAGCTCGGGATATTTTTCTGCAATCCACTGTGCAACTGCATCGGGATTGTACATAAAAACTCTGTCTGCCTTTTCCCCGCCAAAAGACTTATCTATATAAGCGCACAACTCGTCCGAAGGTGCCGCCGCGCGCTCCGGTGCGTCAATTCCCATTGCATATGCAAGCGATGCACAAACCGTATCAAGAGACAAACTGTTCTTCGCTATAATAAAAACCTCTTTCTTCAATAATATATAACACAAAATATATTATATATTTTGCGAAGATGTTTGTCAATTGAAAAGTCTCCACTCAAGATTTGTAAACTGTCTTTCCATCTATAACAGTTGTATGCGCTTTTGCACCGATGTTGAGGAGAGGATCAGATGTCCAGATAGCAACATCGCCATCCTTTCCGACTTCAAGACTTCCTACACGGTCGGAAATTCCCATATGTACAGCAGGATTAATAGTAATTGCCTTCCACGCCTCATCATAAGGAAGTCCGCTTGCAACGGCAAATCCGGCACACATAGTCAGATGCTGAATCGGAACAACAGGAGAATCTGTAATAATGCTTACCGGGACACCGGCATCGTAGAGCTTGGCAACGGTTTCGAATCCCTTTAAAGCAAGTTCGGGTTTTGATTTGCCTCCAAAAGAGGGACCCACGAAGACAGGGAATGAGGTTTCAGCGATTTCTTCAGCAATGATTCCACCCTCGGTACAATGATCAATAGTAATCCGCACATTAAATTCCCTCGCGATTCTAATTGCCGTGAGAATATCGTCAGCGCGGTGGGCATGCACCTTCAATGGTATTTCGCCATTCATAACAGGAATCATTGCCTCAAGCTTCATATCGAATTTTGCTTCCCCGGCTTCTCGGTCTTCAAGGTAAGCCCGTGATTTAAAAAGAAGCTCACGAAGCAACGCGGCTATCGCCATTCTTGTAATTGGTGTCTGCTTGTTCTGACCATACGCGCTCTTCGGATTTTCTCCGAACGCGCACTTCATTGCGACAGGGTTTTTAATTATCATTTTATCTACACATTTCCCGTAAAGCTTTATTGCCGCAAACGTTCCGCCCACAACATTTATGCTGCCCGGACCTGTGCAAGCGCTTGTAACTCCGTGCTCAATCGCATCCTTAAATGACTCATCAAGCGGATTAATTGCATCAATGGCACGCATCTGCGGAGTTACAGAGTCCGTTTTTTCGTTGTGGTCAATACCCTCCCATCCTATAGCCGTGTTACGCACGCCTATATGGCAATGAGCCTCCACGCACCCCGGCGTTACCAGCCGTCCTTCTGCGTCAATTACCTCACATTCAGACGAAACCTCTATATTTTCTCCGACAGACGTAATTTTCCCATTATCATCAATGAGAATGCAACCTCTCTCAAACTCTTTTTCTGCCATAGTTTTAATTCGGCCATTTTTTATTAGCAACAATATTCTTACCTCCTTAATCACATACAAGCTTTACACTGACGGAGAAAAAACTTAAAAAGTTCTGCACCGTCGACAGTATCAGGCCTTGCCTTTGAAAAACACATCCTTTCCGGATGCCACTGTACACCAAATACCGGAAGTGTGATATGTTCAAACGCTTCTATGATCCCATCTTCTAATGAAAAAGCCGTTATTTTAAGTTCTTTACCTATCACGTCTATCGCCTGATGATGGGCGCTGTTTACAAAAAAACTTTCACCATAAAGAGACGATAGAACGCTTTCTTGTTCTGCGATAATCTGGTGTGCAGAGTCAACATCGTTTATCCGACGGTGTTTCTCTGCGTTCGGAATATCCTGTATGAGTGTCCCCCCAAGGCAATGTTGAGTATCTGACATCCGCGGCATATCCCCATAATCGGCTTTCCCGCCCTGATAAAAGCATCAACAAGGCTGCCAAGCTCTCTGCAGCTGTCAAGAGTGATGAGACCTATCGGAGCATAAGGAATCTTATCATCCGGTGCGGCACTGAAGGTACTTGCCGTATAACTTATTCCCTTTTTATCATTAGTTTTTTTTAAAAAAACCACAAGAGTTCTCTTATATCATAACACATATTCCGTCTTTTATCAAGGGAGGAAACGCAACAAATTTTTATTTATTTTAATTTGAAAATCTCGTCGAAACGCGCTATTTGACCGATTTCTTTGTGATAAAAATAACAAAGAGGTGCAAAAAACACCGCTTGCCGGCAAAAAAAGCAAGCGGTGGCTTAGTCTGATTTTTCTTTCAGACGAACTTCTCGTACAGTTATCCTTTCTTCGGATATGCCTTGTAATAGTGTTCGATATTGAGATCCTCGTCCATATCAA
>JAZLCV010000171.1:0-11581 GCA_045614365.1 Eubacteriales bacterium | reverse complement strand
GCGTTTACAGTAAGCTCTATAATGTTTTGCGAAACGAATGGGCGGGCGGCATCGTGAACGGCGATGAGGTCAAACTTGTTTCCAGTAAAACTGACTCCGCAGAGAACCGACTCTGCACGTGTAGCTCCTCCGGGAATAACGGCAAGCAATTTGCTTACCCCATTTTTTTTGCATATGCCTTCAATATCGCTTATAAGCTCGTTTTGAGTGGGAATAACAATTGCGTCAATCCACGGAGATTTTTCGAAGGCGAGCAGAGTATGAACAATAACGGGAACTTCCCATATATCTGCAAACAGCTTGTTTCCGTAAGCTTTCATTCTGCTTGACGTGCCGGCGGCGGGAATAACTGCAACGCACGTTTTTCTTTTAGTTTTATTAAACAACTGCAAAACCTCACTTATAATCAAATAAGGGCTTGTAGCGAAATGAGTTTTGCTACAAGCCCTATTATACTACAAAACGTGTGTATATTACAAGGTTTATTTGAAAGATTCTGCCATGATGGAATCTAAATATGTATCTACTTCGTTATAGTCCTTTTCAAGGGCAAGAACAAGCTCGGAAAGAAGAATCTGCTTTGCGGAATGGAGGATTTTCCGCTCTCCTGTTGAAAGTCCGCACTTGAAATCTCTGTAAGTAAGTGACTTTATGACACGGACGACCTCGTCGAGGTCACCGCTTTTTATTCGTGCGATGTTGTCGCGGTAGCGTTTGTTCCAGTTTGTGTCAACATCGATGTCCATGTTTGAGAAGAGAGCAAGGAGCGCATCTGCACGCTCGCAGCTTATGACATCGCGGATTCCGATTTTCTCGCAAGTAGAGACGGGTACCATAATTGTCATATTATTGGCAGGCAACTTGAGGATATAATAATCAAGAATATTTCCGTCAACTGTCTGAGTGGTTATGCTTTCAATTGTTCCTGCACCATGCATGGGGTGGACAATCTTATCGCCGATACTGTACAAGGGTATCCCTCCTCAAGGCATTTTATACATATATTATACTCTCTTTTTTTTGAATTTTCAACAGAAAAATTCAAAAAAATTCAACTTATCATTGATTTCAATGTGATATGCAAATATAATAATAACAAATTTTGTTGAATTTTACAGTATATTTTGCTTGACATTACCCTTTAGATATTGTATTCTATTATAAGCAATAATGTATAGAAATAAAGCCGTTTTATAAAGCTTTGAAAAGAGGTAAAACATCATATGGCAAAGCAACTTGACAAGATTTACAATCCGCGTGACGTGGAAGCACGTCTTTATAAAGAGTGGGAAGAAAAAGGTTATTTCCACGCAGAGGTAGACGAGAAGAAAAAATCTTTCTCCATCGTTATGCCGCCGCCAAACGTTACCGGCCAGCTTCACCTTGGCCACGCGCTTGACTGCACTCTGCAGGACGTTCTCACCCGTACCAAGCGTATGCAGGGGTATTCTGCGCTCTGGCTTCCGGGAACAGACCATGCTGGTATCGCTACTCAGATAAAGGTTGAGGAAACTCTCCGCAAGGAAGAAGGGCTTACCCGCCACGATCTTGGAAGAGATAAGTTCCTTGAGCGCGTATGGGATTGGAAAAATAAATTCGGAAACAGAATTGTTGAACAGCAGAAAAAAATGGGTGCATCCTGCGATTGGGATCGTTCTCGTTTTACAATGGATGATATTTGCGCAAGAGCTGTTCGCGAGGTTTTTGTACGCCTTTATGAGAAGGGACTTATTTATCAGGGGAACAGAATTATAAACTGGTGCCCGAATTGCACAACTGCACTTTCGGATGCTGAGGTTGAATACAGCGAGCAGGATGGAAAGTTCTGGCATATTAAATATCCGGTAAAGGATTCTGATGAGTATGTTATCATTGCAACAACCCGCCCTGAAACAATGATGGGTGACACCGCTGTTGCTGTTCATCCGGAGGATGAAAGATACACTCACCTTGTCGGAAAAACGCTCATCCTTCCGCTTATGAACCGTGAAATTCCGGTTGTTGCTGATGAATACGTTGAGCGTGAATTCGGTACAGGTTGCGTTAAGATTACCCCGTGCCACGACCCGAACGACTTCGAGGTCGGTAAGCGTCATAATCTTGAAGAAATTCTCGTTATCGACGAACACGGTTGCATAAATGAAAATGGCGGAAAATATAATGGTCTCGACAGATACGAGGCACGCAAGCAGATTATTGCAGACCTCGAAGCAGAAGGACTCCTTCTTGAGGTTCGCGACCATAAGCACAATGTTGGTCAGTGCTACCGCTGTAACACCGTTGTCGAACCGCTTACATCAAAGCAGTGGTTTGTAAAAATGGGACCGCTTGCAGAAGAAGCTCTCCGCGTTGTAAATGACGGCACGGTAAAGTTTGTTCCGGACCGTTTTTCTAAGATCTACACAAACTGGATGGAGAATGTACACGACTGGTGTATCTCCCGTCAGCTCTGGTGGGGACACAGAATCCCGGCATTCTATTGTGAGGATTGCGGATTTGTAAATGTTTCCCGCGAGGATCCCACAAAGTGTGCAAAGTGCGGAAGTACGCATCTTCGTCAGGAAGAGGATGTTCTCGACACATGGTTCTCATCTGCTCTCTGGCCGTTCTCAACACTCGGCTGGCCGGACAAGACGCCCGAACTCGATTATTTCTATCCTACATCCGTTATGGTTACCGGATATGACATCATCTTCTTCTGGGTTGCACGTATGATTTTCTCCGGTATGGAGCATCTTAAGCTCGAACCGTTCAAGACTGTATTTATCCATGGTATCGTCCGCGATGCTCTCGGCAGAAAGATGTCAAAATCGCTTAACAACGGCGTTGACCCGCTTGAGGTTATTGAAGAGTACGGCGCAGACGCTCTCCGCTTTACTCTTATCACCGGCAACTCTCCCGGAAACGATACGCGATTTATTCCGGAGCGCGTTGAGGCTAACCGCAACTTTGCAAATAAGATCTGGAATGCATCACGCTTTGTTATGATGAATCTTAATATCTCGAAGTGTGAGCTTCCCTCGGCTTCCGAGCTTGAACTTTCGGATAAGTGGATTGTTTCAAAGTTTAATACTCTCGTTTCCGAGATTACCGATAATATAGACAAGTTTGAACTCGGCATTGCTGCTCAGAAGCTTCAGGAGTTTATCAGAGATAACTACTGCGACTGGTATATCGAGCTTGTGAAACCGCGTCTTTCCGATGATGCGGATGCAAAGAGCCGTGAGACGGCAGAAAAGGTTCTCTGCTACGTTCTTTCAAATACATTAAAGCTTCTCCATCCGTTTATGCCGTTCATTACCGAGGAAATCTGGCAGACGCTCCCGCACGATGGTGAGTCGATTATGATTTCCGACTGGCCGAAGGCTGATGATGCACTCAGCTTCAAGGCAGAAGAAGAAAATATGGAGCTTCTTATGCAGGCTATCCGTGCTATAAGAAACCGCAGAGCGGAAATGAATGTTGCCCCGTCAAGAAAGGCACAGCTTATCGTTATTCCGGATGATGATAAAGCAAAGGCGATTTTTGAGACGGGAACTCCGTTCTTCGTAAAGCTTGCTTCCGCATCGGAAGTCATTATGTCCGATGGAGTAGAGGATACCTCCAAAATGGTTTCCGTTGTCTCCGAGGCTGCAAAGCTCTTCATACCGATGAATGAGCTTATCGACACCGAGGCAGAGATTAAGCGCCTTACAAAGGAACGCGAAAAAGCCGAAAAGGATTTCAATATGATTAACGGCAAGCTCTCAAACGCAGGATTTGTTGCAAAAGCTCCGGCAAATGTTGTTGAAGCTGAACGTGAAAAGCTTGAAAAGGTAAAGGCTCTCCTCGCCAATATCGACGAGAGTATTGCAAAGCTTAACGCATAAGTTACCAAAATTTAACACGGACGTATCATTTTGCGGTGATATGTCCGTGTTTTGTTATACAATTAACGTATTTTGTGAATTGTGCAAAAAGGGAAATAAAAATTTTTTAAAAATAAATCACAAAATGCACAAAAAACACTTGTAATTTTTTTTGTTTTGTTATATAATTAATAAAACTTAACATTTGCGTAATATATGCAGACGTTAATTATCGGTAAAAAGGAGAGTAGAAGAACATGAATGTTTATCCCGCAACTAAAATAAGAAACGTATGTCTGTTAGGTCACGGTGGCGACGGAAAGACGTCGCTTGTTGAAAGCTTGCTTTACATGACGAAGAATATCGACCGTCTTGGCAAGGTTTCGGACGGAAACACCGTATCGGACTTTGATTCTGAAGAAATAAAGAGAAAATTCAGCGTGTCGGCAAGCATCGCTCCCGTTGAATTCTATGATCATAAATTTAATTTTATTGACACCCCTGGATACTTCGATTTTGTTGGTGAAGTATATCAGGCAATGCGTGTTGCCGATGCGGCAATTATCGTATGTACGGCAAAGACCGGTGTTCAGGTTGGTACAGAGCTTGCGTGGAAGCGCGTCAACGAAAAGAAAATGCCGCGTATGTTCTACATATCCAAAATTGACGAAGAAAACGCGCGCTATTATCCCGTATATGAACAGCTTCGTGAGAAGTTCGGCGTTTCCGTTTGCCCGATGGTTATTCCGGCAATCGTTGATGAAAAAATTATCGGTATTATAGACCTTATCCCGATGAAGGCATATGAGCTCAAAGACGGTGCAGCCGTTGAAATGCCCATTCCGCCGCAGTGTATGGAAAGAGCACTTATGGCAAGAGGTCAGATCGCAGAAAGCGTTGCAGAAACTTGCGAAGAGTATATGGATAAATACTTCGCCGGTGAGGAGTTTACAATTGAGGAATATATGGACGGCGTAAAGCGCGGTGTTATGGATGGAACCCTCGCCCCGGTCTTTACGGGTTCGGCATTCACCGGTATCGGCTCTCTCGCACTTCTCCGTGGACTTATCGGTTACTCCCCGTGCCCGATTGATGCTCCGAAGGATATGGCGGTTACGGAGGATAACGAGCTTGTTGAGATTACCGTCGGTGATGATGACAGCCCGCTTGCAATCGTTTTCAAAACTGTTTCCGATCAGTACGGAAAGGTTTCATTCTTCAAGGTTCTCTCCGGTAAAATCAAGAGCGATATGTCGCTCTTTAATCCGAGAACTGGCGAGACGGAAAAGATTGGTCACCTTTACCACGTTATAGGCAAAAAGCGCGTAGATGTCGATGAAATCACAACCGGTGATATCGGCGCGGTTGCAAAGCTTGCTATAACAAGAACGGGTGATACGCTCTGCGCTTCAAATAAAAAGGTTCACCTCACGGGTATTAACTTCCCGGTTCCGACATATTCGCTCGCTGTTAACCCGAAGGTCAAGGGCGGTGAGGAGAAAATCGCTTCCGGTCTTGCACGTCTTGCAGAAGAAGATGTCACATTCAAGACCGTAAATAACGCGGAAACACGCCAGTTTGTAGTTACAGGTTACGGCGATATCCATATCGATGTTCTCTGCTCAAAGCTTAAGGCTCGTTTCAATGTCGATGTGGACCTTGTTGAGCCGAGAGTGCCTTATCGTGAAAAAATCCGCAAGTCTGTCAAGATTCAGGGACGTCATAAGAAACAGTCCGGCGGTCACGGTCAGTTCGGCGATGTATGGATTGAATTCCAGCCCGGAGACGTTGAAGACCTCGTATTCGAAGAGAAGATTGTCGGCGGCGCAGTCCCGAAGAATTTCTTCCCGGCTGTTGAAATGGGTCTCCGCGACTCAATCGCAAAGGGTGTTCTTGCAGGCTTCCCGGTTGTTTACTTAAAGGCAACTCTTGTTGACGGTTCTTACCACGATGTCGACTCTTCCGAAATGGCGTTCAAGGTCGCGGCAAACCTCGCTTATAAAGCAGGTCTCCCGCAGGCAGATCCGGTTCTTCTCGAACCGATAGGCAGCCTTAAGGTTTATATTCCTGATAGCTACATGGGCGATGTTATCGGTGACCTCAATAAGCGCCGTGGCAGAGTGCTCGGTATGAACCCGGCAGAGGGTGGAAACTCCGTTGTAGAGGCAGAAGTTCCGATGGCTGAAATGAACACATACACTATCGACCTTCGCTCCATGACTCAGGGAAGAGGCTCGTTTGAGTTTAACTTTGAAAGATATGAAGACGCTCCGTTTAACATCCAGCAGAAGATTATCGAAGAGCGTAAGGCATATATGGAAGAAGATTGATAAAAACTGCTGATGACAAAGGAAGCACTTTTGCTTCCTTTGTTTTATCGTTTTTTCGTTACAAAAGTACAAAATTTTGATTGAAAAAGACATTGACGTCAAAAATGTGATATGCAATAATATTACCGATAATATATGCCGAGGTGTTGTAAATGAATTTGTACATTATGGCTGACCTTGAAGGTATCAGCGGTATTTTCTCGCGTGACCAGATTACCGAGGATTCTGTCAGGATTCAGGAAGGCAGAGTTATGATGACGGAGGATATAAACGCCTGTGTCAATGCTGCAAAGGAAGCCGGTGTAGATAAAATCTATGTGCGCGATTGCCGCGGAGCGAGTTCTACCGTTATTTACGAACGCCTTTCCGAAAATGCAGATTATTATATCTGCGGATATATGGGAGATGTCCTCACATTACGATAATGATACATAATCGGATAAAAGGGATGCGGTTTGCATCCCCTTTTTGATACTATTCCGCTATTTATTGCTATTGATTTTTCTTTTTTGTTATGATAAAATATAATGGTAAAATTTAATATAATCACACAGAGTGCCGTGTCTGCTGTAAAAGATTTATAATCAAGGCGTGCGCGGTGAAAAGGAAACACGGTCAGAATCCGTGACGATACCAGTCGCTGTGTGCACCAAAGAACGTTTATCCGTCGGTGAAAGCCGGTCATTGGGAAACTGAGAAGGCAGGATGAACGGGCGTTTTTTATGTGGTGCGAGTCAAAAGACCTGCTCTGATGCCTTTCCGTACTTGCTTTTTGCATAGGAAGGGTAGTTTTGTCCGGCGATGCATTTTTTTTCGTGCGGGCAAGATGTGTGATGCGGGAAAACTGCCGCAGTAGTCTTTGTGTTTTCAAAGATTACTGCTTTTTTGTTTTTCCGACTTTGAGGAGGTGGCTGCCTATGTCCCGGTATTGGCATAGAAATTATTATATTAAATTTTAAATGAAAGAGGAAAAGAAAATGAAAGTAAAAAGAATTTTAAGCCTCGTATTATCTCTCGTGATAATGCTTGGCGCAGCCACTGTATCCGCGTTTGCGGAAGATCAAAACATAAACGTCACGGAGATAATTGGTGAATCAGTCTTAGAAACGGATATTGACGCACCAACTGTTCCGGATGAATCTGATCTTATAAATACTGACACAATTGATGAAGTGCCTGTTACAGAAGAGATATCCATTCCGGAGATTACAGAGGAAGAAAATAAAGAAGAAAGCAAAGAAGAAAGCAAAGAAGTCCGCGATGCTGAAATTTCTTCCTTGCTTGAAAATATTGCGAAAACATATACGGATAAAAGCTCATACTGGGAAGTAATGGATATGGGCGCATACAAAAAATACGCGCCTGAAACCGAAGCTGTTTTGTCCGATGATGCTGCCCGCGCGTTTATAACTGCGAGCATCAAAACTGTTTCGGAAACTGATAAGGATACAGATCTTGCAAAGGCAATTCTTGCCCTCACAGCACAGGGGAAGGATGCGAAAAGACTTTATAGGGCAAACAGCAACACACCGATGGATGCCCTCCAAAAGTTAAGTAGCGCGGAACATTCAACAAGTGTCTGGAGCGCACCGTATACCCTTGCGGCATATAACAGAAATGAGTATAAAAACCGCGAGAAGGAGCTCTCCCTTGTCAATGCACTGCTTGCATCACAGGGCGAGAACGGTGCATGGGATGAGTATGGAACAATAGACACGACGGCAAACGCAATTGCAGGGCTTTCGTTCTATTTAAACGACGAAGATTCCGCGCTGAAGGCGAGCGTGAACGAAGCAATTGAAGCTGCTCTTACATACTTATCTGCACAGCAGAATGAAGACGGAAGCTTTTCTGATTCTTGGTCGGGAAGAAACTCAAATTCAACTGCAATGGTCGCGATTGCGCTTGCCGCGGCAGGCGTGGACGTTGAGGAAGATGCGCGTTTTATAAAGAACGGCAACAGCATCATAGATGGGCTTCTTTCGTTTGCGCTTGAAGATAACAGCGGGTTTGGATATACGGATAATATAACGGCAAGTGACTATTCGACAGAGCAAGCTTTCCGTGCGCTCATTGCGCTCGCGGGTGCAATAAAATCGGATGCGGCATACAATGTGTATGATTTTAACGGAAGCTCCCTTTCGCCAGCCCGCGCAACGGATGAATATACCGGCGGAAATACACCTTCCGCACCCCAGGGGAACAATATTTCGGTTTCTCTCACAATAAAGGCAGATAATGGAAATTGGCTCAGTTCATATACCGTCTCGCTTCCTGGTGACGGAGCAACCATATACCACGCATTTGTAAAGGGGTGCAACGAGAATAATCTGAAATACGAAGGTGCAGACAAAGGATATGTCTCTTCTATTTCAAAAGGCAATAAAACTCTTGCCGAATTTGGTGCAGGGCAAAACTCAGGCTGGCTTTACAAATTAAACGGAGAAGCTCCGCTTCTCGGAATAAGAGAATGCAGTATTAAAAATGGGGATAGAATCGAGTTTTTCTACACAAAGGATTACACAAAGGAACATGGGATAGGCGGCCTTTCCGGTTTCGGAAACGAAGAAAAGGAAGAAGAGAAAACAAAGGAAGAGGAAAAAGAACCTGCCACACAGCCTTCGGAAACAAGCTTTGCGGATGTTCCGGATGGCGCGTGGTATAAGAGTGCGGTGGAATTTGCTGTTGAGAACAAGTTGTTTAACGGTGTGTCGGAAAAAGAGTTTGCTCCGTCCGCTTCAATGACCCGTGCAATGCTCGTAACCGTGCTTCACAGAATGGCAGATGCTGAAGCTGACGTGAAGAATCATAGCTTTGAAGATGTTCCGGAAGGTCAATGGTATTCCGATGCTGTTGCATGGGCAACAGCTAACGGCATAGCTACGGGAATGAGTGAGGTGCGCTTTGCTCCGGATGAAAGTATAACGCGCGAACAGATGGCGGCTATTCTCTATCGCTATGCGAGTTTGAAAGGATATGTAAAGGATAATGAGTTTACACTTTCGGAGTTTGCTGATTCGGGTAATATCAGCACATGGGCGTATGATGCGCTTTGTTGGGCAAATGCCGAACATCTTATAAACGGAAGAGAAAATGGCTATCTTGCACCGAAAGAAGGTGCAACACGTGCAGAGGTGGCGGCAATCCTTATGCGTTTTTGCGAGAGTTGCATAAAATAATTTTATGAATGCAAGAGCGACTTTCGTCGCTCTTGCATAGCGGATATTAAGGTGATGGAATGAAACGGTTATTTTCTTTTATTTTGGTTTGTTTTCTTGTTGTAAACGTGTTTGCGGCGAGAAATACAGATATTTCTTCTGAAAGCTCAAAAACAGCACAGTATCTGTACAATATGGTAAAGAATCCCGCTGTCGCTTCTGTTGGTGGTGAATGGACTGTTATCGGGCTTGCAGAGAGCGGGACTGATATTCCGAATGAGTATTTTGAACGCTACTATAAAAACGTTGAAGAGTATGTCAGAAGCAAAAACGGTATATTGCATCCACGGAAGTATACCGAGTATTCACGCGTGGTTCTGGCGCTCACCGCGATAGGAAAAAATCCTCAAAATGTTGCGGGATACAATCTTCTTATGCCGCTTGGCGATTACAAAAAGACGGTGCTGCAGGGAGTAAACGGAGCTGCTTGGGCGCTTATTGCTCTTGACAGCGGAGAATATAGCGCGCCGAAAAACACATCTGCGGAAATTCAGGCAACGCGTGAAATGTATATTGAACATATCCTTAACAGGCAAAATCCGGACGGAGGATGGTCGCTTGGCGATGCTGTATCTGATGTTGATGTTACTGCAATGTGCCTGCGTGCACTCGCAAAATACTATGACCATCAGGGGGTAAGGGCGGCATGTAACAACGGCATTACATTTCTTTCCAAAGCACAGGACGAAAATGGTGGATTTTCAAGCTGGAGTATGAAAAATTCTGAAAGCGTTATGCAAACGATTGTGGCTCTTTGTGCGCTTGATATTCCGCTTGATGATCCTCGCTTTGTCAAAAACGGAAAAACATTGGCAACGGCGCTTGAGTGCTATATGTTGGAAAACGGTGCTTTCTTACATGTTCTTCAAGGAAAAGAAAACTTGATGGCGACTGAACAGGGCATCATTTGTCTTAATGCGATGAGAACAGCAGAATCGAAAATGCTTGTAAGAGAACTGCTTATCCCGCTTGTCAGTAACCCTTTGAGCGTGAAGCAGATATCGGGAGATTGCACCAGAATGACGAACGCTTTTTTAAACTTGACAAATGCAAGGTAAAGAGAGAAAATATATGAGAAGAAGTATAAAAAAGTTATTTGTATTATGTATAATTGCGCTGGTGCTTATTGCCTCTTTTTGGTGGGGAGAAGATGCTTCTCCGCTTAAGGTTGAAAATGAGATTTCACCGCCTCAGATGAGCGAGCGGGAAAGTGAAGAGCCGAAACCTGCCGAAGTAGAAGAAGATGACGAAAAGGCAGCAGATGAAGAATTACCTATTCCGGTTGAAAAGAGCGAAGTTGCGGTTGTGCAGAGTGCGGAAAAGCCGAAAATACCTGAGAAAGAACCTGAATTGAAGGAAAAAAGCGAAAAGAAAGAAGTCTTAGATGCTGAAAAGCAGCTTGTTTGCAGTTTTTCTGTGAACTGTAACACCGTTCTTGCAAATATGGACAGGCTCGCTCCTGAAAAGCATTTGCTTATCCCGTCGGGAGGTATTCTGTATAAAATGGAAGAAGTTGCTTTTGGCGAAGGTGACACGGTTTTTGATGTTCTTCTGCGAGAAATGACGGAAGCCGGTATACATACGGAATTTGCAAAAACACCTGTGTACGGCAATGTGTATATCGAAGGAATAGGCAACCTTTATGAATTTGATTGCGGTGAGTTGTCAGGGTGGATGTACCGCGTTAACGGAGTTTTTCCGAATTATGGATGCGACGGGTATAGGCTCGCGCCCGGAGATAAAGTTGAATGGGTTTACACCTGCAACCTCGGCAGGGATGTAGGTGGTGATTATTCTGCACAGAATGGAGAATAAAAGAAGGGAGAGCGGGAAAATGAATGAATTTAAAGCATATCACCCGATAGTGAATTTTGCGTATTTTGTATGTGTTATATGCTTTTCCGTGCTTCTTATGCATCCCGCATGCCTTTTTGTGTCTCTGTTTTCGTCGCTTGCATACCTTGCGGTGCTGAAAGGGAGAAAAACTCTTCTTACGCATCTTCTGTATATGCTTCCGCTCGCTCTTTTAACCGCGATTATTAACGCTGCATTCAACCACGAGGGGGCAACAATACTCTACTACCTTCCGGGTGGTAATCCTTTGACGCTTGAGTCGATTATCTATGGGCTGTGTGCCGCGATGATGATACTTTCCGTCATATGCTGGTTTTCGTGCTATAATGAG
>JAZLCV010000170.1:0-7385 GCA_045614365.1 Eubacteriales bacterium | reverse complement strand
GTCGAAAGACAACAGATTTACAGTCTGCCCCCTTTGGCCACTCGGGAACTCCTCCATATAAGCTGGAGCTGGTAATAGGACTTGAACCTACAACCTGCTGATTACAAATCAGCTGCTCTGCCAATTGAGCTATACCAGCATACGTAACAGCCTATTAATTGTATCAAAAAGAATTGGATTTGTCAAGAGTTTTTTTCAAAAAATTTTTTAAATATAAATTGTAATATAAAATGGCGCTTATTTCTGAAAGTTTTATATTGTAATCCATATACATACCAAACCGTGGAAGTTTTTTCTTGCAAATTCCCGCTTAATATGATAGAATAAAGTTGCGACACAAATTTTAATATTTGATTCTATCTCACATAAGTGTGTATTTTTTTGCCTTTCGGTAAAAATGCATGCTCTATCTTCGCATACTTGTGTGAGGTCTTAAGATTTGTGTCGCAGCAATCGGAGTTAATGCATTTTTCGTGCGTAGCTTCGGCTGCGCACTTTTTATTTGTAACAGGAGGTGGGAATATGTTTCTTTCTGATTTGTGGAATACATATTTGTTTGAAAACCGCAATGAGAATGCCCGGATAATGCAGGATGCAGTGAAAAAAACAGAGGCGAGCCTTGATAAATTAATTTCAACTCTCAATGAAGAGCAACGTGCGCTGCTGGGAGAATACGAAGAAAACGTAAATGAGTTAAGCGGATTTTCTTCTGAAAAAGCATTTGAAAAGGGAGTACGCTTTGCAACAAAATTTTTACTGGACGCACTGGCAGAGCCGCAAATATAATAAATTATGATGAGAACGCCATAAAAAGAGGAACGACCTTTATATCGTTCCTCTTTTATGACTATTTTCCAATATTTTTACAGCACCTTACCAAGAAATGCGCGAAGGCGCGGAGATTTTGGGTTACCGAAAAGCTCATCCGGTGTGCCCTGTTCCGCGATAACACCTTCGTCCATAAAGAGGACGCGTGTTGCAACCTCGCGGGCAAATCCCATTTCGTGGGTAACAACAACCATTGTCATTCCTTCGTCTGCAAGCTCACGCATAATTTCAAGAACTTCGCCGACCATTTCAGGGTCAAGAGCGGAAGTCGGCTCGTCAAAGAGCATCACATCCGGATTCATGGCAAGTGCGCGGGCGATTGCTATTCTCTGCTGCTGGCCGCCGGAAAGCTGACCGGGATATGCATCTGCTTTTTCGGGAAGACCTACGCGCGCAAGAAGCGCGAGAGCCTTTTTTTCTGCTTCTTCTTCCGTCATAAGCTTAAGTTTTACCGGAGCAAGCTTTATATTTTCTTTTACCGTCATATGCGGGAAGAGGTTAAACTGCTGGAAAACCATTCCCATCTTCTGGCGGAGCTTGTTTATATCGTTTTTTGGGTTGGTGATGTCCGTGCCCTCAAAGAAAATCTGTCCGCCTGTCGGCTGTTCGAGAAGGTTTAAGCAACGGAGAAAGGTAGATTTTCCCGAGCCGGATGCGCCGATGATAACGACCTTTTCACCTTTTTTGATATGCTCGTCGATGCCGCAGAGAACCTTGTGGTCACCGAACGCTTTCTGAAGTCCTTTAACGTTTATCACTTTCGCGAAGCCTCCTCTCAAGTATTCCGAGAAGCTTTGTAAGAATCATAACAAGAACAAGATAAATAAGCGCAAGGCTTATATACGGAATCGTTGCTGTGTAGGTCTTACTTACGATTACCTGCGCCGCCTTTGTTACGTCCTGAAGGGCGATAACGGTGACAAGCGATGTCTCCTTAAGGAGCGCGATAAGCTCGTTGCCGAGCGCGGGGAGAATGTTCTTAAACGCCTGCGGGATGATTATGTAGCTCATCGTCTGGCGGTAGTTGAGACCAAGGCTTCTTCCTGCTTCCATCTGTCCTGCTGAGATTGACATAATTCCCGAGCGGGCAATTTCCGCGACATACGCACCGGAGTTTATACCGAGCGTGATAATAGCGCAGACGTTTGTGTCAAATGTGCTTTTCGGTACCATAATAACAAAGCCCATGATAAGAAGCTGAACCATAAGCGGTGTACCGCGAAGCACGGTGACGTAAATTTTGCATATTGCATTTATAATTCGAAGAAAAATATTCGGACGGCCACGGGTGCTGTCGTGCGTCGAACGGATTATTGCGACAACCATACCGATGATAACGCCGAGAATAAGCGCGCCGATTGTTACGACAAACGTAGTGATAAGACCGTCGGTGAAAAATTTCCAACGGTTTTCAAAAACGAATACCTGGAAAAACTGAAAGCACAGGCGTTGAAGAGACTCGGGGAGAGCGAGAATCCAGCCGGGTGCCATTTCAGATATCCATTTGGCAAAGGTTAAAACATTCATTTTGCATTTACTTCCTTTTTAGTCATATACCTCCCCCGGAAGGGGGAGGTATAAAATACTTTTAAAATCTTTCTCCCTCCCGGAGGGAGCATCAGTTTGAATTACTCTGCCTTGATGTACTTGCCGACGATTTCGTCGATCTTGCCCTCTGCACGAAGCTCGGAAAGTGCGGTGTTGAACTTGTCAAGAAGCTCTGTGTTTTCCTTTGCGATAGCAGCGGCATACTCTTCGGTAATGTACTCTGTTTCAAGAATCTTAAGGCCTTCGTTTGCTTCGACAAATGCCTTTGCCGGCTCGTTGTCGATAACAACGCAGTCTACCTGACCATTGAGGAGAGCCTGAACAGCGAGAGCACCGTTGTCATAACGTGCAACAGCATCTTCGCCATAGTCACCTGCACAGTAGATGTCGCCTGTTGTGCCGGACTGAACGCCGATCTTCTTGCCTGCAAGGTCATCGATTGTTGCAATAGAGCTGTCTTCGGTAACGATAACAACCTGAATGCCGGTAGCGTAAGAGTCAGAGAAGTTAACTGCCTCTTTGCGCTCTTCGGTAACTGTCATACCTGCGAGAGCAACGTCGATTGCGCCTGAGGAAACAGCAGTGATAAGAGAATCGAAAGCCATGTCCTTGATTTCAAGCTCCATACCGAGCTTTTCTGCAACAGCAGCAGCGATTTCAGCATCGATACCGATGATGTTGTTGTTTTCGTCAACCATTTCATACGGCGGGAATGCTGCATTTGTTCCCATTGTGAGAACTTCTTTTTCTGCGGGGGCGGAGCAAGCTGCAAAAGCAAAAACCATAACAGCTGCAAGTGTGAGTGCCAAAACCTTTTTCATTATTGTGAAACCTCCCAAAATTTGTTGTAAAGATGCGACGGTGTGCCGCAAGGCTTTGTACAATAATTATACATATTATAAAAGCTTTTGTCAACAAAAAGAGAGTTAAAAAAAGGAAAAGAATCAAAAATGTATGCAGATAACCGCACCGAGGAGAGCAAGAAGGGCAATTATTGCCGCATCAAGAAGCCGCACACCGACAGATATATTTTCATAAGGGTTTATTTTCCGCATTGTCTTTCCTACTTTCTCACAAGATATTTGCGCATATCAATCGCACACGCGATAAGGATGATAAGTCCCTTTATGATATACTGCATATTCTGGTTGACGGAAAGGAAGGTAAGACCGACAAAGATTATGCGAAGAAGCACAACGCCCATTATAACGCCGCGTATCTTACCGATACCGCCGACAAACGAAACGCCGCCTATTACGCACGCGGCAATTGCATCAAGCTCATAGTTAAGACCGGTGGATGCGCTGTTTGAGCCTATTCTTGCGCCCTCGATAAATCCGGTAACACCGTACAGCGCACCGGCGAGCGTGAATACGAGGATTATCGTCCGCGTGACGTTGACACCCGAAACGTGCGCCGCTTCGGGGTTAGAGCCGACAGCAAACATATTTTTTCCGAATGTGGTTTTATTCCAGACAAACCACATAACTATAGTTATTATAACCGAATACCACACAAAGTTGGGTATTGCCGTACCTCCGACAGAAAGAATGCTTCCGTTTATAAAACCCGTATAGCTTTCGGAAAGGCCGGAGATGGACTGTCCGTTATTCGTGCCGAGCGTCAGATACATAAGCAGCCCACCGTATATTATAAGCTGGGTTGCAAGAGTAACTATAAATGGGTGAAGGTTGAATTTAGCGGTGCAGAAGCCGTTTACCGCACCTATAAGTGCGCCGATTGCGATAATAAGCGCTATGACGAGAAATACCGGCATTGTTCCTATGTCCGGAAACATCTTGTTTGCATACCCTGTTGCCTGCAGAAGTGAGGCGGCAACGCACGCGCAAAGACCGACGGC
Organism: Eubacteriales bacterium; assembly: GCA_045614365.1. Taxonomy (GTDB): domain Bacteria; phylum Bacillota; class Clostridia; order Oscillospirales; family JAAYXM01; genus SIG480. The sequence continues at coordinate 3,148 of JAZLCV010000170.1, read as the reverse complement.
ACGGCCTGCGGAAAGGTCGGTGCCTGTAAGGATTATTGCACCGGCTATACCGAGTGCAATCGGAAGGTTTGCGGCTGATAGCGAGAGTATGTTAATAAGCGAGCTGGGTGAGAGAAAGCGCGGGCGGTATATCGCTATTGCTATTATAACGGCAATAAGGAAGATATACAGCGCGTTATTTATAAAAAATTCGCGTTTAATACGGCTTTTTTCGGCGGGGTCGAGTGTTTTGTACTCGTCAAATCCGCGCCGGAAGCGCGTGTTTTTTTTGTTTTCCATAAGTTAGCCACCTCTTAGTAAATGCAAATGCAGAGTGCAAAATGCAAAATGAAATTATACTGATTTTTGCATTACAATAACCGATTTGCCGGTTGTTACGCATACTTTGTTGCCAGTGTCATTATCTGTTCTTGTGTTGCGTTCTTTGCATCCACTTCACCGGCAAGCCGTCCACCGGACATTACGAGAATTCTGTCACACACGCCCAAAAGCTCGGGCATTTCGCTGGATACCATAATAACGGATTTTCCGTTTGATGCAAGGTTGCCGATGACGCTGTATATCTCGAATTTTGCACCTACGTCTATTCCGCGCGTAGGCTCGTCGAGCAGGAGAATATCCGGGTCGGTGAGAAGCCAGCGGCCAAAGATTACCTTTTGCTGATTTCCGCCGGAAAGCGAGCGGATTTTTGTATCCTGTGTCGGAGTTTTTATACGCAGAGATTTTATCATATCATCTGTTGTAAGGCGCATTTTTTTCTTGTTGAGCACAAAGCCGTAAGAAAGATATTTTTTAAGGCTTGATACCGTGGTGTTTGCGCGGATGGAAAGAATTCCGAAAATGCCTGTGGAACGTCTCTCTTCGGTCACCAGCGCGAAGCCGTTTGATATCGAATCCCGCGCGCTGCGGTTTTTTATCTCACGCCCGCGCAGGGTAAGCCGCCCGCTCTCCCGTGCGGAAAGTCCGAAGATGTTTTCTAAAAGCTCTGTTCTGCCTGCACCGTCAAGTCCTGCAATACCGATGATTTCGCTTTCGCGAAGCGTAAAGGAAACATCGCGCAGGTTTGAATAGCGTGATGTAAGCCCCTCCACTTCAAGGAGAGGCTTACCCGGCTTGTTTTTTCGTTCCGGGAAACGGTTTCCAAGCTCGCGCCCCACCATCAGCCTGATTATCTTTTCCATTGTCATATTCTTTGCCGGCTCGGTTGTGATGTGCTGCCCGTCACGCATAACGGTGATATCATCGGAAATGCGCAGAATTTCCTCCATCTTATGGGAAATATAGATTATTGCTGTGCCATTCTGTTTCAGCATATCTATAATGCGGAAGAGCTGTTCAACCTCGGCATCGTTTAATGAGCTTGTCGGCTCGTCAAAAACGATAACACGTGCGTTGTAGGATACCGCCTTTGCAATCTCTGCCATCTGCCGCCGCGCAACGGGAAGGCTTCCCATTATCTGAGCGGGGTTTATGTTAATGCCGAGTTTTTTGAAGATTTCGCGGGTATCATCAAACATTTTTTTCTCCCGCACGAGCGGTCCTTTTGTAGGATACCGCCCGAGCCAGATGTTATCGGCAACACTGCGTTTAAGCGCCTGGTTAAGCTCCTGATGGACCATTGCGACGCCGTTATCCAACGCCTCTTTTGATGTTTTAAAAGAAACCTCTTTGCCGTCTAACAGTATCTTACCGGAATCCTTTGTGTAAATCCCGAAAAGACACTTCATAAGCGTGCTTTTTCCTGCACCGTTTTCGCCCATGAGCGCATGAACTGTTCCGCGGCGCACGTCGAGAGAAACGTTGTCGAGTGCACGCACGCCCGGAAAGGATTTTGAGATGCCCTGCATTCTGAGAAGTACATCATTTTCCATAGCTTTTTATCCGGATTCTCCTTTATTTCGCAGTGTTTTCTCCCGTATAAATTCCGTAAGGTATGCGGATTTTTGAAACATTTTCGTCAATATGAAGATCTGACGTGTCGCTCATAAGGTCTTTTCCGTTCTTGATGTTGGAGGAAAGGCGGGAAAGAGCCTTCGCCATACCTGCGGCATCCTGCTTAATTGTTCCGGTCATTTTTCCCGAACCGATGAGGGAAACCGCCGCTTCCGTTGCATCAACGCCGAAAACCGGGATTGTCTTTCCGCTGCCGGTGTTGTATCCTGCGGTGTTGAGAGCAGTTATTGCGCCTTCTGCCATACCGTCGTTGTTGCAGATGATGACTTCCACCATATTTTTGTTCGCTTCGGTGTATTCGGTGAGAATAGTTGTCATATATTCGTTTGATGCGCTTGCCGCCCAGGTTCCGTTTTTGTCAACAAGGTATTTGTCGCGGTTGTTCTTGTCATAGAACATAAGCTCGGGCTTACCTGCTTTTTTCAGTGCGGCGTTTGCATCCTCAACGGCGTATTTTGTGCGGAACTCAGCTTCTGCGTTTCCGTTTTGTCCCTTGAACATTACATATGAGATTGTGCCATCACCGTTTAAGTCAACCGCATCATAGTTTTTGAGAAGGTAGTCCGCAATCATTTCGCCCTGCATATGCCCCGCTTCTGCGGCGTCGGTGCCGACAAAGGCACATTTTTCGTAGCTTGCAATAATTTCATCGGAAACCTCTCGGTTGAAGAAGATTAGCGGGATATCTGCGGCTCTTGCCTGCTGGACAATTCCGCGTGCGGCATCGTCGGAGCCGGTTTCAACTATATTTACTATAAGAAGATTTGCACCGTTGGTGATAGCGGTCTGGACCTGTTCGGATTGGGTGGTCTGGCTGGAGTTTGAGTCATAGTCTTGATACTTTATGCCCGTGGCTTCAAGCTCGCGGTCAAGACTTGCGCGGACAGTGGAGATATACGGGTCGGAATATGTGTAGTAGAATACCGCCGCACTTGTTTCATCAGTGCCGCCACCGTCGCCCATACATCCGGTAAATGCAAAGAGCATTGTGAGCGCGATTAATATTGAAAATATTTTTTTCATGATTTTTTTCTCTCCTTTTTTCATTGCTTATTTGCATTATGCCCGCAAAAACGGAAATGAATACTTGTAATGTTAAAAAAATAAATTGTATCAAAGGGGTTTTCTTGCGAACCCCTTTAAAAACCCACGCTTTTGCCGCTGGATAAAGCAGCGGATAAATTATCGCGCTCAT
>JAZLCV010000169.1:0-1724 GCA_045614365.1 Eubacteriales bacterium | reverse complement strand
AAGCTTATTGAAATGGGTGTTGAAGTTACTGAACACGATGATTCACTTCTGATAAAGCGCGTAAAGCCTCTCTCAAATACAAATATAAAAACTCTTCCGTATCCCGGTTTTCCTACGGATATGCAGCCACAGGCCACGGTTATTCTCACCCTTGCAAACGGTATGAGCATCGTTACCGAGGGCGTGTGGGACAGCCGTTACCAGTATGTTGAAGAGCTTAGAAGAATGGGCGCAAAGATTCAGGTTGACGGAAAGACCGCCGTTGTCGAAGGCGTTGACTCGCTTACCGGTGCCCCTGTTCGTGCATGCGATTTGCGCGCGGGCGCGGCACTTGTCATTGCGGGTCTTGCAGCTACCGGAATAACAGAGGTTGAGGATATTCTCCACATTGAGCGCGGATATGAGCATATCGTAGAGAAGCTTACATCGCTTGGTGCGCACATAAAAATGGTTGAAGACAATATGCCCGTGGCAAAGGCACAATAGATGAAACAAAGGAACGGAAATTTTGCCGTTCCTTTATTGATAAAAGGGAGATTTACAATGCTTAAGGTATGTCCGCTTGCGAGCGGGTCTAACGGAAACTGTACATACATATCCGACGGAAATACGCATATACTTGTTGATACAGGCATCTCTGCCACGCGTATCATTCGTGAGCTTTCAATGCTGGGGCTTGGTGTGTCCGCAATAGATGCCATTTTTATCACACATGAACACGGCGACCATATCTGTGGTCTGGAAAAGCTTCTTTCGCGCTCAGACATTCCCGTTTATGCCTCATGCGGAACGGCGCGAGGAATCGGAGAACGTATTGAGGCGCTTTTTGGTAAAGTAAAATGTGTATATGCCGGAGAGAAAACAACGGTGGGCAGCCTGAGCGTAGAGCCGTTTCACACCCCGCATGATACGTATGAAAGCACGGGCTATCGCATATGCTCGCAGAGTGAATGTGCAGTTGTTGCGACCGATATCGGTCATGTAGACGGCGAGGTGTCGGAGCATCTTTTTGGTTCGGATATACTTTTGCTTGAGTCAAACTACGATGAACGCCGGCTTCGCGCCTGTAGATACCCCGTGTTTTTAAAACAGCGAATAGTTGGGGAGCGCGGACATCTGTCAAATGCCGAGTGTGCCCGACTTGCGGTTGAAGCGGTAAAGCGCGGTACAAAGAATATAATTTTAGGGCATTTAAGTGCCGAGAGCAATACGCCCAAGGAAGCCTACACAGCAACGCATACAGCGCTAACGCAAAGCGGAGTTGTTCCCGGTGTGGATATGATGCTGTACGTTGCACCGCGCGGAGAGCGTGGCGAGGTTGTGACAGTGGAGGCGGAAAAGTAGATGCTTGGTGTTGATATTATATGCGTTGGAAAGCTTAAGGAAAAGTTTTTTATCGCCGCGTGCGAGGAATACAAAAAGCGTTTGGGGGCATATTGCAAGCTGAACATTATCGAGCTTGCGGAAACTCCCGCATCCGGTGATGCAGAGATTCGCCGCGCGCTTGCTGCCGAGGCGGAGCGGATAAATGTAAAAATCCCGAAGGATGCATATCTCATATGTATGTGCATTGAGGGAAGGATGTTTTCGAGCGAGGCTCTTTACGAGAAGATTTCGTCGTTGAAATGCTCGGGCAAAAGCAAGCTTTGCTTTATCATTGGAGGGTCAAACGGAATTGATGAAAGCATTAAGGCGCGTGCAGAGCTGCGGCTTTCCATGTCGCC
>JAZLCV010000168.1:0-6467 GCA_045614365.1 Eubacteriales bacterium | reverse complement strand
TTGTACAGCATTTGAAGATGTCCGGCAAGCCCATGCACGTCTCCCACATCAAAAAGAAGACCGTTGATACCGTTGTCAATTACCTCCGGCATTGCACCGACAGGCGTTGAAACCATTGTACACTTTGCACGTGCAGACTCTAAGATGCTGTACGGAAAGCCTTCGCTCACAGACGAAATAACGCTTATATCAACCGCATTCAGAAATGAATCCATATCGTCTATCCAACCGACAAAAATAACTCTGTCGGAAACGCCCAGTTCCGATACAAGAGAACGAAGCATTTCCGCCTGCTCACCGTCACCGCCGAGAAGCAGATACAGTTCCGGACATTTCTCACGAAGCGCAGCTACCGCCCTTACCGCAGTCGCAATATCCTTTACCGGATGAAAGCGCGCCGCAATTCCGCAAACAACCGTGTTTTCGGTAGGCTTTATCCCAAACCGCGCAAGATAATCTTCCCGAGAGACCTTGGGAACACGCGGAGTTTTAAAATCAATGCCGTTATTAAGGGTATAAAGCTTGTGCGGATCAAAACCGCGCTCAATGAGAAGATCAACAAACGCATCCGTAACTCCGATATATCCGTCAAGCGCACGAAGTGCCACAGTATTGAGCAAGCCATTCGTAAGAAGCTTTACAATATTCCCCATATAGTCAAGCCTGTAATCGCTGTGAACGGTGGTGATAACAGGCACGCGGATATGGTGTTTTATAAGTGTCGCCATAACGTTTGCCTTTGCACCGTGACAATGAATAATATCAAAGCCGCCCGTCTTTATGGTGTTGCGCAGCTTTCTGATGTCGCATAGAGGGTTTTTACTCTTTATAACAAGAGTATTTATTCCCATTTTTCTCGCATCGTCGGCAAATTCTCCTTCGCGAAAGCTGACAAGGAGAACTTCATTTTCCTCTGCAAGCTTCGCAACAAGAGAAAGGACATGGGTTTTCGCGCCGCCGACATCGCCGCCGCCTATCATATGCAGTATTTTCAAATGAATTACCTCTTTTTTGAAAAATTTACAAAAAAACAGTTGTTATATCTTTACAATTATTATATAATATAACTCGTAATCGGTCAAGTAATATAAAACGAAAGGAAAATTAAATTATGAAAATCGTAAATGAAAAAGGAAAACTCTTCGGCGTTATAAACGTCATCGACCTCGTAATTCTTCTGTGCATTGCTCTTGTGGCGGTTGCGGCGGTATATAAGTTCGCAGCTCCTGCAGCAAGCGATGTAATAGCGCCGAAGTCCGATATGACCGTCACTATGCGCGTGCGTGGCGCAATGGACTATCTCGAAGAAGAAGTACTTAAGCTTCAGCCGGGTGAGCGCCTTATCATGGGAAGCGACTATGTAGATGCAGAGGTAATCTCGGTAGAAAGCATGCCTTATCTTGCAGCAGCAACAAGCGATGAAGGAAAATTTATCACAGCAGAGGATCCGCAAAAGTCTGATCTTCTTATAAAAATACACTCAAAGCAGTCAAAGACCGACCCGATTCTTAAAATAGGCACTCAGGAAATCCGCATCGGTCGCGGCTTTACGTTCAAAACACAGACGATAGAAGTAAATGCAATTATCGAGAAGGTAGAATTTGATGGATAATATGCTTAAAAATTGCTTCATTGCGCGGCTGTGTGCAATTTTCGCACTCGCCTTTCCGGAGAGCATTCCCGGAAAGATAGTTGCGTTCTGCAAGCGATGCTATCACGATTCGGTAACGCGCCGTGCTTTTCACGGTTTCTTTTCCGTAACACCGAAGATCGTTTTTTCAAAGCTGTACAAGCTTTTTGCCGGATTTAACAAAGCACTTTTCAGCTTAGGAGAACGCCTCCGTCCCGCTTTTGAAAGCAGCATTCTCCTTCACGCATGCAAAGCAGTTTTTTCCTCACGTGTAATTTGCAACAGCGTAATTTGCTCGTTTTTCAAAAAGCTCGGAATGAGAAAACTTCTCATCGCAGTATTCGCGCTTTATCTCCCCGTTGACGTTGTTGTCCGTGATGTGCTTAAAATCGGTTTTCTCTCATCAATATGGGATGAAGCTTTTATGCTTTTCTGCATCGGATATATTCTGTACAGAATTATGACGTCCTCCGAGCTTATAAAGCCGCGTATAACTCCTGTTGATGCTCCGCTGCTTCTCTTTGTATCGGTAGGAATTCTTCTCGTTGCTGTCGTATCTCCTAAAATCGGCCCTGCAATCGACGGTTGGCGCGCTGTGTGCCAGTTTATGCTGTGGTTCTTTGTTCTCACGCGCCTCATCGAAAACGATGATGACTTTAAAACCCTTTATTTTATAATGTGCGCAATGGCAACGGTTATTGCATTCCACGGTATTTACCAGTATATCACAAAAGCTCCGATGCCCACACAGTGGGTTGCGCAGGCGGAAGTCGGTGTACGCACCCGCGTATACTCAATTTTCGGAAGCCCGAATGTTATGGGTGCTTTTCTCGTTATGACCGCACCAATGCTTGCCGGATGTGCATATTATGTAAAAAAACTTTGGGTAAAATGTGCGCTTTGGGGAATAGTCGGAACGCTCTGCCTTGCAACGCTCTTCACCTTCTCGCGCGGAGCGTGGTTTGGTCTCACGGTCGCAGTCGTTGTATTTTCACTTCTTGTTGACCGCAAACTTCTCCTTATTGCCGGCGCGGCAATTTTTGCAATTATATTCTGCGTTCCGGAAATTTCAAACAGAATCGGCTTTCTCTTCACTTCCGATTTTGCCGAAGCAAATGCTACCGGTGGTCGTGGTGAGCGCTGGCAGATCGGTCTTTCTCTCTGGCGGCCGAACAAGCTTTTCGGTTTTGGACTCGGTCGTTATGGCGGTGCCATTGCTATGCAGAATCAGGAAATTGATAATCTGAAATACTACTATATGGATAACTATTACCTGAAAACGCTTACTGAAATGGGACTTTTAGGTCTTGTTTCCTATGTATGGTTACTTCTTCGCAATCTCTTGTGGTCATGCCGAAGTATTTTCAAAACGCGAAAAAACAAGCTTTCCGTTCTCGCAAGCGGAATTGTGGCGGGACAGCTCGGTGTTCTCTCACATTCGTATTTCGAAAATATTTTCGAAGTCCCGTATATGAACGCGTATTTCTGGGGCTTTGCGGCATCAGTGATGTATCTCGGATATATCAGAAAACGCAAAAACGACAAGGCATAAATAACGCAAATTAGTTGAGGCTGTTGCAAATCGGTTTTAAACAAACCAAAATGCAACAGCCTCGCTGTATTTCACTATTACGGAAATATCACTACTTGCTTAAGTTCTGCTCGTAAGACTCGATCATCTTCTTAACCATCTGACCGCCGATAGAACCTGCCTGACGGGAAGTGAGGTCACCATTGTAACCCTGCTTGAGGTTAACACCAACCTCGCTTGCAGCTTCCATCTTAAACTTGTTGAGTGCATCCTGTGCATTCGGAACGATTGCCATTTCAAATTCACCTCCTTGAACTTGGTACAATAGTATTTTGAACCGTTTCAGGAGTTATATAAGTTGTAATTTTTACATGGCAAATTTTTGCGAAATTAAAATTAATGCGACAAGATTCTTATTCTTTTCAATTATTCTGCTTTCGGATATTCGTTGCAGAGCAGGCGATACGGCGGCTCGTCTTCCTCAATTTCAGGAAAACGTCCCACTGGCGGATTAAAGCGATTGTCATTGCTGTCATCGTTACACTGGCTTACCTCACCGAGAAGTACAGCACCGCTTCCTTCTTCAACCTCAAAATCGTGATAGAGATACTGCGGTATGTATATACTCTCACCCGGGGTAAGACGAATCTGCGTTCCCGCCGCAACAGTGTATGCGCATCCGTCCGTGTATACGGTCACATCGGACTCATAATCAATTTCCTCATCAGGAAGGCTGTTGTATACGCGGATAAGCACATTTCCGCCACCTCGGTTAATTATATCCTCAGTTTTGTACCAATGGAAATGGTTCGGTGCATACTGCCCTTCTTTTAAATAGAGAAGCTTTTCGGCATATACCTTCGGATACTTATCCGCCATCGCGCGGTTTCCGTTTCTTATTGTTATAAGAGAGAATCCGAACTTATCAAAATCCCCCTTGCCGTAATCGGTGATATCCCATCCGAGGCAGCAATCGCGCACCTCGTCATACTCGTGCCCCTTGCTTTTCCACTCCTCCGGGGTGAAATGACAGAAAGGCGGAAGATAACAGCAGTGCTTTTTGCACATTGCCTCAAGTTCGCGCAAAGCTTTATTTATTTCTGAACGTTTCATATAAAAACCTCTTTTCAATTTATTTTAAATCAAATAAATTCTATCATACAAGCATTTACTTGTCAAACATAAAAGGCGTGCAGCAAAACAATTTTGCTGCACGCCCGTTTTAATGTTCAACTTACTTTACAAGCTTTTTTGCTGTTGCAACAACGTTTTCAACAGTAAATCCGAACTTCGGGAAGAGCTTTGAGTACGGAGCAGAAGCACCGAAGCCTTCCATGCAAATCTTAGCACCATCAAGACCTACATAGCGATCAAGACCGAAGCCGCAGCCTGCTTCAACAAACACTCTTGCACGAATGTTCTTCGGAAGAACGCTCTCGCGGTATTCCGGAGACTGCATCTCGAAGAGCGCAACAGACGGCATGGAAACAACGCGTGCAGCAATTCCCTCTGCCTTGAGTTCATCATAAGCCTTGTAGCAAAGCTCAAGCTCAGAACCGGAGCCGATGAGGATAACCTCTGCGTTGTCGCTGTCACGGAGAACGTAACCGCCACGGAGTGCAGCCTTGCCTGTTTCCTCATAGTACGGGAGATTCTGGCGTGTAAGAGCGATACCAACGGGATGTTTGCCGTTTGTAACTGCATAGTACCATGCAGCAGCTGTTTCATGACCGTCAGCCGGACGGAAATCAACAAAGCCCGGGATAGAACGCATTGCAGCGAGCTGCTCAATCGGCTGATGTGTCGGGCCGTCCTCACCGACACCGATGGAGTCGTGAGAGAAGATGTATGTTACCGGAAGCTCCATAAGAGCGGAAAGACGCATAGCCGGCTTTAAGTAATCAGAGAATACGAAGAAGGTCGCAACAAACGGATGAATTCCGCCATATGCTGCCATTGCGTTTGCAATAGCACCCATTGCATGCTCGCGTACACCAAAGTGGATGTTGCGGCCTGCATAATCGTTCTTAGAGAAGTCGCCGCCCTCTTTGATATTCGTCTTATTGGACGGTGCAAGGTCAGCAGAGCCGCCGAAAAGGCTCGGCATAATCTTTGCAAGGCGATTGATCATCTCACCGGAGAGGTTACGTGTAGCATTTGCCTTATTTTCAAAGCCCCAGAACTCATCAGAATCAAGAGCAGTCATATCGAGCTTACCGGACATAAGAGCTTCCCACTCTTTTGCAAGCTCCGGATACTTCTTTGCGTAATCGGAGAAGAGCTTGTTCCACTCGTCCTCATTCTTGTTAAGGTCGGAAACGATTTCCTTCATATGAGCGTAAACTTCGTCTGCAACAAAGAACTCGTCAGCCGGCATCTCAAGGTTTTCCTTAAGCTTTGCAAGCTTTTCTGCGCCAAGAGCCTCGCCGTGAACCTGGCTTGTTCCTGCATTCGGAGCACCGTAACCGATTTCGGTTGTAATCTTGATGAGGGTCGGCTTGTCCTTTTCAGCCTTTGCTTCGTCAATTGCAGCAGCGATAACATCAGTATCATTGCCGTCTGCAACGGAAAGAGTCTGCCAGCCGTATGCTTCAAAGCGAGCGCAAACGTCTTCCGTAAATGCAATGTCTGTGCTGCCTTCGATTGTTATGGAGTTTGAATCGTAAAGAACAATCAGCTTTCCAAGACCGAGCGTTCCTGCAAGAGATGCTGCCTCAGATGCAATACCTTCCATAAGGCAACCGTCGCCGCAAAGAACATATGTATAATGGTCAACTATATCCATACCATCACGGTTGAACATTGTTGCAAGACGACGCTCTGCCATTGCAAAGCCAACACCGTTTGCAATACCCTGACCAAGCGGACCTGTGGTAATCTCAACGCCGTTTACCTCGCGATACTCAGGATGTCCCGGAGTTTTGCTTCCTTCCTGACGGAAAGCCTTAAGGTCGTCAAGGGAGAGACCATAATCAAACATATGGAGAAGAGAATAAAGCATAGCCGAGCCGTGACCGGAAGAAAGAATAACGCGGTCGCGGTTCTGCCACTTTGAATTTTTCGGGCTGTGCTTCATTTTCTCTGCCCAAAGAGTGTACGCCATCGGCATAGCACCGAGGGCTATACCCGGATGTCCGGACTTTGCCTTGTCGATAGCTTCTGCCGCAAGAACGCGCATAGTATCAATAGTCTGTTGTTTTACCGTTTTCATTAAATTTCACCTCAAAACAAATTTCAATTATATTCATTTTATCATAATTATGATGTAGTGTAAAGCATTATTTTATTAAAACATCACTCAATATT
>JAZLCV010000167.1:0-2664 GCA_045614365.1 Eubacteriales bacterium | reverse complement strand
CGTAATCCGTGTTAAGAAGATAAATTTTTCCACCATCATACACAGACCACCGAAGCCTGTCGTTTCCGATAACCTTAATTCCTCGCCGAAAAGCAGGAAATGAGCGAAGTCTATTTCCGCAAACTGTTCAAGGCGCAGTTTGATATGTCTCCTGCACAGTATATAATATCTGTTCGCCTAAAAAAAGCGAAGGAGCTTATGCGCTCACCGCTTCTGACCCTTGAAGAATGTGCCCTGCAAAGCGGCTTTTCATCACTCCAGTACTTCTGCCGTGTATTTAAAAAAGCCACCGGAACAACTCCCGGCAGCTACCGAAACAAGAAATGATACGGCGATAACACTTGATTTTTCTGGCGATTTGCGGTACAATACTTGGGAACATAATGAAAAGAGGTACTTTAAATTGCAAAGCAAATCAAACAAACTATTCACCAACCCGTATTTTGTAACCTTCGCGGCGCTTCTGTGCTGTGCGCTTTGGGGCAGTGCAACTCCGTTTATTAAAATAGGATACGAGCTTATTCTGCCCGTGCGCAATGTTCCGTCAACAATTCTGTTTGCCGGCATCCGCTTCTTCCTTGCCGGCATCCTGACGATTCTCATTTACAGCATTGCCCGCAAGAAATTTCTTCTCCCCCAAAAACAAAACTGGGGCAAGGTGCTCACCGTCAGCGCATTCCAGACCGTTCTTCAATACATATTCTTCTACATCGGTCTTGCAAACACCTCCGGCGTTAAAGGCACGGTAATCAGCGGTTGCAATGTTTTCTGTTCAATCCTCATTGCAAGCCTTCTCTTCCGTCAGGAAAAGCTTACCGCAAAAAAAATAATCGCCTGCATCGTCGGCTTTGCAGGGATTATACTTATCAATATGAACGGTCTTGACTTTAATATGAACTTCTTTGGTGACGGGTTTGTATTCTTCTCCACCGTCTGCTATGGAATGTCATCCACGCTTATCAAAATTTATTCCACGGATGAAGATCCGGTTATCATCAGCGGATATCAGTTTGCCATCGGCGGACTTCTCATGGCAATAGGCGGGCTTGCCTTCGGCGGCGTGATTGAGCTGAGTTCTGCCGCAGCAATAGGCGTTCTCATCTATCTTGCATTCCTTTCGGCAATTGCATACTCTCTCTGGGGTGTGCTTCTTAAGTTCAATTCCGTTTCAAAGGTAACGGTTTTCAGCTTTATGATTCCCGTTTTCGGAGTGCTTCTCTCCTCGCTTCTTCTTTCCGAGCAGAGCAATGTTTCTCCGATAAACCTCATAATCACTCTCTTTTTAATCTGCACGGGAATACTTCTTCTCAACTACAAAAAGGAAAAATAGTCAGCAAGTGCCTTCTCCTTTCGGAGAGGGCACTTGCATAATTTAAAACCTTACTACCCATGATGCGATTTTTCGGAATACTCTGTACAGCGGATTTTCCAATTCCTTTCCCGCATCGCGAAGCTTTCCTCTTATGTCAATATTCTGCGGGCAATGCTGTTCGCACTTACCACAGCCGATGCAGTTAGACGCGGCTGTGGAATTTTTCCGCATTGCGGTGCACATGAAATAGTCACGCATTCCGGCAAACTTACTGTCAGAATACACCCTGTTGTATGCAGCAAATACACCGGGAATATCCACGCCCTTCGGGCACGGCACGCAATACCGACAGCCCGTGCACGGCACCTTCATCCCCGCATTTATCGCCTTCACCACGTTTGAAAGCATATTCTCATCCGCATCCGTAAGCTCCCCTACGCGTGCCGAATCTGCCACGCGGCAGTTTTCCTCAAGCATTTCCATCGAGTTCATCCCGGAGAGAACCGTTGTAACCTCCGGCTGATTCCACAGCCAGCGGAACGACCACTCGGCAGGAGTATATTTCGGTGTATGCTCGCGGAATATGCGCATTGCCTCTTCCGGTAAACGGTTTACAAGCTTTCCTCCACGCAGAGGCTCCATAATCATGACCGGAAGTCCTTTTTTGTTTGCGTGAATAAGTCCCGTGCGTCCGGCTTGCGTATGCTCATCCATATAATTATATTGAATCATACAGAAATCCCAATCATAGACATCGACAAGAGAGCAGAACATTTCGGAATTGCCGTGGTATGAAAATCCTATCTGACGGATTTTGCCGCTCGCCTTTTTCTCCGCAATCCACTCTTTTATACCAAGTCCGCAAAGACGTTCCCACGTAGCTGTATCGGTAAGCATATGCATTAGATAATAATCAATATAGTCCGTGCGGAGGCGGGAAAGCTGCTCATTAAACAAACGGTCAATGTCCTCGCGGGTTTTGATAAGATAATGAGGAAGCTTCGTTGCGATATTTATCTTTTCGCGGAGATTGTTTTTCTCAAAAATCTCTCCGACCAAAACTTCATTTCCGGGATAGATATACGCCGTATCAAAATAATTCACGCCCAGCTTATATGCCGCGAGAATTTCGCGCTCTGCCTCTGCAAAATCAAATTTACCCATTTTCTTCTTAAAGCGCATACAGCCAAAAGCCAGCGCGGATATATCGTTTCCGTATTTGTCCTTGCGATATTGCATTCTCTGTTCCTCCTTTTTTCTTGTTGCGTCAGCAACATATCGAGCCTTCAGGCATATCAAGTGCAAAGCACATATCGAAAATCTCGCAGGAGATTTATATCTCTGATTTCATT
>JAZLCV010000166.1:0-9538 GCA_045614365.1 Eubacteriales bacterium | reverse complement strand
AAAAATCAGATAACTGATACCGCTGCGTATATAGAGGGCGAAGATGTAAATCACATCCGGCGTGTTCTGCGTCTGCGGGAAGGGGATATGATAACCGTTTGTGATAAATGCAAAACGGAGTATGAGTGCTGCATTTCCGATATCGCGTCGGACAGAGTTTCGGCGGAGATTGTTTCATCCGGTGAAAACCGCGCGGAATCAGAAATATACCTGACTTTATATCAGGGTATGCCGAAAAGCGATAAAATGGATTATATCGTTCAGAAATGCGTTGAGCTGGGCGTTTCAAAAATCGTTCCCGTTATAACAAAGCGCGCCGTCAGCCGTCCGAATGATGCGGATAAAAAAGTCTCTCGCTGGCAGAAAATCGCAGAAGAAGCGGCAAAGCAGTGCGGCAGAGGTGTTATTCCGGAAATTGGCAAAATGCTCGGCTTTGACGAGGCACTTGCAGAAATGTGCAGGGAAGATGTTCTTGCTATTATGCCTTATGAGTGTGAGACGGAAAATAAGCTTCGCACTGTCCTCTGTGAAAGTGGGAAGAAAAATATAAGCATCTTTATCGGCCCGGAGGGTGGCTTTGATGATATGGAAGCCGCGGTTGCAAGAAACCGCGGTGTAAAAACTGTTACGCTCGGCCCACGCATAATGCGGACGGAAACCGCACCTCTTGCGGTGTGTGCGGCTGTTATGTATGAACTCGGAGATTGGTAAGGAGACAAGAACATGGAAGAAAGATTACAGAAAATTATAGCATCCTGCGGTGTGTGCTCCCGCCGTGCTGCAGAAACGCTTATTTCCGACGGAAAGGTGCGCGTCAACGGTGAAGTTGCATATCTCGGGGATAAGGCAGATGCAGATGTGGATGTTATCGAAGTAAACGGAAAGGTTATAAGCGGAGGAGAACGCTATTATATAATGCTCAATAAGCCGCGCGGATATATAACAACACTTGATGATGAAAAGGACAGAAAAACGGTCAGCGAGCTTGTTGATGTTGGCACACGCGTTCATCCGATAGGTCGGCTTGACTATAACTCCGAAGGGCTTCTCCTTATGACGAATGACGGCGAGCTTACATATCGCCTCACGCATCCGTCACACGAGATTCCCAAAGGGTATATCGTAACGGTGCGAGGACATCTTGAAACCGCGCTCACAACGCTTAAATCCTCAATCGTCATTGACGGACGCGAAACAAAACCGGCGGATGTTAATGTCCTGCGCGAAAATTCCGATGGCGGCCTTTTGCATATCATAATCCGCGAAGGGCGCAATCGTCAGATTCGCCGTATGTGCGAAGCGGCAGACCTTAAGGTTTTAAGGCTTAAAAGAGTTACAATAGGAGACCTCACGCTCGATAAAATGCCTGCCGGCAGATGGCGCCACTTAACCGAAAGCGAAGTAAAATACTTAAAATCACTGTAAAAAACAACACGGTTGTTACGAATTTTCAGTAACAACCGTGTTGTTTTATATTGTGCGTTTTTTTATCTCACGCTGTGCACACCTTCAAGTATACGCTCTTTCGCACGTTTTACATCATCTGCGTTTGCCTCTCTCACGCCTTCAAGCGGATATGCAATTCCGAGATTTTTGTATTTTGAAATCCCAAGTGTATGATACGGTAAAACATCGAGTGCACGAAGCGTTTTCAGCTTTCCGATAAATTTTCCGAGTAAAATCAGGGAGCTATCATCATCCGTTATTCCGGGAACGACGACGTGGCGTATCCACAGCGGGATTCCTTTTTCGGAAACGTATTCTGCAAAACGCAAAATATTTTGGTTTGAATGTCCCGTGAGTTCCTTGTGAATATCAGGATTTATATGCTTAATATCAAGCATAATAAGGTCGGTGAAGGATAAAAGCTCATCGACCTTATTTAGATATTCCATATTATCGGGGATAAAGGTTACACCGGAGGTATCAATGCAGGTGTGAATGTTTTCAGCTTTAGCAAGACGAAAAAGCTCTGTAACAAATTCAAGCTGCAGCATCGGTTCGCCACCGGTGACTGTTATCCCGCCGCCGTTGTAAAACTGACGGTTCTTTTTATATTCACTGATTATATCTTCCGCACTGACTTCATCGCCTGTGTTTGTTTTCCACGTATCCGGGTTGTGACAGTACTTACAGCGCATAGGACAGCCCTGAAGAAAAAGAACATATCTTATTCCGGGACCGTCAACAGTGCCGAAAGTCTCTCTTGAATGAATGTATCCTCGCATCAGATTTTGTTGTGGAAGGTTCTGGAGATAACTTCATCCTGCTGCTCGCGTGTAAGGTTGTTGAAGTTTACAGCATATCCGCTTACTCTCACGGTAAGCTGCGGGTATTTTTCGGGGTGTGCCTGCGCATCTAAAAGGGTTTCTTTTGTAAAGACGTTAACGTTTAAGTGATGTCCGCCTTTTTTGACGTAACCGTCAAGCATATTTACAAGATTATCTATCTGATTTTCGCTGACTGACATTTTGTTTCCTCCTGTGAAAAGTTATTCGGCATTATCTGTATCAAGTCCTTCAAAAAGGGTAGGACTGATGCAACCGCCGGCGGCGCAATCAATATCAAGTTCACCGATGAAAATCTGGTCTTCTTTTCCAAGTGCACCGGGAATGATTGAAAACGTGTTTGAAATGCCGTCCTGAGCATCGCGGAACGGAAGCTTTGAAACGGATGCAAGAGATGCCACCGCTCCGTGTGTGTCGCGTCTGTGCATCGGGTTAGCGCCGGGGGCAAATGCCTCTCCGCGCTTGCGCCCGTCCGGAGTTGAACCGGTGTTCTTTCCGTAGACGACATTCGAAGTGATTGTAAGGATGGATGTTGTCGGAATACTGTTTCGGTAGGTGTGGTTTTTTCTTATATGCTCCATAAAGCGGTGAACTATATCATATGCAATCTCGTCAACGCGGTCATCGTCGTTTCCGTATTTCGGGAAATCGCCCTCAACTTCATAATCCACGGCAAGTCTGTCTGCGTTTCTTATAACGCGCACCTTTGCATACTTTATTGCTGAAAGTGAGTCCGCAACAACGGAAAGCCCTGCAATACCGGTAGCAAACCAGCGTGTTACCTTTTTATCATGAAGTGCCATTTGTATTTTTTCATAGCAATACTTGTCGTGCATATAATGAATAATGTTAAGGGTGTTGACGTAAACTCCCGCAAGCCATTTCATCATATCGTCGTATTTTTCAAAGACCTCATCAAAATCAAGATATTCGGATGTTATCGGGCGGTATTTCGGACCGACCTGCTTTCCGGTTATCTCATCCACGCCGCCGTTGATGGCGTAGAGAAGGCATTTTGCAAGGTTTGCACGTGCACCGAAGAACTGCATTTCCTTGCCGACCTTCATAGAAGAAACACAGCAGGCTATTGCATAGTCATCGCCGTGGTTAAAGCGCATTAAATCATCATTTTCATACTGAATGGATGATGTCTCAATCGACAGCTTTGCGCAATAGCGCTTGAAGTTCATTGGAAGCCTTGTTGACCAGAGAACAGTAAGGTTCGGTTCAGGTGCAGGGCCGAGGTTTGTAAGCGTGTGCAGATATCTGTAAGACATTTTTGTAACCATATGCCGTCCGTCTATCGCAACACCGCCTATTGACTCCGTAACCCACTGTGGGTCGCCGGAGAACAACGCGTTATATTCCGGTGTTCTTGCAAACTTTATCATACGCAGTTTCATAATGAAATGGTCAACCATTTCCTGAATTTCCGTTTCAGTAAAAACGCCGTTTTTAAGGTCACGCTCTGCATATATGTCAAGGAAGGTTGAAGTTCTGCCGAGTGACATTGCAGCACCGTTCTGCTCCTTTACGGCTGCGAGATATCCGAAATAAAGCCACTGAATGGCTTCCTGAGTGTTTCTTGCAGGTTTTGAAATATCATATCCGTAGCTTTTTGCCATTTCTTTCAACGCGGAAAGTGCACGAATCTGCTCTGAAAGTTCTTCTCGGTCCCGGATTATCTCAGAGTACATCGCAGAGCGGGTTGTCTCTTTCTGTGCTTCCTTGTCCTCAATAAGGCGGTCAATACCATAAAGCGCAACACGGCGGTAGTCTCCGATTATTCTTCCTCTGCCGTAAGCATCCGGAAGTCCCGTGATAATGTGGCTTGAACGGCACGCACGCATTTCAGGCGTGTATGCATCAAAAACGCCCGCGTTATGCGTCTTTCTGTGCGTTTCAAAAAACTCTTTCACTCCGGCATCAATCTCATAACCGTTGTCACGGCAGGCTTTTTCCGCCATACGAATGCCCCCGTAGGGCATAAGCGCGCGTTTTAACGGCTTGTCTGTCTGAAAACCTACGATTTTTTCCTTTTCCTTGTCAAGATATCCGGGCTCATGCGAGGTGATGGTAGATATGATTTTTGTGTCCATATCAAGAACACCGCCTGCCTCGCGCTCTTTTTTGAAAAGGTCAAGCGCTGTGTTCCAAAGTGAAATTGTATTATCGGTAGGGGTGGTGAGAAAAGCCTCATCGCCGTCATATGGTGTATAATTATGCTTTATAAAGCTGCGTACATGGATTTCCTTTTTCCACGTGCCGCCTTCAAAGCCTTCCCAGTATTCGTTGTTAAAGTTTCCCATTCTTTATTATCCTTCCTTCGGATTTTCATTCTCATTCTGATATATTATACAACAAAATAATTGTTATTACAATAACAATCCGGAATTCTGTTATAGTAATTTTTGTATGTTTTCCATCAAAATATAGAAAATGAAAAAAATGTAAATTTCTGCTTGCAAAAGGGAAATGATGGTGGTATAATCTAATAGTTTGATTATTATATTGTAAAAGGAAGCGAATTATTTTATGGGTACATTATTAACTGTTTCTATAGCGTTGCTTGCCGGTCTTCTTATGACCCGCGTGTTCAAGCCGCTTAAGCTGCCGTCCGTTACGGCTTACCTCATTGCGGGTGTTCTTATCGGACCATATTGTCTAGGTGCGCTCGGTATAACCAATCTCGGTTTTAATTCACACAAGGCGGTAGAAGCACTTGGCCTCGTTTCTGAGGTCGCTCTCGGCTTCATTGCGTTTTCAATCGGGAGCGAGTTCCGTCTTGATGATTTAAAGAAAACGGGTAAGCAGGCGTTTGTTATCGGTGTTTTCCAGGCTCTTGTGGCAACGCTGTTTGTTGATCTTGCTCTTTTTGTTGTTCACCTCATTATGCCCGAGGTTCTAACTGTTCCTCAGCTTATCACGCTTGGTGCTATAGCAACGGCAACGGCTCCTGCCGCAACTCTTATGGTTGTCCGTCAGTATAAGGCAAAAGGTCCGCTTACAGATCTTCTTCTCCCGATTGTTGCACTTGACGATGCTGTCGGTCTTATTGTTTTCGCCGTATCGTTCGGTATCGCAAAGTCTATTGTTGTAGGGCAGGTGGATATGGTCTCAATCATCGTAAATCCGCTTGTTGAAATCGTATGCTCGCTCGGTCTTGGCGCAATAATGGGATGGATTCTCACCCAGCTTGAAAAGCTCTTTAATTCAAACACAAACCGTCTCAATCTTACAATTGCATTTGTTTTCCTTACAGCGGCGCTTTCTATGATGGAATTCCATATCGGTTCTGTTCACGTCAGCTTCTCTTCTCTTCTCGTATGTATGATGATGGGAACCATCTTCTGCAATATCTGTCCGCTGTCTCACGACCTTATGGAGCGCTCAGATAAATGGACGTCTCCGCTTCTTGCTCTTTTCTTCGTTATAAGCGGCGCAGAGCTTGAGCTAAACGTATTCCTCGATATTGCAATTGTCGTTATCGGTGTTGTGTATATCGTATTCCGTTCACTCGGAAAATATTTCGGAACCTTTATCAGTGCAAAGGCAACAAAGTGCTCTCCGGAGATTTGCAAATATCTCGGTATAACGCTTCTCCCGCAGGCAGGTGTTGCGCTTGGTATGTGTACGCTTGCAATGGCGCTTCCGGATAATCAGGGCGCGCTTATACGTAACATAACCCTTTTCGCGGTTCTCATTTACGAGTTGTTCGGACCGATATTTACGCGTATGGCTCTCACTGCTGCGGGTGATATCAAGCCGATGTCTGATGAGGTTAAAAACCGTCGTCAGACAAAGCTTGACGAAGCAAAGCAAAGAACTGAAAATTAAGATAATCCAAAATCCGGATGCCTTTCGGCATTCGGATTTTAATCCGAGGTGGATAGTTTATGAAAGCAAAATTTCTTTCATCATTTGAATATATAAAGACATTTTTGAAATGGAGTGCAATATCGATTCTTATAGGAGGTATCGGCGGTATTGTCGGAAGTCTCTTCCATAAGTGCATTGACATAGCAACAGAAGCGCGTGGAGAAAACCCGTGGCTCATCTTTATGCTTCCGATCGGTGGACTTGTGATATGTGCGCTTTACGGCTTCACAAAAACACACGTTGACACGAACCGCGTAATAGAATCTGTGCGCGGAGACCAAAATGTACCGTGGTATATGGCACCGCTTATTTTTGTAAGCACCGTTATAACCCATCTTCTCGGTGGCTCGGCAGGCAGAGAGGGAGCCGCGCTTCAGCTTGGTGGAAGCATAGGCTACAATGTCGGTAAGGCTTTGCGTCTCGGAACAGGAGATTTACACATAATCGTAATGGCGGGAATGAGCGCTGTGTTCGCCGCTCTTTTCGGAACTCCGCTTACGGCGATGTTCTTTGCCCTTGAGGTAACAAGTGTCGGAATTATGTATTATGCCGGGCTTTTGCCATGCGTGATTTCTGCGCTTACGGCGGCTTCAATTGCAAAGTTTTTCGGGCTTTCACCTGTTCGTTTTGATTTTATATCATTTCCTGCGCTAAACGTCGGCTTTACAGTAAAAATCGTTGTTTTAGCTGCTTTCTGCGCTGTTGTGTGCATTGCATTCTGCACTGCGTTGCAAAAGTGTGAGCATTATGCCGAGAAGTTTATTAAAAACAAATATCTGCGCGCTCTTGTAGGTAGTGTGATTATTGTTGCGCTCACGCTGATAATTGGCACCCGTGACTATAATGGTGCAGGTATGGATGTTATAACCCGGGCGCTCTCAGGGGATGCGAGGATATGGGACTTTACGGTGAAAATAATCTTCACTGCAATAACGATAGCTTCGGGGTTTAAGGGTGGTGAAATCGTTCCTGCGTTTTTTATCGGTTCTACCTTCGGCTGTGTGGCTGCATCTGTTCTCGGTATTCCTGCCGGTTGCGGCGCAGCGATAGGCTTTGTTGCGCTCTTTTGCGGAGTGGTAAACTGTCCTGTTGCATCTGTGCTTTTAGCGCTTGAGGTATTCGGCGCGGAAAGCGTGCCTGTGTTTGCAGTTGTGTGTGGCGTAACTTATATGATGTCCGGCTATTGCGGATTGTATAAAAGCCAGAAGATAATGTACTCAAAGCTCGAAGCAAAATATGTTAATACAAACGCACAGTGAATTTTTGATAAACCATATGTGAAAATAGCCGGAAGCTTACTGCTCCGGCTATTTTCATCAAGAAAACTTTTCTGCGGCCGCTTCGATGATTTCAAGAATCCTGAATTTGAATTTATATTGCGGTGCATCCGATGTAACGAGAGAAAGTTCATCTGCTGTAAATCCGTTTTTTGAAAATTCCGTTTCGGCTTCCGCTGCTGAAACGCAAACGGGCGGGAAGAGAACGCACCACCAGTTTTTGCCGCGTCCTTCACCTAAGTGAATGCGAAGCGCTCTGTATTTTCCTGCGGGAAGGGAAAAACTATCATACACCTTTGTAGGGAAGTAAAAGTTCGAAATTTCCGCGCGTGAGAAATATTCAAATCCGTTTTCGGAAATAATTTTGTCTGCACATTTTTGAAGACTATCAAGGTTTTCGAAAACAATTTTTTCTGCATCTTCCGTGTTTTTGCAGTTTTCCGTAAGCTTTTTTACCTTTTTTAGAACTTCATCCCGAACTGCAAGCTTAAGTGACTGATCCGCTTCACTGTCTGAGTTTGCAATAATGTGAAGCCGAATGAGTTTACAGGATATATCGCGTTGTGTATCCAATGCAAGCGCACCTGTTATAAGCGATGCGCAAAGCCCAAGAGCAAGAGATATTTCAAGAATATACTTTTTCATAAAAACCTCCGGTCGAAAAGTAAGTGATTACTTTATAACCGGAGATTTTTTGTTTTATACATTCTATTCCAATTTCACTCCGCTTCTTTCTCGCGGTTGTCTCCGTTTAAGAAATCAATCGTGCGCTCGATAGAGTTTTTTGATTCACCGAGTGGGATGTCGCGGAACATATAGTTATAGCTGTTGCAGAATTTCGTAACCTCTTCGGAAAGTCCCTCAAGGATTTTCCGTGATGAAACAAAATGGTCGTTTAAAAAGTCTGCATAGCTGCGTTTCGGTAAAATCTTTTTTGCCGTCTCGCAGAGAAGGGAAAGGTGTTTCGGGCAAAAATATTCCTGCGCACGCGTCTTTTCGCGGAATTCCGGCTCGCTTTGCCAGATGTAGATTATGTTTTTTGCAAAAAGGTCAAGCTTTTCTTTTACGCGCGCGCATATAAAGCAGTTATTTGATGATTCCGAAAGCTTATGAGAAATTGCCTCGAAATCCTTTTTTGATACGTGCTTTATATCGGCTTTTACGCCGTTCTCAAGAAGTTTACCGAGATAGCTTTGCAGCATCAGGGCAAGGCTTAATCTGTTTTTCATGCCGAGCATTACCGAAAAGTGCTCGGGGCAGAATCCGAGTCGGTTGGTTTCAATTCTCACATCCGGCTCCATCATAGCCGCGCCCATAACATATTCACATGCGTCCTCATCAAGCTTTTTCTCCAGCCTGCAAACGGGACACCCGCATTTAACATCATATGCATCATTTATCGGAATTGTATAAATGACTTCTTTCATCTTGTACCTCCGTGCATTTTATGGTATACTATCACTATATATTTTATCAGTATTAAAAATTTTGTCAACCTTTAATGTGTGAGGGTATAAAAAATGGTAAAGACAGAGCTTGAAAAATTCTGTATTGAGGATTGTGAAGACTTTTCTCCTGCGGCAATTTTTGAGTGCGGACAGGCGTTTCGCTGGAATGCAGATGAAAACGGAATATATACAGGTATCGCTTACGGCGTTCCTGCGCGTGTCTGGACAGAAAACGGCAAAGGGTATATCTTGTCAATGGAAGGCTCCTTTTCGTCCGTGTGGCGTGATTATTTTGATTTGGACCGCGATTATTCAGTATTGCGCAATGAGATAAGTCGCGAAGCCGTGCTTGCGCCGGCATGCGAATTCGGTAAAGGAATAAGAATTTTACGTCAGGAACCGTGGGAAGCGCTGTGCTCATTTATAATTTCTCAGTGTAATAACATCCCGAGAATAAAAGGTATTGTTGAAAAGCTGTGTATTCTTTGCGGTGATGAGGTTGAGTTTATGGGTGAGAAGATTTATGCGTTTCCGGATGCAGCGCGTGTTGCTGCACTTAGTGAGAAAGAACTGGCGTCTCTTCGCGCGGGTTACCGTGCTGCATATATTTCGGAGGCGGCGCGCGGTGTGGCGGACGGAAGTATTG
>JAZLCV010000165.1:0-2203 GCA_045614365.1 Eubacteriales bacterium | reverse complement strand
GAAAAGCTCGTACTTGATTTTGCTGAGCTTGAGTACCTTTCTTCCGCAGGACTTCGTGTTCTCCTTGCAGCACAGAAGGTAATGAACAAGCAGGGCGAAATGATCATCAAAAACGTAAACGAAACCATCAATGAAATCTTTGAAGTAACCGGATTTATTGATATTCTTACGATCGAATAATTTCATCACCGGACCATTAAAAATTCACGAAGTTAAATAAACCATATGGAGGCATTTCACCGTGGAAATCACCAGTAAAAATAACAAGCTTATCAGAAAGACTATACTTGCGATGTTTGGTGGCAGTCTCGCCGCTATGATAACATCGGCTTTTGCACAAATGGCGGACACCCTCCTTGCGGGTATTATCTTTGGTAAGTATGCTGTTGCAGCAGTTGCGGTAGGTTTACCGATCATCAACATTTTCCAGGCACTGACACAAACTATTGTAAATGGTGCTTCAATCAAAATGAATATTGCGGCAGGCAAGGGAAAGAACGAAGAAGTCCGACACTGCTTTGCTGTTTCAATATTTTTCACGGTACTTATGGGATTGCTGTTTATTCTTGTTTGTCAGTTTTTTGCCGTATGGCTTGTCAGACTTTTCGGTGGCTCACCGGAGGTTGCCGAAACAGCAACATGGTATTTGAGAGGTGCCTCCGGATGCATAATCATGGGTACGCTTAACCTCTTCCTGTTAAAAACACTTGCCCTGTTCGGACGGCAAAAGGTCATTTTCCGTTCGGCACTTACAGCAATTTTATTGAACATTGTTTTTTCATTGTTCTTTATTAAGCTTCTTCCGGAAAACATGGCTATTATGGGACTTGGTATAGGTACCTGGTTCGGCGGTTTCGCAGCTGCCTTTACATCTTATCTTTCTTTAAAAAAATACAATCTTTCACTGAAGTTTAAATTTAAAGATGTCAGATTTTCAGAACTTAAGGAATTTTTCCAGTACGGCTTGCCGTCATCGGGAAACAATCTTGCAGACGGTGTTATTTCCGGTGTTGTAAACAACCTTATTGTAGGCGGATTTGAAAACGGTGTTATAGCACTTTCCATGTACACCGCAGTTAAGACGGTTGCGGGATTTGCCACCACTGTTATCCATGCAATTAACCTTTCCGCTGCACCGCTTTTCGGTATCATGTACGGTTCCCGTGATAAAAACGGTATTGTACGTGCGTACAAGGAAAGCCTTCGCCTGGCGATGATTGTGTTTGGTATTTGTGCAGCGTTGATCCTGTCCTGCTCGCCGCTGCTTGCAAAAGTTTATGATATGCAGGGTGTCACCGATTTTTATATAGGTCTTGCTGTATGCGTACTTGTATATCTGCCGCTGACGGCGCTTGTCAGAATTAACACCCAGCTTTTTGAAGCTATGGAAAAACCGGTTATGGGATTTATGTATTCATGTATTCCCGATTCTGTTATATTCCCCATTCTTCTTGCGTTGCTGCTTCCCGTTTTGGGATACAACGGAATGTGGATCGCGTACAGCTTAAATGCGATTCCGTTTATGTTGGCACTTTATCTGATACGCTCCGTAAAGAATAAAACACTGAAACTTAGTTTTGACAGAATATTCTGTCTTGATAAGGAAATTCGTGACAATGTACCTAAAATCGATATCAGTATAAGCAGTGATAACAGAGATGTAACCTTCATATCAAAAACTGTATACGACTTTCTCATTGACGAAGGTGTTTCATCAAAAACCGCTCATACTACGGCACTGTGTCTTGAAGAATTAGCCGCTGATTTTGTGGAGCACTCAGAGGAACACGATTCACGAAAGGCAAAAAAAGTTATTACGGATATCAAGCTGTTCTCGGATGAGGATAAGCTCCGTACGATTATCCGAAACGAGGCTTCCATGCATAATCCGTTAGACTTTGAGCTTGACAACGAAAGCTTCAGAAAAATGGGCGTAAAGCTCGCTCAAAAGCTTGCACACAGTATAAATTACAGCTATGTCTACAAGATGAATATTGTAACCATTGATATAAACAAATAAACATAAAAGGGGATAATTAAAATGACTATCGAAAAAACACTTAACGGAACCGAACTGACTGTCACCATTACCGGCAGACTTGACACCACCACCGCACCCCAGCTTGAAGCAGAATTCAAGCAGAGCATTAACGGCATTGAAAAGCTCGTTCTTGACTTTGCCGCACTTGAGTATCTTTCTTCC
>JAZLCV010000164.1:0-10360 GCA_045614365.1 Eubacteriales bacterium | reverse complement strand
GAGGGGTTTATTATATCCATTTAACTATGCAGGCAATTGCTTATATAATTTTAATACACTTAAGCCGACTTGTCAAGTAAGTTGGCTGATGTTTTTGTTTTCACGGCTTAGTTTTTCTGCTTTTGATTTTTAAGCAAAAGTCCCAGCACCATAAAGACGGTAAATACAATGAGATACCACACGCACGCGAACTTATGCGCGCGTACCGTTGCATAAATCATAAATGCCGATGCTGCGATTGCAAGTGCCGGAACGACAAACCTGCGCAGAATATTTTCGTCCTTCGCCTTTTTCATCCACGCAATGAATATCGGGATATAAAGCGCATACATCGTGAGAATGGGAAGCTCCGTCGGATCAAATACCATAACTCCGCTCCACGTTCCGGCAATGTTTGTGAAATAGAAATAAGCATACCACAATACAACGCAGATAAGCCCGAACACAGACGAGTTAGTCGCCATATTCGTGTCCTCATCAATCGTTTTAAATATGTGCGGCGCAGGGCCTTCGTTTCTCACCGCAAGCGAATATGCACCGCGGCTGCAACCGAGCATAAGTCCGTTGAGCGTTCCAATGCACGATACTGCGATAAAAAGATTGAGAATGTTGCCGAAAACATTTCCGAAAAGATTTGTAAATGCAACCGTTGCGCCACGGTCAATAAGCTCGCGGTTTGTCGCGCCACCCGCAACTCCTATGAAATACAGAACATAAACGCTTATTATGATAATACATCCTGCAATCAGCGCAATCGGAAGATTGCGCTTTGAGTTTTTAAGCTCGGAATTGATTGATGTGGCAATTATCCAGCCTTCGTATGCAAATGCCGTTGCACACACAGAGGCAAGCAACGGGTTATCTGCAACCGCAACGCCCGTTGCCGGTGTTGTAAAGTTATGGGCAAGCCCTCCGGTTGCAACGCCGTATATTATCCCGCCGACTGCCATAACGCCGAGCGGCACAAGCTTGATAAGCGTTGTACTTACCTGAAGCTTTCCGGCAAGACGCGGAGAAAGCGCATTCACGGAAAACGCAAGAATCATAAACACCATGGCGAGCACCATACATTCCGGTCCTATTGCACAGCCGCCCTCCGACGCCGGAATCATAAGCGGAAACGACGGATTTACAGAGGTTATAAACACAAGAGTGTACCTTGCCGAAAGCCACGCAAGAGCCATTGCAAGCGTGGGATAATAGAACGTTGCAAGAAACCATCCGATAGAATACGCATAATTTTTCCCGAGCGTTGCCTCAGCATAATCCACAATTCCGTTTACCTTTTCATATTTCTGCGCCATTGACGAAAAGGCGAGTACACACGAAAGCATTACAAAGCCGCCGATTATCCACGCAATTATGCCAAGCGGCATATTCCCGCCGGTCTTTTCCAGAATTTCCTGTGCCTTGAAGAATACACCACTGCCGATAACTATTCCGACAACAAGGCAGATTGCCGTAAACAGACCATAACGTCTTTCAAACTGATTACCCATATTTTTTCTCCACTTTCGAAATTACTTCTTAGGCAGTGCAAATTTGCGCTCCGGCACAGCTTTTATAACTATCTCCTTTCCCGTTACGGGATGGATAAAACCAAGCGCCGATGCGTGAAGCCCGAGCCTTCCTATGGGATTTGCGGCGGAACCGTATTTTTTATCTCCCGTAACCGGATTTCCCAGCTCTTTCATATGCACGCGTATCTGGTTTTTACGCCCGGTCTGCAATCTTACACGCACAAGCGAAAAACCCGCCCGCTCGCTTATAACTTCATAATCCGTTATCGCGAGTTTTCCCTCAAGCGCAGAATACATAACGTGAGCGCGGTTTTCCGCAATAAAGCTCTCGCACCTGCCCTTCTTCTTACTAAAGCTTCCCTCGCATATTGCGAGATACTCGCGCAATACTATCCGCTCATTCCAGTCCTCCTGCAACGCATCGCGGATTTTCGCACTTTTTGCAAACAGAAGCACGCCGGATGTATCGCGGTCAAGACGGTGAACAACGAATATATCTCCGCGCCGCATTTCGGAAAGCGCGGCATATGCCGTGCGTATTTTCTCACCGTCGGTTGCAACGGTAAGAAGTCCTGCGGGCTTGTTTACTGCGAGAAGGTATTCATCCTCATATATTATCTGAAGCCCACGCTTGGTCTGCGTTCCTTCTCCAAGCAGGATTTTCACTGTGTCTCCCGATCGCAGCGGATGGTTAAATTTAGTTGTTACAACTCCGTTCACAAGCACCTGACGGTGTTCAAGATACGATTTTACTTTTCCGCGCGGAAGATTTTTCAGTTCTTCATACAAAAGCCTTAAAAGCTCATTTTCGGATGATATATTGATTATAATGTCCTTTTTCATTACTTCTTACTCCTCAATATGCTCCATGCCCATTTTTATAATTGTCCGCACGTGGTCATCAGAAAGCGAATAGAAAACGCTTTTCCCATCACGCCGGCTCTTTACGAGCTTCGCTCGCTTAAGTGCATTTAACTGATGCGATACAGCAGAACTTGTCATCCCCAACGCCTCAGCAAGATCACAGGTACACACCTCAGCTTCGAAGAGCACAAAAAGAATTTTCATACGGGTAGAGTCCCCGAACATTTTGAAAAGCTCGGCGAGATCAAATATCTTCTCATCCGCGGGCATTTTTCTGCTTATGATAGCAAGCAGTTCCCCGTGAACTTCCGGAACCTCGCACCTTTCATTTTCAAAATCAATGTTCATCTGCACTTTCCCGCCCTTTCTCACTTAAATATTTTTCACATATAATGCGCGCACGGCGTTGAGCACGGCAATAACCATAACTCCCACATCCGCAAATATTGCAATCCACATATTCGCTATTCCGAACACTCCAAAAATAAGACACAAAGCTTTTATCCCTATTGAAAAATATATGTTCTGATAAACTATCCCCATGCACTTGCGTGAAATTCTTATCGCCTTTGCTATTTTTTCAGGATTATCGTCCATAAGAACAACATCAGCGGCTTCAATTGCCGCATCTGAACCAAGCGCACCCATAGCAATACCAACATCAGTCCTTGCAAGCACCGGTGCGTCATTTATTCCATCCCCGACAAACGCAACCGCTTCGCCCTTTTTCTTTCCGGAAAGAAGCTCTTCGCATATTCTTACTTTATCCGCAGGCAGAAGCTCACTGTATGCCTCGTCTATTCCTATTTCCGTTGCAACTTTTTCTACAACGCTCTTTTTGTCTCCGCTGAGCATAACGGTCTTCTTCACGCCGGCTGCTTTGAGCGCGGATATCGCCGTACCGGCTTCCGGTTTTATCTCTTCAAAAACTGCATCAGAAAACCTTTTTCGCGTAAGCGTTCCTGTTTTGTCAAACGTAACGTATTTTACCTTCGCAAGAGTTTCAAGGTGATCAGATCCCTTAACAAGCACTCCCATGCTGCCCGCTCCGCCTATTCCGGCAAAAAAGCTGAGAGGAATACTTATAACAAGTGCGCACGGGCACGAGATTACAAGAAACGTAAGCGCGCGATAAATCCACACGCCGATATCAGCCGGAAGGTCAAGCACAAAATGCCTGAAAAATGGCGGAAGAGAACACAGCGCAAGTGCCGAAAAGCAAACCGCCGGTGTGTAATACTTTGCAAATCGCGTTATAAAGCGTTCCGAGCGTGCCTTGCTCATTCCAGCATTTTCCGCAAGTTCCGATATCTTTGCCGCTGTGCAGCTATGAAATTCACATGTTGTCCGAACGTGCAAATTTCCGGAAAGATTAACACATCCACTTAAAACACTGTCGCCGGCCAACACGCCGCGAGGCGCACTCTCACCGGTAAGCGCGGCGGTATCAAGAGAGGATTCACCACACTCAACAACGCCATCTATTGGGATTTTTTCTCCGGCACGAACAAGAATAACCGTTCCTGTCTGCACCTCTTCCGGGGAAACGGTAATAGTTTCACCGTTTTCGTTTTCAACATTCGCAAAATCCGGCCTTATATCCATAAGCTCAGAAATGCTTCTTCGGCTTTTGCCCACCGCACAGCTCTGGAAAAGCTCTCCGATCTGATAAAAAAGCATAACCGCAACACTCTCGGAATATTCACCAAGAGCTATCGCGCCAACGGTTGCAACCGCCATAAGAAAATTCTCATCAAACGGCTCGCGGTTTTTCAGTCCGCGTACCGCACCTGAAAGAACATCATAACCTGCAATCGCGTATGGTATTAAGAATATCACAAGTCTGCCCCATCCGTCAAGCGGAATGAGATGTGCACCAACAAAGAGCGCTGTCGCACATAGTATGCGTACAAGACTTTTTTTCTGTTTCCTGTTCATGACACAAGACCTCAGAAATAAATTTCGCAGTCACGCTCTACCTTGCGACACGCAGAAAGAACATTTTTCATAACAACGGCTTCGTCTGCGCCGTTATCAAACTCCACCTGCATCTTCAATGCCATAAAATTGACAACTGCACACTTTACGCCTTGTGTCTTGTTCGCGGCATCCTCCATTTTGTTTGCACAGTTGGCACAATCAACCTCAATCTTGTAAGTCTTCGTCATATCATATAACCTCCATAAACATCTACAATTGAACAATCGTTCAATTGTTTGATTATATGATATCACGCATGTCGAATATTGTCAAGTGAAAAATACTGTCTCAATGACCGCATAATCTCATTTGCTGAGGCATGCTCATTGAAACAGTATTTTAAATAATATTTTATAGAATAATTGCGTTGCTTTCAAGTGCGCGGACAAGAAGCTTTGCCGCCGCTTCTGCATCTTCAAGGTCTGCAACCTCATTTGGTGAGTGCATATAACGTACCGGAACACTTATTCCGCCTGTCGGAATACCGTTTCGCGTAAGGTGAATGCTTCCGGCATCCGTACCTCCGACAGTGATCACATCGCGTTGGTATGAAATCTTGTTTTCCTCAGCGCAGCTGATAAGTGCGGAAACTATAGCAGGATGTGCAATCGCCGCCTTATCCATTATCTTTATCGCGGCACCGCCGCCCATTTTGACTTCACTGTATCCGTCAAATCCCGGTGTGTCGCAGGCATCTGTAACATCAAGCACAATGGCAAAATCAACATCGGTTGCATATGCCGCTGTTTTTGCCCCGCGGCAACCGACCTCTTCCTGAACAGAAAAAGATGCATATACATCAAGATCGCAGTCCGAGAGTGACATTATCGCATAAAGCGCAACGGCACATCCGAGCCGGTTGTCAAGATACGGAGCCGCTATTCTTTTTCCCGGAAGCTCACGCAGCTCTCCCGAAAATACCGCCGCATCACCCGGCAAAACATACTTTCTCGCCTGCGCCTCGTCTTTTGCGCCGATATCAATGAAAAACGAGCTCATTTTTCTGTCCTTGAGTGCCGTTTTCTGCTCGTACGAAATCGTTCCCGGAGTTCCGTCAAGGAACTCTACCGGGGTGTTATGAAGCTCCGCGACGGGAACACCGCCAAGGGTGTCAAAGCGTATGAATCCTTTCTCATCAACATATGTTGCAAGAAATCCGGTCGTGTCCATATGCGCATCCAAAAGTACGCGCTTCCCGACACCGGAGCGGCGCACAACAAGATTGCCGAGCGCATCGGTACAGTGGGTAAGCCCGGCTTCCTCTGCCATTTCCGCAATAACTCGTGCCATTTCCCCCTCAAAGCCCGAGGGAGACTTGACCGTGTACATCTTTTTCAGAATATCTGTTATACTAAGCATTAAGCATTTCCTCCTCACAGTTTATAAGCTCACGCGCAAGAGAGCGCACCGCTTCCATATCGCGCACATCGGCAACACTTGACGGAGAGTGAATATATCTCGTTGCAAGGGAAAGCGAGGCTGTCCTTACTCCTTCGCGTGATACATGGATGCGACTTGCATCTGTTCCTCCCGCAACGCGTGATTTCATCTGCCACTTTATCCCTTTTTCCTCTGCCATACCGCGCAAAAGTGAAAACAGCTTTTTATCATAAATTGTTCCGCCGTCCATACAGCCTATCACCGCGCCATTTCCCGGTGCGCACACACGCATTGCGCCTTCCGAGGACGGAATATCGGCAGCGGTTGTCCCCTCAAGAACAAGCGCAAATGCCGGTGCAAGCGAATACGCCGCAACCGTTGCGCCGCGGCAACCGACCTCTTCCTGAACGGTGAATACAAACCACGTGTCGTATAAAAGCTCTTCCTTTATAAGCTGCAGCATAACCCCACAGCCGAACCGGTCATCAAGAGCGCGTGCCTTTATCCTGTTCTCTCCAAGCATTTTGACATCGCTGTCAAATACGACGAAATCCCCGGGGCTGACTATTTTTTCTGCTTTTGCCTTTTTCTCGCACCCGATATCAATGCAAAGCTCGCCTGTCTTCGGAGCTTTTTTACGTTCCTCGCGCGTTGTAAGATGAACGGCGCGCATTCCTATAACGCCCGGAATTCCTTTTTCTCCTACAAGAACACGCTTACCGATAACCACGCGGCGATCAACTCCGCCCACAAAATCAAATCTGAGGTATCCGTCAGAGGTGATTTCCTTTATTATGATGCCCACCTCATCCATGTGTGCGCACACCATAAACGGCTTTTCGCGTCTCTTTTTTCCTTTTTTTAAAACGAACAGGTTTCCGATTGAATCCTCGCTGATTTCATCGGCGTACTCTTTGACACTTTCACGCACAAAAGAACGTACCTTTTCTTCGTCACCGGAAACACCCGGAATGACGCACAGCTTCTTTACCGTTTCAATCACAGCTTCGCACCTCCCGCAGAAAGATAAAGCGCAAACTCATATATGAGCTTTGCCACAGCTTCAATGTCATTTTTCTTAAGCGTTTCAACAGGAGTGTGCATATACTTAAGCGGAATTGAAAGAAGCCCCGTTGCAATTCCCTCGCGTACGGTCTGAAGCGTCCATGCATTTGTGCCGGAATGTCCCGGGCAAATCTCAACGGTATGTGCAATCTTCCTGTCCTTTGCAACGGAAATGAGTGCATCGGACATTTTCTTTGTCATATTCGGTCCGACACCTATCGCCGCACCGCTTCCGGCATCGAATGTCGATGACTTGTCCGCACCGGGCGTCGTTGCATGCGTAACATCCACCGCAATTGCCCAGTCTGGATTTATTTTATATCCTGCAACCGTTGCACCGCGGCAGCCAAGCTCTTCCTGTGCGCTTGCAACCGCAACAATATCAAAGCAAAGCTTTTTCCCCTTCAGCATATCCACGGCGGCAAGAATTGCGGCAAGGCTTGCGCGGTCATCAAGAGCCCGTGCGGAGATATACCCGTCACGGAGACGCACGGGCACGGAATCAAACACGACCGGGGTTCCGACCGGAATATCCGTTTTCCCTTCTGCACCGACGTCAATAAACAAATCTGATATATCAAGTGCATTATCCATTTCCTCACGGGTGAGAAGATGCGGAGGACAAACCGTTATAACTCCGTTTTTCGGCGGTTCTGTCAGAACTGTTACCTCACACGCCGGAAGTATGCGCGGATCAACGCCGCCGAGAGTATCAAAGCGCAGAAATCCGCCTTCTTCTCCCGTCACGATAAGACCTATCTCGTCAATGTGTGCATCAAGCAAAAGGCACTTTGCATTTTTCTTTCCGCATTTTCTTATACCGTAAACATTGCCGGATTTATCCGTTTCCGTTTTGTCAAAAAAACGTGACATAAGCGTCTCAATCCGTTTTGAAGCCGAATGCTCAAAGCCCGAGGGAGACGGATGTGCCGACAGCTTATTTATTATTGAAAATATATCCAAAACTGCACTTCCTTTCAGCGCTCTTTTTCAATAACAATAAGTATAGCACATTTTGCCTCATTTATGAAGAGGTTTTTTCCCGAATTTTCCCAAGAGTCACCCCGCTGTAATAGCTTTTGAGTATCTCGTCGTATTTCTTTCCCTCAAGTGCCATCGCCTGTGCACCATACTGACTCATTCCGACTCCGTGCCCGTAGCCGCGTGTTTTTATTTTTAACTCTCCGTCAGCATATGATACCGTGAAATTTGTGGAATTGAGACCGAACACCGAACGGAAGTCACTCCCCTTCACCGCAACGCTCGCAACAGACAGCGACTTCACGCCTCCTGCGGAAGAGCGCGAAATTTTGCTTATCCAGTTTTCAGGATTTTCATCATAGACCGCATCGGGGTATTTTTCGGAAAATTTCTTTTTAAATTCAGCGGGGGACACTGCCTTTTCCTCTTCATACCGCGGAGACTCTTTATCCCCCGGGCTTTCAACGCTCACAAGATACGGGACATTACCGCCCCATACATCTGCGGCATTTTCGGTCTTTCCCGATGACGTGGAATGAAAGACCGCCGTTATGGGTTCTCCGTCATACAAAAGAATTTCACCGTCTGTTTGCGCAACCGCGCGCAGGATTTTTTCCGTGTATTTTTCCGCCTCACTGTTCCATCCTGCCGCCGTTTCGGAAAGCGGTGCATACGCCTTGCAATGGGACGGGTTTGCGCACACCGCCGCACCGTTATGCTCCGCTGCAGGCTCTGCCGCAATTTTCTTCATTGTATACGTTCTCGCTGCCACCGCCTGTGCTTTCAGTGCTTCCTCATCAAACAGAGCAGGCATCTCGGCGGCAACCACTCCCGCAAGGTATTCGTCAAGTGGAAGGCTCTCCACACTTTCGTTTTTCAAAAGCGTTACCGTGACAGCGGAGTCCGAAAGCTCTTTTTTTGCAGGTTTCTCGGCAGTCGGTACAGGAAGCGTCGGCACATCGTTTGCCGCATTCCTTCCCACAGTTATAAGCGGTGCAACAAACAAGAACACCCAAAGGCAAACACAAAGTAACAAAAAACGTCTCATAATATCCACATCCTTAATCCTTTAATAACAAATAAACCATTGACTATTTCTCCCAAATATTATAAAATATTATAAAATAATATATTATATTAATTCAGGAGGCACAGACATGTCCGATATAAAAGTCCGTGACAGCGAAGGCTTTATTAAAAGCGTATGCGATACAGTCCGAAATAATAACCTCGTCAGTCCCGAGCTTATCAAAAACCCGCATGTAAAACGCGGTCTGAGAAATCAGGACGGCACAGGCGTTCTCGCCGGTGTTACATCCATCGGTAACGTCCGCGGATATACGGTTATAGATAACGAAAAAATGCCTATGGACGGTGTTCTCACCTACCGCGGCATAAACATTGATGATATCATAAACGGAATAACGGAGGATAACCGTTTCGGTTTTGAAGAGGTTGCATATCTTCTTATGCTCGGCAAGCTTCCGTCAAAGGATGAGCTTGCGGAATTCAACAATATTCTTGCACATCACAGAACTCTTCCTCACAACTTTACGGAAGATATGATTATCAAGGCACCGAGTGCAAATGTTATGAACAAGCTTGCGCGCTCTGTCCTTGCTTTGTATTCCTTTGATGAAAACGCCGATGACACATCGCTTGAAAATATGATGCGCCAGTCGTTTGACCTTGTGGCACGCCTTCCGATAATCGCCGCGCAGGCATATCAGGTAAAACGCCACTATTACGAAAACAAAAGCATGTATCTCCACGTCCCGCCGGATAACCTCTCCGCGGCAGAAATTCTGCTTTACTGCATCCGTTCCGACCGCAAATACACTGATGAGGAAGCAAAACTTCTGGATAAATGCCTTATTCTCCACGCCGAGCACGGTGGCGGTAACAACTCTGCATTCACCTGCCGTGTTCTTTCCTCTTCGGGAACGGATACATATTCGGCAATCGCATCTGCAATCTGCTCACTCAAGGGTCCGCTCCACGGCGGTGCAAACAAACAGGTTGTTGATATGATGAAGGATATTGAAGCAAACGTCAAAAACTGGAAAAGTGATGATGAGATTTCCGAATATCTTGCAAAAATCATTCGCCGTGAGGTTGGTGACAAAAGTGGAAAGATTTACGGTATGGGTCATGCTATTTACACAAAATCCGATCCCCGTGCCGTCATTCTCAAAAAGCATGCAAAATCACTTTGCGAAAAGCAGGGATACCTTGACAGATTCGAGCTTATCGAGTCAGTCGAGCGCCTTACCCCCGATGTTTTCCGCACTGTTAAAGACAACGATAAGCCGCTTTGCGCGAACGTTGATATGTATTCCGGCTTAGTTTATGAAATGCTCGGAATCCCACAGGACCTCTTTACTCCGATTTTTGCAATTTCACGCGTTGCCGGTCTTTGCGCCCACCGTATAGAAGAGGCACTT
The DNA here is from genome assembly GCA_045614365.1 of Eubacteriales bacterium. Lineage (GTDB taxonomy): Bacteria > Bacillota > Clostridia > Oscillospirales > JAAYXM01 > SIG480. The sequence goes on along the minus strand of JAZLCV010000164.1, from coordinate 126 downwards.
ACCGGCGGAAGAATTATGCGTCCTGCATACAAGTGCGTATCACGAAACACCGAATATACTCCTTTAAATAACAGATAAGGGTGAGTTTTAATGAAAAACAAGCTGTTTCCTTCTTTGTTTGCACTT
>JAZLCV010000163.1:0-4891 GCA_045614365.1 Eubacteriales bacterium | reverse complement strand
CCGCTTCCTCCTGCTGTCGCGCTCTGTAATTGTTGCGTACATTGGCATCATATTCATCGCGGGATTGGCTTTGTGCAGTAGAAGTGGTTGTTGCTGTTTGAGTTTTCGTCTGCGTATTTTTTGATGGCGTTGCCGCGTTTGTGGCATACGTTGCTGCACCTGTTATGTGTTGTCCGGTATACCGTCCCGACATTTTTTCCTGTGCGTCCTTATAAATTGCCCGAAGTTCTTCTTGTGTCAGTTCTTTCTTCGTTCCGTCTGTCATCGTTACTATGACGGTGTTTTTATTCGCTGAGTTTTGATACTTCACCGGCTGTGGATATCTGTTTCCATTCAGTCGGTACGGACGTGTTGTGATTTGTGCGGGCGAATTGGGTTTCCCCGGCAGTCTGGTAAATGTTCCGCTTTGCAGTGGAAAAATCCCGTAACTCCCGGCTCCTTGCTGGGTTCGCGGAATTGTGCGTATGGATTTTTCCTGCATTGCTTTGCGGTCACGCTCTTTTATCTCTTTGAGTGCTTCATCCACCAGCGACATACGCCTTTCACGTTCCCAATCGTTTGTCGTTCCGTCTACTTCATAAAACCCTTCAAGAAATGCTCGGTGGTCCCAGTTTTTTAGAGGATCATCATCCGTCCACGAAACTAATTCCCTCTTTGGTTCTTTTATTGTTGCGTTTCTCGTTGCACCTGATTTGTTTATCGATGTTGTATTTTTTGTTGTGCGCGTTTTGGGTGTTTGCGTTGTAATATTCTGCGCCGCTTGTGAATTTGCTATTCTTTCGGCGGTTTCTTTTAATCGTTTTTTTAAATCATCTATCAATAGCTATCCTTCCTTTCATAATTATAGTATAGTTTGTTTGCTTTTTCAATTATTTTCTTATGTCATTTTTGTCTTCCCCTTTCTCATCGACAAATACAAAAACACGCACCGGAAAAGTGCGTGTTTTCAGGCTTGTGATTATATTATCACATATTTGATTTTTTGTGTTGCCAAATTTTTGCCAAATTTTTGCCATTATTTTGCCAGTTCTCTGCCAGAATTATGCCAGTTTTTTGCCAAAACGACCGCGCATTTTGATAACGCACGGTCGTTTTTGGCTTTTATATTACAATTTGCAATCGTTTTTTACAGTTCTCTTGCGCGGGCTTCGCAGTATACACAGCGGTGCGCACCGGAGTGAGAGACCTTGAACATATGCTCAATCTCCTGCTCGCATGATGTGATGCAACGCGGATTGAAGCAACGGTGAACGCCCTTTATGTAGTCAGAATCATCAAGCGCAGGATTGCCGTCGCGTCTTGCTTCTTCAAGAAGCTTTAAGATAAGCGCCATACGGATATACTTTCCGTTTGCAACCTGACGGAAATAGCACGCACGCGGGTCTTTATCCACAGCAACGCTTATCTCATTCACGCGCGGAAGGGGATGAAGAATACACATATCCGGCTTTGCGTTTTCGAGTTTTTCGGGAGTGAGGACGTAGCTGTCTTTTAAGCGCTCATATTCCTCGTCCGTTTCAAAACGCTCCTTCTGTATTCTCGTCATATAAAGCACATCAAGCTTCGGAATTGCCTCCTCAAGAGAGGTTGTTTCTTCATATTCAAACGCATTTTCATTCTTGACATAATTCGGAACACGAAGCTCTTCTGGGGAAATAAGGATAACCTTTATACCGGTATAGCGGCAAAGCGCGTGGATAAGCGAATGCACCGTTCTGCCGAATTTAAGGTCTCCGCAGAATCCGATTGTTATATCGGAAAGACGTCCTTTCTCACGGTAAATTGTGAGAAGGTCGGTAAGCGTCTGCGTGGGGTGGCAGTGTCCGCCGTCGCCGCCGTTGATAACGGGAACATCGGCATTTCTTGCCGCAACAAGCGGCGCGCCTTCTTTGGGATGGCGCATTGCGATGATATCGCAGTAAGCGCTCATAACCTTTGCGGTATCCGCAACACTCTCTCCCTTTGCAGCGGAAGAGGTTGATGCCTCGGAAAAACCGAGCACACTTCCTCCAAGCTCAAGCATTGCCGCCTCGAAAGAAAGGCGTGTGCGCGTGGACGGCTCGAAAAACAGCGTTGCAAGCTTCTTTCCACGGCACATCTCGGAATACTTCCACGGATTGTTTATTATGTCGCACGCAACGTGCATAAGCTCGTCGATTTCTTCAACCGTGAGATCAAGTATATCAATAAGACTTCTCATATCTTTATTTCTCCTGTCTTTGACGAAACTATTTTATCCAGCTTTCATCGGACGGATTGTTGCGGAACTTGATAAGGCGTGCAACATCCTCTGCCTTTATATAATTCTCCTCTGCAGCAACCTCGGCAATAACGTCGAAGTTTGTGAGCGATACGTTCTTTACATTAGCTTCCGCAAGGCGGTCAAGGCCTTTCTGCATACCGTAAGTGAAGATTGAAACGATACCGAGAACCTCAGCACCTGCTTCACGAAGAACATTTACAACCTCGATGCAGCTTCCGCCGGTGGAGATAAGGTCTTCAACAACTACGACCTTCTGACCCGGCTCAAGACGTCCTTCAATCTGGTTGTTGCGTCCGTGGTCCTTTGCACCGGAGCGGACATAGCCCATCGGAAGTCCCATAATATGTCCGGTAATTGCCGCGTGTGCAATACCGGCAGTTGATGTTCCCATAAGAACCTCAACGTCCGGATAATTTTCCTTTATAAGTGTTGCAAGTCCGTTTTCAACATCATTTCTGACTTCTACATCGGTAAGAGTCAGACGGTTGTCGCAGTAAACCGGACTTTTGATTCCGCTTGCCCATGTGAACGGCTCGTCCGGACGGAAGAACACCGCACGTATTTTAAGTAAATCCTTTGCAATTAACTTTTCCATTTTCAAAAACTCCTTTCTATAGCCTTCCCGTCAAGGGAAAGCCTTCTCGTCAAAGACAAGTCTTTGACGAATTAATCAACAAATTCAGCAATGCAGCGCTCGTATGCGGCAACGGGATCGTCTGCCGCAGTGATCGGACGTCCGACAACGATATAATCAGAGCCGATTTTCTTAGCCTCGGCAGGAGTCATAACTCTCTTCTGGTCACCTATATCTCCGTCTGCAAAGCGGACACCGGGGGTAATCGTAAGAAAATCCTTGCCACATGTTGTGTGAACCTTTTCTGCCTCAAGAGGGGAGCAGACAACTCCGTCAAGACCTGCGTCCTTTGCATTCTTTGCATAGTGCATAACAACTTCGTCAATCGGCTCTTTTATGAGAAGGTCATTCTCCATTGCCTCCTGGTCGGTAGAGGTAAGCTGAGTTACCGCAATGAGAAGCGGACGTGTGCCGTCCTCGCGGGTAAGTCCCTCTATTGCCGCCTCCATCATACGCTTTGTTCCCGCCGCGTGAAGGTTTGTTATGTCAACATCGAGGTTGCGGAGAACAGACATTGCTTTTTTTACGGTGTTCGGAATGTCGTGAAGCTTAAGGTCGAGGAAAATCTTATGACCTCTCTTTTTTATCTCGCGAACAATACTCGGCCCCTCAGCATAAAAAAGCTCCATACCGATTTTTACAAACGGCTTTCTGCCGGTAAATTTGTCAAGAAACGCAAAGGTATCTTCTGCGCTCTTGAAGTCACATGCTACGATTACATCTTTTCCCATAACTAAAACACTCCTTTTTCTATACGCAACGTATAATATCACTAAGATTTTCTATTTTGTATTCATCCATAACTGCCGGAAGTTCGTTTATGATGTCACGGCAGACCGTAGGATTGATAAGGTTTGCCGCACCAACTTCAACTGCGCACGCGCCCGCCATCATCATTTCAATAACATCACGCGCACTTGCAACACCGCCCATACCGATAACCGGAATGTCAACTGCGTGAGCGACCTGATAAACCATTCTCACCGCAACGGGGAAAATTGCGCTGCCGGAAAAGCCGCCCATCTTATTTGCTATGACGGGCTTTCTGCGCCTTAAATCAATTCTCATTCCGAGAAGAGTGTTTATAAGGCTTATTCCGTCTGCTCCTGCTTCTTCACAAGCCTTTGCAATTGAAACAATATCCGTAACATTGGGGGAAAGCTTTATGATAACCGGCTTTGTGGTTACCGCCTTAACCGCGCGGGTAACCTCTGCCGCAGCCGCAGGATCCGTGCCGAAGCTCATACCGCCACCGTGAACATTGGGGCAGCTGACGTTTACTTCAAGCCATCCGACCTGATCTTCCTTATCCAGCCTCTCGCAGGTGTAGGCATAATCTTCAATTGAAAATCCCGAAACATTTGCCATAACCGGTTTGTCAAAGCACTTTTTAAGCTTAGGAAGCTCTTCGGATATAACCTTGTCAACACCGGGGTTCTGAAGCCCCACGGCGTTTATCATTCCTGCCGTACACTCGGCAATACGCGGCGTGGGATTACCAAAACGCGCATCACGCGTTGTGCCCTTGAACGAAAACGTTCCAAGGCAGTTTATATCGTAAATTTCCGCAAATTCGTAGCCGAACCCAAACGTTCCGCTTGCGGGAATTACGGGGTTATCCAGCTCTATCCCAAGAAGATTGACTTTGGTATCTACCATAAGATTTCCTCCTTTTTAAGAACGGGGCCTTCCTTACAAATGCGCTTATATCCCGTTACGGTTTTGCACGAACAACCCATGCACGCGCCGAATCCGCAGCCCATGCGTTCTTCAAAGCTGAACTGACCAGAAGTGTTCGTTGCCTTGAACACCGCTTTTAACATCGGTTCGGGCCCGCAGGTGTAGAAGTAGGTGTAATCTACGTTTTTTAGCGCGTCCGTAACGAAGCCTTTTTGCTCGTAACTACCGACTGCCGTGGTTACGATGACGGTTGCGCCCAGGCGCTTAAATTCTGCTCCGTAAAACACTTCCGCTTGGGTGTTAAACGCTAAAAT
>JAZLCV010000162.1:0-19781 GCA_045614365.1 Eubacteriales bacterium | reverse complement strand
ACCGCGCCTGCGGTCATTCCGCCGGTGTACGCGGAAAGGAGGATAATGCTGCAGGCGAGAATATGTCCGGGAAAGAGAAGACCTGAAAATTTAAATCCGCACAACGTTACGGTTCCTGCCAAACACAGTGTAAGTGTTCCTGCGGAAAAGAGGTTTCCGGGCAGCTTGCGCGAACCGATGGTGTATGGGAGAAGAAGTGTGCACGCGGCGGCAAGCGTGATTTCAAAGGCATAAAGTGCGCAATCAAAAAGCGGAAATGAGGCATCTGCAAGAAAGATAAGATTTATGCACGTCGTCGGAACAATAACCGTCATTGGGGCAAAAAACGTTTTTTTAGAAAATGAGGTATCGGAGAAAACAAACTGTGCAGTATATATAAGAATGATGCAGGCTATGTATTTGAGAGAATTAATGACGTCTATTATGCTGAGATAACCGAGCGTTGCGCCGAGCAGTCCGAAAACCGACCCGCGGCGCATACCGAATGCGGCGCTTAAAGCAAGTCCGAACGGTGCAGATGTGCCGAGAATAACTCCGCGGGACAGAAAAAAAGACACGAAAAAGTTCAGCGGATAAACGATGAAAGCAGGCGGGATTTTTTCTTTTAAAAGATTGATTGTGCCATTTAGCGTGAGTTTTGTTTTAACTTCCTTTTTAACATCCATATTATTTTATCATTCCTTTCAAAATAAAGTATATACTGTTTTTCATAAATAACCTCACGGGAAATGTATGGCGAAAAGAAAAAGATTAATAATAAAATGGGCGTAAGAACAAAAACGGGAGGAAAACAACTGGAAATTTTTTACAAAAACACGAATAATGCGATGGATTTTTTAATTTATAGTCAAAATGAATAAAAAGTTTTTGTTAAAATTTTGATTTTCTTCTATTTTACTCTTGATATTTGCGTCAAAACATAATAAAATAGTAAATAGCAAAAAATGCACAATTACGAAAGGGGCAAATTCACAATGAGTTTAACAACAAACAAGTATGTAAACGATTGGGTTAAGGAAATCACCGAATTGGTAAAGCCTGACTCTGTCGTTTGGATCGATGGCAGCGAGGAGCAGCTTGAAGCTCTCCGCGCAGAAGCTTGTGCATCCGGCGAGATGATCAAGCTTAACCAGGAAAAGCTTCCGGGTTGCTATCTCCACAGAACGGCTATCGATGACGTTGCACGTGTCGAGGACCGTACATTCATCTGCGCTCCCACAAAGGAAGAAGCAGGTGCTACAAACAACTGGATGGATCCGAAGGAAATGTATGCAAAGCTTACAAAGCTTTATGACGGCAGCATGAAGGGCAGAACAATGTATGTTCTTCCGTTCTCCATGGGTGTTGTTGGTTCTCCGTTTGCAAAAGCAGGTATTGAGATTACCGACTCTATCTATGTTGTTCTCAACATGAAGATTATGACACGTATCGGCAAGGCTGTTCTTGACAGCCTCGGCGACAGTGCTGATTTCGTTCACGGTCTCCACAGCCGTGCAACAATGAATCCTGAGGAAAGATATATCGTTCAGTTCCCGCAGGATAACACAATCTGGTCTATCAACTCCGGTTACGGCGGCAACGTTCTTCTCGGTAAGAAGTGCTTCGCTCTCCGTATCGCTTCCTACCAGGGTAAGAATGAAGGCTGGATGGCTGAGCATATGCTCATCCTCGGTGTCAAGGCTCCTAACGGTGAGAAGAAGTACATCGCAGCAGCATTCCCGTCTGCTTGCGGTAAGACCAACCTTGCTATGCTTATTCCCCCGAAGGCTTATAAAGATAAGGGCTATGAGGTTGAGTGCGTAGGTGACGATATCGCATGGCTCCGCGTCGGCGATGACGGCCGCCTTTGGGCTATCAACCCTGAAGCAGGCTTCTTCGGCGTTGCTCCGGGTACTAACAACAAATCAAACCCGAACGCTCTTGCAACCTGCCAGCAGGATACAATCTTCACAAACGTTGTTCACAACACAGAGGACAACACTGTTTGGTGGGAAGGTCTTGATAAGAACCCGCCGAAGAACGCTATCAACTGGAAGGGCGAGCCGTGGGATTCCGAGTCCGGCGAGAAGGGCGCTCATCCGAACAGCCGCTTTACTGCACCGGCTTGCAAGTGCCCGTGCATCTCTCCGGAATTTGAAAGCCTTAAGGGTGTTCCGATTTCCGCTATCGTATTCGGTGGTCGCCGTGCAAAGACTGCTCCGCTCGTTTACCAGTCATTTGACTGGAACCACGGTGTATTCGTAGGCTCCGCTATGGCTTCCGAGACAACTGCTGCAGCTGCAGGTGCAGTCGGCGTTGTCCGTCGTGACCCGATGGCTATGCTTCCGTTCTGCGGATACAATATGGGTGACTATTTCAACCACTGGATTGAAATGGGCAAGAAGATCACAAAGAAGCCGAAGATCTTCAACACAAACTGGTTCAGAACAAGCGACGATGGCAAGTTCCTCTGGCCGGGATTCGGCGACAACCTCCGTGTTCTCGAGTGGATCCTCAAGCGTTGCGATGATGAAATCGGCGCAAACGAGACAGCTATCGGTTATGTTCCGAAGGCTGAAGACATCAACCGCGAGGGTATTGAGGACGAGGTAACTCTCGATGTCCTCAAGGATATTCTCTCTGTCGATGCAGGTCTCTGGAAAGAGGATGCTGCAAACCTCGAGGAATTCTATGCAAAGATTCAGAGCGTTGGCAACAGAATGCCGAAGGAAATGTACGATCAGCTCGAAGCTCTCAAGGCAAGACTTGATAAGTAATTTCATATACAAAAAACAAAACTGCGGTGCATTTTGCATCGCAGTTTTTGTAACCGGAAAAGCCGTGGCGGAGCTTGTTTCCGCCACGGCTTTGAAATTCTAATATTTACTTAAGTCCACGAAGAAGCTTTATCATACCGTCAACGATAATGTCATCACCGCCGGGGGCAAGGGAAGAGCTTCTTGCTTCATATCCGCCCTCGCTGTATGCCTGAGTTGTGGGGATATATCCGCCTGCAGTATTTGTGAGAGCGCAGAGAACTGTTTCCTTAAACGGAGATGCATCTATAATTCTGTTTCCTATCTCGGTAAACGGTTCACCGCCGATTCCGGCAAAAACAAGCTCACCGATTTTGACGGCAGAGAGATAAAACGGGAAAGACTCCGGACCGTTCTGGAGATTAACAATTCGCTTTGCTTCCGCAACGACTGTTGTGAGCTCCATTTCTTTATACGGAAGCTCGTCATCGCGTCCGCTTTCGTGAAGGGTCCATATCCTTTTAGCTTCTTCAAGCTTGTCGTTTTCCTGATGTGAGGGAAGATCAACTCTTGAAAAAGCATACGAAATCTTATCGGCATTTATCTTTTCTGTGATTGAGCAGATAGCGAGAACTGCACCGGCAATTATTCTTCCCATATGACGTGCGAGCTCAAGGCTTCGGGGAACACTGTCAAAGTCGATTACAGATATCGCACTCTCGCCTGAGGTCGGAGCAGGGTTGACGTGGTTTACATCGCCCTGGAAGCCCTGAAGGAATATGCATTTTGTTCCCGGAAGTGCCGTCTCAAGAGTAGAGCAGACATAACCGGGGAAGTCTGCACTGATATATTCCCCGCCGACGGAATCCGGATGCGTGCCGAAATTTACAATTAATATATCATCTGCACCGCTACGCACGAGCTTTACAAGCTTAACCGTTTCGTTTGGTGTTCCGAGTGCGTGGTCAATATCGGGATTGCCAACGCCGGGATTTGTTGCGACTGAGCCGTCGCGCATACGGTAGCGACGGATAAAGGAAATTCCTTTTGCCTCGCTACATGCAGTTTCAATCTCTGTTTCCTTTAAATCAGCAATTGCGTAAACGGCTGCATCACGCACGCTTGTAATGAGAAATTCATCATAAGCATCGCTGCTGCGAAGCTCGGAAGCAAAGTCCTTTCCGATAACGGGACCCGTGTGCGTGTGGGAGCAATTTATGAAAATGGCATTGCGTTCAACATCTGTTGCTGCGCAAATTGCATCTTTAATTGCATCAAAGTATTTTTGCGGGAAGTAGCACACATCAACGGCGATTACGACAGCTTTCCTTTCACCGTCATCAAATGCAACTGCGCGGACGAATAAATCATCCGCTATTCCTTTTACAAGGCGTTCTTCATAATATCCGCATATCGGCGTACCGTAGGGCGGGTTAATACATACTTTGGAAAAACCTGTTTTCATAAAGCAGTCCTTCTTTCGAAACTGAATTTTATTGTATTATAGCAAAAAGAAAGCAGCAAATCAATAGAGAATTAAAACTTTTCTCCAATAAATGGAGAAAAAATATTTTTTTTGAAAATTTTGTAGAAAAGTATTTAAATCGGACACAAGATGTGGTATAATAACTGCTAATAGCAGTTATTATACTGATTTAATGCCGTTTTCCTCTCCGGCTTTGCCGGAAACCGGAAAATATGGCTATATTATACCATTTCGCTTGCGCTTATGGTATAATATACAATGATTATTTGTATATTCATAAGAATGGGGAATTTTTGAAAATTATGAATGTTAAAGAGCTTCCGGAAGAATTGCTTTGCCGTCAGCAGGAATACATCCGCGCTGTGGCAGATTTGAATATGGGAAAGCGTCCCACTGCGTTCGTTGACACTTACGGTTGCCAGCAAAATGAGGCGGACAGCGAGATTATCCGCGGTATTCTTATGGAAATGGGATACACGCAAGTCTTTGATGAAAACGATGCTGATCTTATTGTTATAAACTCCTGCGCCGTGCGTGAGCACGCAGAGCAAAGAGTTCTCGGAAACGTAGGTCAGCTTATCCACGTCAAGAGAAAAAGAAATTGCCTTATCGCGGTGTGCGGATGTATGGTTCAGCAGCCGCAGATGGCGGAAAAGATTAAAAAGAGCTATCCGCACGTAAAGCTCGTTTTTGGTGTTCACGCCCTGCCGCGTTTTCCGGAGCTTTTATACCGTGCCCTTAGCGGTGAAAAGCGCGTGTTTGATATAGAAAAGTCCGACGGATATATTGCAGAGGGGCTTCCCGTGCTTCGCAAGGACAAGACAAAGGCGTGGGTTTCGATAATGTATGGGTGCAATAACTTCTGCACCTACTGCATCGTCCCTTATGTCCGCGGAAGAGAGCGTTCACGTGATCCTCGGAAGGTCGTTGCCGAGGTTGCTTCTCTTGTGCGCGAGGGTTGCCGCGATGTAACGCTTCTTGGTCAGAATGTAAATTCTTACGGAAACGACCTTGATGAGAACGTGGATTTTTCTTCTCTTTTAGAAATGATAAACGAGATACCCGGTGATTTCAGAATACGCTTTATGACGAGCCATCCGAAGGATGCAACCCCGCGTTTGTTTGATACAATGGCAAAATGCGAGAAGGTTGCAAAGCATATTCATCTGCCGTTCCAATCGGGCAGTGACCGGATATTGGGACTTATGAACCGACGGTATGACAGCACGAAATACCGTGAGCTTGTTGCGTATGCAAGGAGCAAAATGCCGGATATCTCCGTAACGAGCGACGTTATAGTCGGCTTCCCCGGAGAGAGCGACGAGGATTTTGAAGAAACAATGCGCCTTGCGCGTGATATCGGCTTTGACGGTTTGTTTGTGTTTATATATTCAAAGCGAAGCGGCACACCCGCCGCAGAGATGGAGGACCCCACACCGCGCAGTGAAAAGGTGGCACGTTTCCAACGCCTTTTCGATTTGCAGGACAGTATTACCGAAGAAAAGAGCAAAATGCTTTTGGGGGCAGAGGTGGATGTCCTTGTCGAAGCAGTTCAGGAGGAACAGAAGGGATATAATCTTCTTGCGAGATGCGAAAGCAACCGCCCGGTTTACATCAAGGGAGACAGTTCTCTTGTGGGAACTTTTACAAAAGCGCGCATTACAGATTCCTCCAAGTGGGGAATGTACGGTGAATTAATTTAAACGAAGTGGGTAACGGTATGAGTGAACAGAAATATTCTCCGATGATAGAGCAATATCTCCAGATAAAAGAGCAGAATAAAGACAGTATTCTGTTCTTCCGTCTCGGTGACTTTTATGAGATGTTTTTCGAGGATGCCAATATTGCCTCGCGTGAGCTTGAGCTTACGCTCACAGGCAAAGAATGCGGTATGCCCGAGCGCGCGCCGATGTGCGGTGTTCCGTATCATTCTGCAGAGACCTACATTGCCCGCCTTATCGCAAAAGGATATAAGGTTGCGATATGCGAGCAGACAGAGGATGCAGGAAAAGGGAAAAAGCTTGTCCACCGTGATATTGTAAGAGTTGTTACGCCGGGTACGGTTATCGAGAACACAATGCTTGATGAAAACAGCAACAACTACATCTGCAGTATATACTTTACCGAAACGTCTGCAGCTGTGTGCTTTATAGATATTTCAACCGGCTCGGCTTCATGCTGCGAGCTTACGGGAAGTGATACCAAGGATCAGGTTATGGGAGAAATCGTAAAGTTTTCGCCAAGTGAGGCGATTGTAAACTTTGATTTTTCCATGGATGCGTTTTCCTGTGACTATATGAAGAAAAATCTCCGCATAAATGTTGAGTGCGGTTATGATGAAGGCTTTGTTTTTGAAAATGCCCGCGATGCCATTTGTGCACATTTCTGTGTCGGAAATCCTTCCGATGTCGGCTTTGCGGAGAACAGTCCTACGGTAAATGCCGCAGGCGCGCTTCTTGCGTATATTCACCAGACGCAGAAAACAAACCTTTCCCATATAAATAAGATGGAATTCTATTCCAGAGAAGAGTATATGCTTCTTGATCCGTCCGTGCGCAGAAACCTTGAAATCTGCGAAACAATGCGGAGTAAGGAAAAACGCGGTTCTCTCCTCTGGGCAATTGACAAAACAAAAACCTCTATGGGAAGCCGCCTTCTCAAAAGCTGGATAGATAAGCCGCTTATGAAGGTTGACGATATAAATGAGCGCCTTGATGCCGTTGCCGCACTTGTTGCAGAGCCGATGCTTCGTGAAGAGCTTAATGAAAGTCTGCGTTTTGTGCGTGATATTGAGCGCCTGCTCGGACGTGTTGTTTACGGCATTGCAAATGCGCGAGATCTTGTGGCAATGTCCAAAACCTTCGAAGCACTTCCTGCTATAAAGGAAAAGCTACGTGTATTTGATGCAAGTATGCTGCGAGGTCTCAACGAGAAGATTGATGCTCTCGGCGATATGTATACGCTTATAAGCGATGCTATTGACGATGAACCTCCCACAACGATCACCGAAGGAAAAATCATCCGCAAGAGCTATAATGCCGATGTTGATGAGCTTCGCCGTATGCAGGAGGACAGCAAGGGGTATATGGCAGAGCTTACTGCCCGTGAAAAGGAAAAAACGGGTATAAAGAATCTTAAAATAGGCTATAACCGCGTTTTCGGTTATTATATAGAAATTTCAAAATCGAACCTCGGCGAAGTCCCGGAGCATTACATCAGAAAGCAGACACTTACCGGCGGTGAACGTTACATAACGGAAGAGCTTAAAATTCTTGAAGAAAAGCTTCTCGGTGCACAGGAAAAGCTGTATCGCCTTGAGCATGAAATATTCCGCGGAATATGTGACCGCGTGTGCGAAAACACCGTCCGCATCCAGGAAACTTCAACTGCGCTTGCAACGCTTGATGTTATCGTGAACTTTGCGTCTGTATCTGCGCGTTACGGTTATAACAGACCTAAGGTAAACTGCGGCTCGAAAATCGTAATCAAGGACGGCAGGCATCCGGTTGTTGAACGTGTAATGCGAGACTCGCTTTTCGTTCCGAATGATGCGCATCTTGACTGCGGCGATAACCGTATGGCAATAATAACGGGACCGAATATGGCGGGTAAATCCACATATATGCGTCAGGTCGCGCTTATCACGCTTCTTGCGCAGGTCGGATGCTTTGTTCCGGCAAAAAGCGCGGAAATAGGTGTTGTTGACAGAATTTTCACCCGAATCGGCGCATCGGATGACCTTGCTTCAGGTCAGTCTACGTTTATGGTTGAAATGAGCGAGGTTTCCGAGATTATAAAAAAGGCAACGAAAAGAAGCCTCATCATCCTTGATGAAATAGGGCGCGGAACCTCTACCTTTGACGGTATGGCAATTGCGCGCTCGGTTATAGAGTATGTTTCCGATAAGAAATGCATCGGTGCAAAAACTCTGTTTGCAACGCATTATCACGAGCTTACAGAGCTTGAGGGTAAGCTTGACGGTGTTAAGAATTACAACATTGCCGTCAAAAAGCACGGCTTTGATATAACCTTCCTGCGCAAAATTGTGCGAGGAAGTGCCGATGACAGCTATGGTATCGAGGTTGCCCGTCTTGCCGGAATTCCGGATTCCGTGACGCTCCGCGCAAGAGAAATCCTTGAAAGTCTTGAAGAAGATAAGGCGATAACAAAGCCTGAGTTTGTAATACCGAAGGAGCGCGTGCGCTCGCACGAGGGTGACCTTATCCTGTCCGAGCTTGCACATATGGATGTAAACACGCTCTCGCCGCTTGAGGCGATATCCGTGCTTTTTGATATCGCAAAGCGCGCGCGTGAAGCCGAATAATTGTTTTTTGTAAAAAGGAGGGATTTTCGTGGGACGTATAAACGTTTTAGGTCAGCATATTGCGAATATGATAGCAGCGGGAGAAGTCGTCGAAAATCCCGCCTCGGTTGTAAAGGAGCTTGTGGAAAACGCAATTGATGCTCATTCACAGTCCGTAACGGTGGAAATACAGAACGGCGGAATAACTTATATCCGTGTTACCGATGACGGTTGCGGCATGGAACCGGATGACGCAAAAACGGCGTTTTTACGCCACGCTACAAGTAAGATATCGAAGGCAGACGACCTTGAACAAATAGCTACTCTCGGTTTCCGCGGAGAGGCACTTGCGGCAATTTCGTCTGTTTCAAAAATAGACCTTATCACAAAATCTGCCGAAGCGGAAATGGGTATCGCCGTGCGCGTTGAAGCAGGGCAGGTAGTCCGTGAGAGTGAGTCCGGTTGTCCTGACGGAACGACCATCATCGTGCGTGAGCTTTTTTACAACACACCTGCACGTATGCGCTTTTTAAAGAAGGATGCAACGGAAGCTGCATCGGTAGAATCGGTCGTGAAGTCTGCCGCGCTTTCGCATCCGGAGGTGTCGGTAAAGTTCATAAAAGATGGCAAGGATATTTTGCACACGCCGGGTGACGGTGTTATGAAAAACTGTATATATGCGCTTTTCGGGCGCGATTTTGCAAACAATATGCATGAGGTTGCACAGGATCTTCACGGGATGAAGGTTGAGGGCTTTACGTGCTCTCCGCAGTCATCAAGAGGAAACCGTGCAATGCAGTTCTTCTTTGTGAACGGAAGACCGATAAAATCACGTATGCTTTCCGTTGCTCTTGACAATGCTTATAAGGAGCGCATAATGAAGGGGCGTTTTCCCACATGCGTTCTTATGATGGAAATTCCGCTCGGTCAGGTGGACGTGAATGTACATCCCGCAAAGACCGAGGTGAAGTTCGCGCGTGAGCGTGACGTGTTTGATCTTATTTATTTTTCCGTAAAAACGGCTTTGGAGAAAAGCGAAAAGAGGGAGATTGTCCCGCCGCAGGTACAGAAGTCCCTACCGCTTCAGGTTGACAACATAACCGAAAACCAGACACGTATAGCGGTGTTTGAAGAAAAGCCTGCAGCTTCGGAAACGCAGCTTCCGAATAAAAAGGAAGAGGAAAAAGTAATCAAAAGCGACGTGCCCCAAATGCCGATGCTTGATTTCAAGCACTCTTCCGGCGGTATGCGCACGGTGCTTTCTGCGCCTCCGATGCCGGAATATACCTTTAAAAAAGACGGTGTAAAGTTTGATAACTTGCCTGAGGTAAAAGTGGAGAAGGAGACTGAACGCAAGCCCGAACCCGAGCATACGGACACAACTCCGAAGGAAGTTGGCGTTTCGGCTCCCGTCTGCGACGATAAAAAAGCGGAGAATGCCGCGGTAAAGGAAGAAGAACCTGCCATCCGATATATCGGAGAGGCAATGAACACATATATAATTGTTGAGTGCGGCAACTCCGTTGTCTTTATAGATAAGCATGCCGCGCATGAACGGATCATCTTTGAAAAGTTGCGCCGGAGCGTGGGCACACCTCAGACTCAGCTTCTCCTTGTTCCGGAGATTATGTCGCTTGACAAGCGTGCAGCTGCCGCGCTTCTTGATAACCGTGAGGAGGTTTTCAACCTCGGATTTGAAATAGATGATTTCGGTGACGGTTCGGTTGCGGTTTCTGCTGTACCGGACGGCATAGATGCGCATGATGCAGTCTCTGTTCTTGATTCTCTTGCAGAAACGCTTTCAAGCGGAGCGCGCGCATCGCTTCCGGAGGTGATTTCGGAAACAATGTATTCCGTTGCGTGTAAGGCGGCAATTAAAGCGGGGCAGAAGAACAGTCCCGAGGAGCTTTTCGCTCTTGCAAAACGCGTGCTTTTAAATGACGATATCCGTTATTGCCCGCACGGCAGACCGGTTATGATAGAGTATACCCAAAATGAGCTTGAAAAGAAATTCAAGCGAACAGTGTGATTTAATATGAAATATAACAGTAAAAGAGTGGTCTGTATCGTAGGACCGACGGCATCCGGGAAAACCGCGCTTTCCGTAGCGCTTGCCGCGCATTTCGGCGGCGAGGTGGTTTCGTGCGATTCGATGCAGATATATCGGGGAATGGATATCGGAACGGCAAAGCCGACTTGGGATGAAATGCAGAATGTTCCGCATCATATGATTTCGGTTGTTGATCCGTCGGAGACCTATTCTGCTGCACGGTATGTAAAAGAGGCGGGAACGATTACAGATGATATA
Source organism: Eubacteriales bacterium (assembly GCA_045614365.1). Taxonomy (GTDB): domain Bacteria; phylum Bacillota; class Clostridia; order Oscillospirales; family JAAYXM01; genus SIG480. The sequence goes on along the minus strand of JAZLCV010000162.1, from coordinate 8,949 downwards.
CTTTCCCGCGGTAAGCTTCCGGTAATAGTCGGCGGCACGGGACTGTATGTTGATTCTCTTGTTAACGGAACAGATTTTGCAGAGTATGACGGGGATGAGGAGTGCCGACGCAAGCTTTTTGATTTGTACGAAAAGCACGGCGCCGCATATATGCATTCCATGCTCCGTGCGGTAGACCCCGAGCGGGCGGAACAGATACATGAAAACAACGTAAAGCGCGTAATACGTGCGCTTGAGGTTTATAATATGAGCGGAAAAACGATAAGCGCTCACGATGAAGAAAGCAAAAAATGCCCGCCGCGGTATAATGCAGTATATATTGGTCTTATGTACGAGAACAGAGAGCTGTTATACGACAGGATAAACCGCAGGGTGGACCTGATGATGGAGGCAGGGCTTGAGGCGGAGGTAAAAACGCTTTTATCTTCCGGTCTTTCTTCCGATACAACTGCAATGCAGGCGATAGGGTATAAAGAGCTCGTCTCATATCTGGAAGGTAAATGCACGCCGGATGAAGCGGTTGAGAGTATAAAGCAGGCATCGCGCAGGTATGCAAAGCGTCAGATGACGTGGTTTCGTCGCAATAAAAGCATAAACTGGATAGCAGTTGATAAAGCAAAAAATTTTTCCGATGTACTACAATCTTCGATAAATTTCATCTCTTTCGGTGATATATAATATACAGTAAAAATGTATAAAGAAAGAGTGTGATTTATCATGACAAAAACAGCAGGGTTGCAGGACGTATTTTTAAACAAGGCGAGAGCCGAGGGTGTAAGTGTTACCGTATTTCTTACAAACGGTTTTCAGCTTAAAGGAATTGTACGCGGCTTTGATTGTTTTACTGTAGTGCTTGTGAGCGAGGGACGCCAGCAGCTTATATACAAGCATGCAATTTCGACGGTTGTTCCTTCACGTGCACTGAGATATTTCCAACCAAGCGAAGAGGAGGAGCTGGGGGAGGATTGCGTTATAGGATAATTCCTCTACGGCACAGATGCAATGAAAAAGGAAAGCATGATTCCGAGAATAATAACGGTTGTGCTTACGGTTTTGCTATGCGCATACATAGGATATCAGGCATACCGGGCGCTGTATAACCCGGTAAGAACGGTAAGCGCGGTATACACCGAGGTTGACGATGCCGTGCAGATGGACGGTTTCGTTGTCCGCGATGAGCGGGTGATGGTTAAAAACTACGGCTCCGGTGTGCTCGAGATGAATATGTATGAGGGTGAGCGCGTTGCAAACGGAAGCGCGGTTGCGGTTGTTTATGCAAATGAGGATGCCGCACGCAAAAGCCATGAGGCGGCAGATATTGATGAGCAGATAGAAAGAATGACGGCGCTTTATTCGCAAAGCGGAGAAAGCTATGATATAAACGCGGCAAATGACAGAATTGCCGAATATGCCATATCGCTCGTCAGGATGCAGCAGGAGCCTGTTTCCGAGAATATCGATACCGCCGTTGAGGAGCTTAAGCTATCAACGCTTATGCGTGAATATATTTACCGCGATAAGTCAGAGCTTCTGAATGTTATCGAGCAGCTTCGCACAGAGCGTGCAAAGCTTGGAAATGCGGCTACTGTCAAAAGCAGGATTTATGCATCTGCTGCCGGGTACTTTTCTCAATATGCTGATGGGTACGAGGCAGTTATGACCCCATCACTTGTGCTGACGTCACCTATTTCGGAGTTTCTTTCGACAGGAGAAAAATATGCAACGCCTGACAAAAATGCCGTAGGCAAGCTTGTTTCAAGCAATATATGGTATTTTGCGGCAACAGTTGATGAAAAAAGTGCTGCACGCTTTAACGAGGGCGCGGAAATGACACTTAAGTTCAATGACAAAACGCTTCCTCAGGTTACGGGTGAGGTTGTACGTCTGACAGATCCCGAAAACGGACGTGTGCTTGTTGTATTTGAGTGTAACACGCATATCGGGAACTTTACAAAAGTGAGGAAAACCTCTGCTCGCGCGGTTATAAAAACGTATTCGGGACTTAAGGTGCCAAGAGAAGCTCTGAGAGTCAGTGAGAAAGGGGTCAACGGTGTTTATTGCCTGATTGATTCTCAGGTTAAGTTCAAGCCGGTGGACATTATATTCGAAAAGGACAGCTATTACGTTTCGGCATACGATACGGCTGATATAAAGTCGCTTTTGCTGTATGATGAAATAGTGGTTTCCGCAAAGGGTTTAGAAAATAAGAAAATAGTAAAATAGAGGTAAAGATATGAGCTCAATATCGGAAAACATACAGAATATACGCCGCGAAATTGACGAAGCGGCAAGGCTTACCGGCAGAACCGGTGCGGACATAACGCTCGTTGCCGCAACGAAGATGAATGAATCATGCCGTGTCCGCGAGGCTGTTGAGGCGGGTATTGATGCCTGCGGCGAAAACCGCGTGCAGGAGCTTCTTGAAAAATATGAAGATGGGGCGTATACCGGTGCACCTCTTCATTTTATAGGAACACTGCAGACGAATAAGGTGAAATATATCGTCGGCAAGGTTTCTCTTATCCAGTCCGTGAATTCGGAAAAGCTTGCGGCTGAAATTTCAAAGTGCGCCATAAAGCACGGAATTGTTCAGGACATCCTTGTTGAAATAAATATCGGCGGTGAGGAAAACAAAAGCGGTGCGGATATCGAAAATGCACACACACTTGTTCAGAATATTGCAAAATTGCCGGGTGTGCGGGTGCGCGGATTGATGACAATACCCCCATTTTCAGAGGATGATGAAGAACAAAAAAGCTTTTTTATAAAAATGAAGCAATTATTTATTGACATTGGAGCAAAAAAATACGATAATATTAGTATGGAGTTTTTGTCTATGGGCATGAGCGGTGATTACCGGAATGCAATTCTGTGCGGTGCGAATATGGTTCGCGTCGGAACGGGAATATTCGGTGCCCGGCATTATTAAACCAAGAGAAGTCGAAATGCTTAAGACTTAAGTGGTCTACGCCCCTTGGCTTAAGCATAAGAAATAAATTTCAGGAGGACAAGTTATCATGGGTTTTATGGAAAAGTTTAAGGAATGGGCAAAGGTTGAAGAAGACGAGGATGAGTTCGAAGAATTTATGCCGAGCGATGACAGAGCAAAGGTTCGCGAAGCATATGTTCCCCCGCGCCGTGACGACAGAGTTGTGAACATTCATACCACAACTCAGCTTCAGGTTGTTCTTGTAGCCGGAGCGTTATGAAAATGCAACGGAGATTGCAGACCATCTTAAGGAAAAGCGCACCGTTGTACTCAATCTTGAGTCTACCAACAAGGATGCTGCACGCAGAATTCTCGACTTTTTAAGCGGTGTTGCATATACAAACGATGGTCAGATCAAGCGTGTTGCAAACAACACATATATTATCACTCCTTATAACGTTGACCTTAAGGGCGATCTCATTGACGAGCTTGAAAACAACGGTCTCTATTTCTAAGATCAGGTTTTTAAGAGGAATACAATTATGGGTTTGATAAATATAATACGGGGGTTTTTAGGCGCGTTTCTTCGCGTTTATGAGCTTCTGTTTATTGTGCGTGCGCTTCTTTCGTGGTTTCCGGGTGCGAATACCGGCGGGATAGGTGAGTTCCTTTATGCGGTCACAGAGCCGATTCTTGCACCGATCCGAGAAATTTTATGGAAAATTCCTTTTCTGCAGGGGATTCCGATTGACTTTTCGGTGCTTGTTGCATACATTCTCATAGATGTAATTCGCAGCATAATACTGTGATAATTATATAGAAGAAATACAGAAAAATCAGAGGTGATGGGGATAATGTTTACTCCTAATGAACTAAAAGAAATTAAATTTGACAAAGCCGTTTTCGGCGGGTATGATACAGAGGATGTTGACAAGGCTTTTTCTGCGATATCTGAAGATTATACAACGCTTTTTAAAGAAAACACGGTTCTCAAAAAGAAACTTAAGCTTCTTGCGGATACCGTAGAGGATTACAGAAGCGTTGACGAGGCAATGCGAAAGGCTCTTATAACGGCACAGAATATGGCAAACGATATGATTGCGGATGCCGAGAAGAAAAGCCGTGAGATGCTTGCAAATGCAAGCGACGATGCGAAAGCGCGTATCCGTGAGCTTACAGCGCTTGTTGAAGCAGAGGAAAAAAAGCTTCTTGATGCAAGAGCAAAGACAGCTCAATTTATTGACAACATCACGGCAATGTTTGCAGCGGAAAGCGAAAAGTTTATCGGACTTAAGAACGCAGTTGCACCCGAGATCCCACAGACAGAAGTTGTTTCTGAGTCTTCCCGTATGGGGGATACTCTGGATGAAATAGCAAGGGCGCTTGAAGAAAAGATGAAGCTTGAAGAAGCACAAGCTCAGGAAAAGGCCGTCGAAGCCGAGCCCGTGCAGGAACCGGAAGAAGATGAAGATGCCGATATGAAAAAAGTGTCGGATACAATATCTTTTGAAAGTGATATTCCCACTGAGGAAGAAATGGCAGCTCTTGAAGCTGCTGCTGAAAAGCCGCGTCGTCGCCACCGTGTCGAGTTTGAAAATCTCAAGTTCGGTACAAGCTATGATATGAAAAGCGAAGACTAATTTTAAAGTATAAAAACGATACTGTAAAGGGAGTTATATGAATGTCTCAGGATTACAACAGCACAATTAACCTGCCGAAGACGGAGTTTCCGATGCGTGCAGGACTTCCTAAGCGTGAGCCGGATATGCTTGCAGCTTGGGAAAACGATAATCTTTATCAGATGATAATGGAAAAGAACGAAGGAAGAGAGCCGTTTATTCTTCACGATGGCCCTCCGTTCTCCAACGGTAGCATCCATATGGGTACTGCTATGAACAAATGCTTAAAGGACTTCATTGTCCGTTATAAAAACGTATCCGGATTTTCCGCACCGTACACTCCGGGCTGGGATAACCACGGTATGCCGATTGAGTCTGCAATTATAAAGCAGAACAAGCTTGATCGCAAGCATATGTCCATTCCGGAATTCCGCACAGCTTGTGAGAAGTTTGCAGAGAACTTTGTCGATGTACAGAGAAATCAGTTCAAGCGTCTTGGTGCACTCGGTGACTGGGCAAATCCGTATCTCACAATGGATCCGAAATTTGAGGCTGAAGAGGTCAAGATTTTTGGTGAAATGTATAAGAAGGGATATATCTATAAAGGCCTTAAGCCTGTTTACTGGTGTCCGGTATGTGAAACGGCACTTGCAGAGGCTGAGATTGAGTACAAGGGCGACCCGTGCACAACCGTATATGTAAAGTTTAAGGTGAACGATGACCTCGGAAAGCTTTCCGGTATCGACCTTTCAAACACCTATTTCGTTATCTGGACAACTACGATATGGACGCTTCCGGGTAACCTTGCAATTGCGCTCAATCCGTCCGAGGAGTATGTAATTGTAAAAGCTCCGAACGGCGAAAATTATATTATGGCAGAGGCTCTTGCAAACAAGGTTATGAAAATCGGTGGCTTTGATTCATTTGAAGTGATCGACCATCATCCGGGTGCATTCTTTGAAAATATGCTTGCAGACCATCCGTTCCTTCCGAAAACATCACGTCTGCTTCTTGCAGATTACGTAACAATGGAATCCGGTACGGGTTGTGTTCACACGGCTCCGGGCTTTGGTGCTGATGACTATCAGACCTGCCGCCGTTACGGAATGGAGATGGTTGTTCCGGTTGACGATACAGGACGCCATACGGATTATGCAGGTAAATATGCCGGAATGAAGACTGAAGAGTCTAACCCCGTAATACTTGCAGATATGAAGGAATCAGGTGCGCTCTTTGCATCTGAAGATATCGTTCACAGCTATCCCCACTGCTGGAGATGTAAGGGACCGATCATCTTCCGTGCAACAGATCAGTGGTTCTGCTCTGTTGATGCATTCAAGGATGAAGCGGTTGCTGCTTGCGGCAAGGTACAGTGGTTCCCTGAATGGGGTTATGACCGCATCGTATCAATGGTTCGTGAGCGTGCAGACTGGTGTATTTCCCGTCAGCGTCACTGGGGTCTCCCGATTCCTGTTTTCTATTGTGAAAAGTGCGAGAAGCCGATTTGCGACGATGCAACAATTGAGAAAATTTCAAAGATATTCGGTGAAAAGGGTTCAAACGCATGGTTTGAGATGGATGTTTCCGAGCTTATGCCTGAGGGTTATGTCTGCCCGCACTGCGGTGGAACTCATTTCACTAAAGAAACCGACACCCTCGACGGTTGGTTTGACTCCGGTTCCACTCATATAGCTTCTATGGAACTTGATTCTCCCAAGTGCTGGCCGGCAGACCTTTACCTTGAAGGTGCAGACCAGTACCGCGGATGGTTCCAGTCCTCGCTTCTCACAGCTGTTGCGCTTCGCGGCGAGGCTCCGTACCGCCAGGTTCTCACTCATGGCTGGACTGTTGACGGTGAAGGAAAGGCAATGCACAAGTCTCTCGGCAACGGTGTTGCTCCGGAAGAAATCATCGAAAAGTACGGTGCGGATATCCTCCGTCTCTGGGCGGCATCCGCTGATTACCGTCAGGATATGCGTTGCTCTGATGCGATCTTCAAGCAGCTTTCCGACACTTACCTCAAGATAAGAAATACTTCAAGATATATCCTCGGAAACCTTGCAGGCTTTGACCCGAACAACTGTGTTCCGACGGCTGAGCTTTGTGAAATGGATAAGTGGGCACTCTCGCGTCTTAATTCTCTCCTTGCCCGCTGCATTGAAGCATATGACAAGTATGAGTTCTATACCGTTGTTCACGCTGTACACAATTTCTGCGTTGTAGATATGTCCAACTTCTACCTTGATGTTATCAAGGACAGACTTTATTGTGACAGTGTTGACGGTGCTTCCCGCCGCGGTGCACAGACTGTTATTTACCGCATCCTTGATACCCTTGTACGTATCCTTTCTCCGATTCTTGCATTTACAAGTGATGAAATCTGGAAGGCAATGCCGCATCATAACGGCGTGCGCCTTGAAAACGTTATGCTCAACGATATCCCGAAGGTTGATAACGAAGTTCTTGATGAAGCTCTTGAACAGAAGTGGGCGCGCGTTGCTGCTCTTCGTGACCGTGTAAACCGTTCTCTTGAAGAAGCACGTGCGGAGAAGAAAATCGGCAAGTCGCTTGAAGCTAAGGTTACAATATCTGCAAACGGCGATGCGTATGATTTCATCAATGCAATCGACGGCCTTGATAAGCTCTTTATTGTATCGGCGGTAAGTGTTGTAAAGGATGAAGCTGCAGGTAGTGAAATTGACGGTATCTTAGTAGGAATTGAAAAGGCACCCGGCGTAAAGTGCCCGCGTTGCTGGACTTTCTCGGAAAATGCAGGAACCGATCCGGAGCATCCGGAGCTTTGCCCGCGTTGTACCGCTGTTGTTAAGGGGTAAGACGGTAAGTTGGTGATTGTTCAGTTTTTAACCGTTGTGCTCCTTGCGGCACTTGATCAGGCTACGAAGCTGTGGGCAGTGAAGGCTCTCCGACCGCTTGGGGAGATACCGGTTATTGAAGGTGTGTTCAATCTGCGTTATGTTGAAAACACCGGTGCCGCATTCTCCATACTTCAGGGGAAAACCTTTCTTCTGACAGTTATTCCGATTGTCGCGTGTATCTTTATGATTTATATTCTTTCGGCAAAGAAAATAAGCTCAAGACTCGGCAATTGGGGAATCACGCTGATTCTTTCCGGTGCGCTCGGGAATCTTATCGACCGCGTTTTCCGCGGTGCGGTTGTTGATATGTTCGATTTTGAGCTTATCAATTTCCCGGTTTTCAATGTCGCAGATATATGCGTAACCGTCGGTGCGGTCCTGTTCTTTGTCTACGCAATATTCTTTTATGATAAGGTAGAAAAGAAAGATGAATAAAACTCGCCTTACGGCAGAATTATGTGATGAAGGAACACGTCTTGACGTGTTCCTCTCGCAAAAATTGGATATAACAAGAAACGCCGCAGCGGCTCTCATTGAGAGCGGCGGCGTTTCGGCGCTCAAAAAGAATTATAAAATGCGCACAGGCGATGAAATTGAAGTAACAATTCCCGAGCCACGCGAAATTGATGTTGTCCCGCAGAATATTCCGCTGGATATCGTGTATGAGGATGACGATTTGCTGGTTATCAACAAAGCCCGCGGAATGGTTGTCCATCCCGCAGCGGGTAATCCCGACGGAACGCTTGTCAATGCGCTTATGTATCATTGCGGGGAGCGGCTTTCCGCAATAAACGGAGTCCTGCGTCCGGGCATCGTGCACAGGCTTGATAAGGATACGAGCGGGCTTATGCTTGTCGCAAAAAACGACATCGCACATAACGGGCTTGCAGAACAGATAAAGGTTCATTCCGTCCGGCGTGAGTATCACACTGTAGTTATCGGCAATCTTCGTGACGATACCGGTACAGTAAGTGCGCCAATCGGCAGGCATAAAACCGACCGCAAGAAAATGGCGGTAACGGAAAGCAACTCAAAGGATGCCACAACGCACTATACCGTGCTTGAACGCTATCGCGGCTTTACATATGCATCCTGCCTTTTAGAAACGGGGCGCACGCACCAGATCCGCGTTCATATGTCGCATATCGGCCATCCTGTTGTCGGGGATTCCGTCTACGGTGCGCGCGATAAGCTCGGACTTGCGGGGCAGTGTCTCCACTCAAAAAATGTAACCTTTGTGCATCCGTCCACCGGAAAGGAAATGTATTTTGAATCTTCTCTTCCGGATTATTTTGAGGAAATTCTGCGCAAATTGAGGAAAAGCTATGAATAATTATCTTTTTTTTGCATATATAATATGGAACTTTGCCGTTTTTCTTCTTTACGGAATTGACAAGTGGAAGGCGAAGAAAAACGCATGGCGTATATCCGAAAAAACGCTCATCCTCTGCGCAGTGTGTTTCGGTGCAGTGGGGGCATATTTCGGAATGAAAAAATTCCGCCACAAAACAAAACATACAAAATT
>JAZLCV010000161.1:0-14540 GCA_045614365.1 Eubacteriales bacterium | reverse complement strand
TAAAAAGCGCGATAGAGGAATGCAAAAACGCAGGCATCCGTCCGATAATGATAACAGGTGACCACAAAGACACAGCGGTTGCGATAGCAAGAGAGCTCGGTATTATAGAGAATGCCGATGCGGCAATGACGGGCGCGGAGTTATCTCTTTTATCAGATGAGGAATTTGACCGCGTTGTAAGAAATTATTCTGTGTATGCACGCGTGCAGCCTGAGCATAAAACACGCATAGTAAAGGCGTGGCAGAAGCTCGGCAAGATAAGCGCGATGACGGGAGATGGCGTAAACGATGCGCCGTCGATAAAAAATGCCGATATCGGTGTCGGTATGGGTATTACCGGAACGGATGTGACGAAAAACGTTGCTGATATGATTCTTGCGGATGACAACTTCGCGACAATTGTATCGGCGGTAGGCGAGGGACGCAGAATTTACGACAACATAAGAAAATGCATCCAGTTCCTGCTTGCGTCCAATCTTTCTGAGGTGCTTTCTATTTTTGTTGCAACCCTTATGGGCTTTACACTTTTTGGACCGGTTCACCTTCTGTGGATAAATCTTGTAACGGACTGTCTGCCGGCGCTTGCGCTCGGTATGGAAAAGCCTGAGAATGACCTCATGAAGCGCGCACCGCGCTCACCGAGCGAGGGTGTGTTTGCCGGAGGTGTGGGAGTCGGCGTTGTGTATCAGGGAGTTATTCTGACGGCGATTACGCTTGCATCGTATTTTATAGGTCACGATGTGCTTTATCCCGATCACGTTGTGCGCTTTGGTGCGGCGGCTCTCGGATATGATGCGAATACACTTGGTACCTCAATGGCTTTTCTTTCGCTTGCGTTTTCGGAGATTTTCCATTCGTTCAACCTGCGCTCGCTTCGGGGTTCCGTATTTAAGATGAAGAGCAGAAATCTCTGGCTGTGGGGCGCGGCGGTCGTGTCTTTTGTTCTCGTAACCCTTGTTGTGGAAATTCCGTTCCTTGCGGATGCTTTCTCCCTTGCACGCCTTGATACACAGGAATACGGCGTTGCAACGATTCTTGCATTTTCCATCATCCCAATTGAAGAAATTATAAAATTCATACGAAGAAGAATAAACCGATGATACGACGAAATGACCTCCGGCAGATGCCGGAGGTCATTTTGGTCAGGTGGAAAATTCCGGTATTCGCAAGGATATTTACGAGACCGTAATTTTGTATTTTCATATTTTGAAGATTTCAAAATATTTTATTGCCGCATCATCAACAGAGCAGTTATGCTTGACACATAGTGCTGCCATTTTGCCTGCGGTTTCACCTGTCAGCGCACAGGTCGGGATGACTCTTGCAATCTCCCATCCATCAGGGTCCGGAGCAGAAATTATTCGTCCGGCAGCGATTAAGTTGTCAAACTTCTCGTTATACAATGCGCCTATCGGGATTTGATACTCCTTTCCGAAATCTACGTTAAGCCTCCAATCACCGCAACTGCCGATAGAATCAATATATTTTTTTCCATCAACAGCGCAGAAATCAGATTTACCGACTATTCTCCTGATTTTCCGAAGCTGTGCCATTCCGGGAAGCGTCATAATATCGTATGCATCGCGCTTTTGCTTCTTAAGCTCTTCGAGCAGATGCATTTTTCCATAAATAAGATAATCCGTAACGTTTTTTGCAGTAATGCCTTTTAAATGGTTATCATTTGGTAGGTCATTTCCGCCCGCTATCCAGCTCCATTTGCGTATGTCGCAGGGGTTTTGGTTGAGCTTTTCGACTTCATACCCGTGCGTCACATAGCTCATAAAATTTTCACCTTCAACGGTGGGGACACCTGCACGGTGCATAACAGCGGCGCTTCCTGTTGCGTCTATAACTACCTCGCATTCAAAATACTCGCGCCCTTCTATCGTTTCGACAATAATTCCGGCACAACGGTTACCGTTCATTACGGGATATGTGGCGAGAGTGTCAAAAAGAAGATTTACGTTGTTTGACAGAACGTATTCTTCAAGTGCGAGTGAAAAAACAGTGGGCGAATAAAAGGTTTCATATCTTCCTTTGGGAGATGCGTTTTTGTTTTTCCAGTCATCGGAGAGGTTGTCGAAGCTGTATTTATACGAAAGCTTTATAAGCTCTTCTGCAATGCCGCAAACAAGCTGATTTCCGCAGCCATCGCAAAGCGGTTCGTAAAACGAAATCAACCCTTCCGTTGCAAGTCCGCCGAGGTTGACGAGCTTTTCAAGGAGAAGCACGCGCATCCCCTGCCGTGCGGCGGATACTGCAGCCGAAACACCGGCGATACCTCCGCCGACGACTATCACATCATATTTTTCTCTTTTTATAAGCTCCGGATTATTCACGAAAAATTCCTCCATTTTATTTTGCTTATACATATTATATATAATAAAACGAAGCTGTGCTACTTTTATTTCGTAGTACAGTTTCGTTTTTTCAACCTTATTCTTCTGTTGTGCCGGGGTATCTTGACGGAGTTGTTCCCGTAATCTTTTTAAATCGCGTAACAAAATAAGAATAGTTTGTAAAGCCTGAATTATAGCAGGCGTGTGTGGGAGAGTAGCCGTTGTCCAGAAGATATTTTGCGTGGGATATACGAACCTCGTTGATATATTCGTTCGGTGTTCCGAAATCAAACTTTTTAAAGAGGCGGGCAAGATATGTTTTTGTTATTCCAAGCTTTGATGAAACCTCATCCACGCCTGAGAGCGTTGCAAAGTTACTGTGGATATAGTCTATCGCAGCCTGAAGCTTCGGCGGAAGGATCGTCGTATCGGCAGAGTCTGTTATATTTTCCTGCGCGGAAGCCACGATATCCATTATTCTTATCAGATATGAATAGGCGAGAAAATCGTTGAAGCTATCTTCAAGTGCAAGCTCGTCTATCTTTTTCAGAGCATTAAAAACAGCTTCTCTGTTTGCCCCGGTAAGCGATACAACATTCCTTTTCGATGCGTATTGCCCGTGGAACACTTTTGTAAAAGGATTTATGATATTTATTTTATTGAAAAGCTCGAGCGGGAAGGATACTTCATAATAGTCTGTGTTTGTGATTGAGAAAAAGAATGATCTGCTTTCTGTATTTTCGGGAACGATTATGACATCTCCGTAGGCGGGCATATATGCCGTATCATCAAAGATAAATCCGAATTTCCCTGACATAAAGAAGTAAAGCCTGCAAAAAGCAACTGTCTTTGTCTGGTATTCAATCTGATACGGAACAACATGCTTATGGTTATCATGGACAAAGATAATAGGAACATCCGCATCCCTTGCATAAGATCTGATAATGGCATGCGGCGAGGATTTATACACTTTTATACCGTATTTTTCAAGAAGCTCGGGAACATACCGCATAACATCACATCCTGTCTGCCTGATAAGTTGAATTTATAATAAATATATCACAGAGCAATAGGAATGTCAAGGTGGATAAAAGCGGGGAAAAGCAAGAAATCTTCTTGTAAAAGTGTGGCCATTGCCGTGCTTTCTCAATTCTGTAAAATAATAACAGAAAATTAAATTCAGGTTGAAAAAATGATAAACTAATACGAAATAGTTATATAATACCGCTTTGCAATGTGTTATTCTTATGATAAGAAATAATGTAAGGTGGTATTTTTATGAAAAAACAAGACGAAAAAATGTGGGGTATTCTCATTCATCTGAGCTATCATATGTGGCAGACTAAATTTGATACGCTGCCGTTTGATAATGATGTGTGGACGTATATCCTTGAAAAATCAAAGGAATGCGGCTTTAACACAATCGTTCTTGACTGCGGCGACGGCATTCAGTATGCAACGCATCCGGAAATTTCGATAGAAGGTGCATGGAGCAGAAGCCGCGTCCGCCGTGAGGTCGCACGTGCAAAAGAAATGGGGATAACCCTTATCCCGAAGCTTAATTTCTCAACGGGGCATAAAATGTGGCTACATGAATACGAGCGAATGATTTCTACACCGCCGTATTATCGTCTTTGCAACGACCTTATTCATGAAGTCTACGAGCTTTTTGACCACCCGGATTATATCCATCTTGGCATGGATGAGGAAATCGACTGGGTGTGTGCAAAGGACGAATTTGTGGTTTACCGCAAGGGAGAACTTTTCTGGCACGATCTCCGGTACCTTTTCGACTGCGTTCACGATACGGGCGCAAAGCCGTGGATATGGGCAGATCCGTTGTTTGAGCATACAGAAGAATTTATGAAACGTATTGATCCGGAAGAAGTTCTTCTCTCCCCATGGTATTACAACGCCTTCCATGAGGAACACTTCACGCCTATTGAAAAGTGGGAAAAGGACCCGGGGGATGGCTCCGGCGGCGAGATAAAGTTTATCGAGCAGATTCCGCAAAAGGTGAAAATCCGCGAATGTGCGGCAAAGTTTATGGAGCAAGGGTATACATACGTTCCTACCGGTTCGGTTTATTGGCATAATGATTACAATATGCCCGAGATGGTGGAATACTTTGAAAAGGGTGCACCGAAGCGTGAGCAGGTGCTCGGCTATATCACGGCACCGTGGGTAAAAACCCTTCCGGAGGAAAGAACAAACGAATTCCTTGCAGAATCGTTTGAAACAATGAAAAAAGCAATGGAGTATTATAAAAGTCTGTAAGTTAAAAAAGGAGGAATAGCGAATGAAGAGATGTTTATCCGCAGTTCTTGCGCTTGCAATGCTCATATCTCTGCTTCCGGCAGTATCGGCAGGTGAGAGTGAAGGGATAACAATAACGTATGATATCCACAGCTTCATCACTGCAACAACGGAAGATATGAGCATAATCACAGAAGGGGCGACAAACGGATTTTTCAGATTCAATTCCGGTACAGGCGGAAAAATCCGGCATCGCGGGACAGCAACCAACCGTTGTATTGATGTGTATTCCGGAAAGTATCTTATTCTTGATGTATATGTTCCTGTTGCCGGGATATATACAATGTCCGGTCTGCATCCGCACTTCACATCAGGCGGCGTTACGAAGGTTTACATAAACGGTTCGGAAACTGAAGCGGGCAGCTATGATTCCACTCCGGATGCGGAAAGGCATCCGAAGCCGCAGAGCGCTAATTCTTATGGATATAATGAAGAATTTATTATCGAAGGAATATCGCTCAATAAAGGCTGGAACAGCTTTAAGTTTGAGGCTGTCGGCGGAATCGGCACGGTAAAAACCTTTACCATCAGTAACGGTCCGGGCAAAGCAGCGATGAAAAGCACTGCAACAATAAGTGCAACAGCTCTTCGCACGGGCAAAACGGCACAGATTACCGTTACAAGCCTGATGAGTGACGGAACATATGAAGAAGATACAAACGTCAGTTTTTCATCTTCCGATGATAACGTTGCAATGGTTGATGCAAACGGAAAGATAACTGCAGTTGGCGCGGGCAATGCGACGGTAACGGTGTCCGGCAGTGGGCTGGCTGAACCTGAAGAGTTTGATATTGTGGTAACCGAACCAAACTGGTCGGGAATCACAATAAAATATGACCTTTGCACGGTTATCGTTAAAAATAAGGTTTCTTCCGTCGGTGAGTTTACGGAAGATATAACGAATAAGTTTTTCAGAAACAATTCCGCAAGCAGCGAAAGCGGAATAAGATTCCGCAACAACAGAGGAACGGTAACTAACAACTGCATTGAGATAACAGATGCAAGCGTTGTACTGGATGTGTATGTTCCCGTTGCCGGTGATTACATGATGAAAGGCACAAATCCGCATTTCCAGAGCGGCGGTGCGGTTGAGGTTTATATAAACGACTCCGACGAAAAGGCTGGAAGCTATGACTGCTCCGGCGGTTCGGAAACAAATACCGGCTCCTACGGAAACGATACGTCATTTGAATTTTCCGGTGTCTCGATGAACAAAGGCTGGAATACAATAAAGTTTACCGCCGTAACCCCCGGAAAACAGGGTACGGTAAAAACCTTTATCCTTGACGGCGGAGAAGGCTCTGTCCCGATGGACGTTACACTTGGTGCAAACAACACGGAAATTGAGGTTACGGAAAGCGCGCAGATAACAGCAACCGTACATATGAGCGACGGCGAAAATGTTGTGGACGATTCCGTAGAATATTCTGTTGAAGATGAAAACATCGCCGCTGTAGATTCTTCCGGACGTGTGACGGGAAAAGCGGTAGGTACCGCAACGGTCAGAGTAACCGGAGGTATGGCAGATGCCGATGAAGAGATAGACATAAATGTTATTGTGGCAGAGCTTGGGAGCGGTGAATTCATTTACGACATGACACCGGAAGGTGTTCCGGACGGCACAAAGCTCAACACGATCACCTATGCGGAAACAGGGGATACATGGGCATACTTCGGCAACAAGAACAGCAATGAAAAGTATATGTCCATAAATGTAACTTATAATTACCTTAACCTTGCGTCGTATGGAGGTAAGGATGGTTGGGTTGCGCTTAAAATCAACGTTCCGGAAGCGGGAAAATACGCAATAAGCCAGAGCATCGGAAAGCGTCCGGCGGGGGCTTCGCAGGTGGGAATGTATATTCTCCCCGGAAACACCGAAAGGAACAAAATTTCCGATATTATCGCGGCAGGAACAGGGCTTATAACAGATTCCTTGTCTTGTTATGCAACATCTATAGCGCAGCCTTCCGAAGTCTTTGCCGGAACATACAATTTCAAAACAGCCGGAGAGTACATGGTTGTTTATAAGCAGTTGTCAAGCGAATCAAATATATCTATGTATATCGGTGATATCCGGCTTGACGGGCGCAATATTATCAGTGAAATCAATCTTTCCGTTGATAAAACCAATATTAACTGGAATGAGAAGGTAAGCATCTCTGCAATCGTGAGAAAGCTTGACAAAAGCGTTATTCAGAAAGGCGACTATACGTTAAGCTTTGAGTCTGCCGATGACCGCATTGCAACGGTTGATGCAAAGGGAACGGTTGTCGGAACAGGCAACGGAGATGTGGTAATAACGATAAAAGCAAGCGACGGAACGCGTACAGTCATTAAGAAAATTAATTTTAATGTCTTCGACCATACCGGCGTTACGGAGCCGTTCATTAAGATTTCAGACAGGCTTTACCGGCGTGAGGCGGCAACGTTTGGCTTCTTTGTCAGAATGGGAAGCGGAAACGAATACGAGCTTCCGTTTGATAAGGCAACATACGAAATTTATCCCGACGGAATGGTGACACTTGAAGACGGTATCATTACCGTAGCACCCGATGCCGAGGGTGAGGTGACGATAACCGGAACCGCTCCGTTCCGCGATGAAGAATACGAATTTGAAAAAACAATCGAAATTCTTGTTGATGACGGAAAAACAAAACCGACGTACTACACGCCCGAAATGCGTGCAAATGCCATGAACAACATTAAAAAATACAATTGGGCAAAGAGTACGCGCGATTCGGCAGTGGCGAAAGGTGATTCCTATCTTAACGGATATGAACTTCTTCTTTTGCAGATGACCGGCGAGGGTATTCCGCGCAGCCGTCAGATGGGAATGGTCGGCGATAACGACTATTATTTCTGTCGTTATTGCGGCTTCGATATCGTAACGGCTTACGGTTCAAACGGATCCGGCGGATGGAGCACGAGCTTCAGAAACCGTCCGTGGAAGGTGCAGTGCCCGGATTGCAAGCGTATTTTCCCGAGTAATGATTTTGAAAGCTTCCATAAGCTCGGACTTCTTGAAAACGGGAACTGGGACAGACAAAAGGCGCTTGAAGCTCATCGCGCAATGTTGATCGAAAAAGGACTTCTCACCGATAGCGGTGAAAAAGCACCGACAGAAGAGAGAAGCGATGCATGGTATAAATACTACGGCTACGGTGTTGCGGGCGGATATCTTTACAATGATTTATATTCCGAGCTTCGTGATCCGGCAAAGCCCGAAACGTATAATAAGGATCCGTTCAAGAAAGACAAGAACGGAAATTACTACGAAATAGACGGAAACCGCTGGGGTGTTGATGACGGCTATGGCTACTACCCCGGAAGAAAAACGGCAGAGGGAGAGGAAAACCACTGCTATATTCCATATTATAATTACTTCTTCTGGTCACATGTGGAAAACACGATTGAGTTATTTACTTCTGCTTATCTTTACACAGAGGACCTCAGATATGCCCGCGCGGGAGCGATTCTCCTTGACAGAGCGGCAGACCTCTGGCCGAGCTTCGACCTTTATACGAATTGGAACACATATGTAAATGATGAAGGAAAAACCAAAGTAAAAAGAGTGTGGGTAAACACCGACGGAGGATCCGGCAGAGGAAAGATAGTAGGGCGGATTAACGACTGTCTGACTGCAAAGGCATTTGTTTTTGCGGCAGATGCTTTCTTCCCGATGCTCACCGACGGAGAATTCCTGCACAGTATGGAAGCGATAAATCCGGAGAGAAACAGCTCTCAGAAAATCTGGGAACACTGGAAAGAGGACATTCTTTTCGAAACATGGGATGGACTTAAAACCGGAAAAATAAACGGAAACTTCGGCATGGCGCAAGAGCCGCTTGCCGCTGCAGCGATTGTTCTTGATGAAGAGCCGGAACGCTCGGAAATGCTGCGCTGGCTCTACGCTCCGAACACCGGCGATGACAAGGGAAATATAACCGGCGGAAACCTCCTGGCGGCAATGATAAACAGCGTTGACCGTGACGGAATGTCAAATGAATCCAGCCCAAGCTATGGTTTTATATGGCTTTCACGTCTTTACGGAATGGCAGAATCGCTTTCTAAATACAACGGCGAAGATGAATATAACATTTACGAAAATCCGAAGTTTGCAAGGATGTACTCCACAGCACTGCGTATCACTCTTACGGGAGATCACCACGCTCAGATTGGTGACTCCGGAACGGTTGCGGGAGTAGAGTTCTTCCAGAGCGACAGCATTTACAAATCTGCTTTCAAGAATCTTAAAGATACGGTTTACGGAGAAAACCTTGCCCGATATCTCTGGCTGCGCAACGGAAAAACGGCAGAGGGGCTCAACTACGGAATTTTCCATGAAAATCCTGAAATCCTTGAAGATGAGGTCATGGAACGCATCGATGAGGATTATGATCAGAAGAGCGATATGATGCCCGGATATGGCTTCGCAATTTTGCGCGCGGGCAAAAATTACACTTCTGCAAACAACACAACTGCAAATAACAACCAGCGTGATTTCTGGATTTACTTCGGAAGCGGCCAGACAAGCCACGCGCATAAGGATGTTCTGAATTTAGGTATTGAGGCATTTGGTCTTAACATTTCGCCCGAAATGGGATATCCCGCGGCCACGGGAAGCGACCCGCACAGAGGACAGTGGGTTTCTGCAACGATTTCGCACAATACCGTTATTGTTGACGAGGCGAACACGCAGACGTTCCGTTCCGGCTACCCGCACCACTTTGACAGCACGGAAAACGTTAAGCTCTTTGACGTTGATGCATCAGGTGCATATGAGCAGACAGATGAATTCCGCCGCAGTCTTGTTATGGTTAAGGTAAACGACGATATTTCTTACGGAATTGACTTTTTCCATGTCCTTGGTGGAAACAAGCACACCTACAGCTTGCATGCGCTTTCTGACAACGCAATCGGCGTTCTTGGTCTTGACCTTGTTCACGATGAGGTTGTGCAGGATAAAAACGGCAACGATATCGTCGGAACATATGCAGGGCCTGATGTTCCGCTCGGAAAGGATCCGGGAACAGATGCGGGAGTTCTTGAATACCCGCGCGGTTATACATGGATGTATGATGTTCGCCGGGATACGGCAGCGGAAAAGAACTTCAGCGTTGATTTTGCAATAACTGACTGGCGCAAGACGGTAACGAATAACAAAGACCTTCATATGCGCGTAACCCAGCTTAACGAATTTACGCCTGATGAGGTTGCGTTGACAAAGGGTGTTATTCCCCAAAAGAAGGAAAACAGTGCTCTTCCAAAAGGTCTCGAATATCTCCTTGTTTCACGCGAGGGCGAAAATCTCGACACGCTCTTTACCACGGTAATTGAGCCGTATCGCAAAGATCGCTATATTGAAAAAATAGAGGCGCTTACGGTAGACGGCATTGATGCATCCGACACTTCGGTAAAAGCCGTTAAGGTAACGCATACCGGTGCGGAAAGAGCAGATTATATCGTTTATTCAACGGATAATTCAAAGCTTTTAACCGTCCGCGATACGGACGGAAGCGTGGCGATTACCTTCCGCGGTTTTGTCGGTGTGGTAACGAAAAACGCAACCGGTGCTGTTATTTACCGCTATGTAAACGACGGTGACGAAATATCCGGCACGACGGAAAAGGCAGGCTCGTTCACCGGCAGCGTTGAAGCATTCCAGAGAGAATTCAGTGATGATAACTACATCGACGTAGTGTTTGACGGTGAGGTTGACCTTCCCGCTATTGTCGGAAGGCACATAAATGTGGAGAACGGCTCCGGTAAGGGAAGTGATCGTTTCAACGGAGTGTATCTCATCGAAGGCTATACCGATAATCGAGAAACTGACGGAACGGTACGCCTTGATATAGGCACGGTAACGCTTATCAACAGCTACAGAGATATAACAAACACAGCTATCGGATTTAATTATAATATAGACCTCGGGCAGAACTTTGTTATTCCCTTATCCTTTGAAGAAAACTTCGCACCGGTGTTTGATGATGTTTCTGACAACATCACCACATCGGCAGGAAGCTCAGTAAGCGTAAAGGTAAATGCCGAAAGCCCGATAACTGATAATCCGCCTGCAATGACGTATATCGGATCAACTCTCCCGCGCGGTGCAAGTGTTGATTCGCTGACCGGAACGGTGACGTGGAAACCGGATGCATCGCAGATAGGCGAAAACCACTTCGCAATCACGGCGCGCGATGCCGATGGGCGTGAGGAGACAGTTCACTTCAACGTGACGGTTTACGGTTCTACAACGGGAAATTCATCCTCGAACAAAACAGAGGAAAATGAAAAAACGGAAACTCCGCCATCCGATACACCTCCCGCAGGTGGTGGCGGTGGTGGCGGCGGTGCTGCACCTGCTCCTGATAAGGAAGATACCCCTGTAGAGGACGGCTCATCCACCATCCCGGACGACAACGCCGATGTTTCCGACAACACCGACGTTCCGAACTTCACGGATTTAACCAACTACACGTGGGCGGCGCATGCAATAAACGAACTTTCCGCAGAGGGCATCATCAAGGGAACATCCGGAAACACGTATTCACCTGCAAATAACATTACCCGCGCAGATTTTGCGTTGCTTCTTGTCCGCGCATTCAAGCTTGAAAGCGATAACGCGGAAAACTTTGCAGACATATCTGCTGCCGATTATTTCGCAACCGAGCTGGCAATAGCAAGAAACAACGGAATTGTCGGAGGTATCGGTGATAACAAGTTTGCACCTCGCAATTCCATCACCCGTCAGGATATGATGGTAATAGTCTACCGTGCACTCGTAGGGCAGGGTGAAAAATCCATCTCGTCAACGGACGAAGTTTTCTATCCCGACTTTACCGCCGTTGCCCCCTACGCAAAAGAAGCCGTTTCCGCACTCATCGGCGCAGGTTTGGTAAACGGTAAGAGCGGCAACATCGCGCCTCTTGATTACACAACAAGGGCAGAGGTTGCAGTTCTTATCAAGAGAATACTGGATTATACAAAAATGATTTAACACACATATGTGTTAATATAAAAAAGTAAAGGAGAAAAAACAATGAAAAGACTACTCGCATTTTTGCTTGCAACAGTCATGCTTCTCGCACTTTGCGCATGTGGTGGCAGAGGTACCGGCATCTCGGGCAATGTTTCTTATGACATTCCCGAGGGAAAGGTTATCCCCGATGATGCAGTTGTGAATATTACAATCCCGAGCCACGCATCATGGCCGTATGAAGAGGATTGGAAGGTATGGGAATATATCAAAGAATCCATCGGCGGAACGCTCAACGTAAACGCTATTCCGGCAACCGATTTCGGAACAAAATTCCCGCTTATTATGGCAACATCTGATAATCTTCCCGACCTTATAAACTTTCAGGGTAAGACTGCCGGATTTGCAAACTACTGTGCGCAGGGGGCTTTCCTTGCTTATGACGATTATCTTGAATATATGCCAGATTATGTAGAGTTCTGGGAAAACGTACCGGAAGATGAATTGTGGATGCAGAATGTTCGCAAGAGCTTCGATGGGAAAATTTATTATTCTCCGTCACATGGTCTTGAACGCAGCACAAACATCCGTGGCTGGCTTTACAGAAAAGATATCTTTGAAAAGCACAATCTCAAAACTCCCGAAACAATGACGGAGCTTTATGAGGTTTGCAAAAAGCTTAAAGAGCTGTATCCGGATTCTTATCCGCTTTCAATGCGCTCCGGTTTTTCAAATCTCAGTGTTACCGGCTCGTCGTGGAAACCGAATTTCAGAGTCGGCGCGTATTATGATTTTGAAAATGAAAAATGGTGCTATGGTGCAACTGAGCCTGTAATGCGCGACATCGTTGAGTATTACAGACAGATGGTGGCAGAAAAGCTTATCCCCGAGGATTTCTTCACGATGAATGCAGCGGCATGGCAGGAGCTTGTTTCCACAAACCGTGGCTTCATAATGCCGGAGTATCAGGTGCGAATTGACTTCTTCAATAACATCGCAAGAAAGAATAATCCCGAATTCACAATGGCAGCTTGCCTCCCACCGCGTGCGGAGAACGGAATGGGGCTTAATATGCTCAATAAATACAACTTCGTTCCGTCAGGCTATGCAGCGTGCAACACGCGTGATGAGGGTCGCATTGCCAATGCATTCCGCGTTCTTAACTGGTTCTATACCGACGAAGCAACAGAACTTGTTTCGTGGGGTAAAGAAGGAGAGACCTATGAACTTGTTGATGGTAAAAAGCAGTTTATAATGGGTGAAGACGAAAGTGAAAATGTTCAGACACTTTACGGCTTTAATACGCTCGGAACTCACATTCGCCACGCTCCCGATTCGATTGACGCATCAATATCGGAGGAACAGGCATCTGTAACAGATTTCCTTCTTGATAACACATATCCGCATCTCGACCCGACTCATTACCTTGAGTTTTCCACAGAGCAGAGCGCAAAGCTTGCAGACTATAACACATCAATTGAAACGTTTGTAAAAGAAAATGTTCAAAAGTTCATCCTCGGTCAGAAGCCGATGAGCGAATGGGATGCTTTTGCAGCAGAGCTTTCAGAGCTTCCGACAGACGGTCTCCTTTCAATTTACGAAGAGGCATACAACAAGATAAAATAACATCCGAGTAATGGCAGACCGCCAACATTACAAACAAAATTAGGAGGAAAAAATAATGAAAAAATTACTTTCACTTATCCTCGCAACAGCAATGATCCTGTCCCTCATCCCGAGCGTATTCGCCACAGATGGGGAAGAAACAACAGAAAAGCAGAAACTTAAGATTGTGTATGATATTGGTACAGTCGTTAAGACGAATGCTGTTACCAAATTAGATATGTTAACTGAAGGACTTACAAACGGTTTTTTCAAAGTTAATTCTGACAGTAGCACAACTGGAATAAGAATTTGGAATAACCGTTCTTCTGCAGCAAATAATGGAATTGATTTGACAAGCGGAAATACGAAGGTTACTTTGGATGTATATGTCCCTGTTGCAGGTAATTATACTATGTCGGGACAGTATCCAAATTGGCAAAGCGGTAATGGAACCAATGTTCATATAAATGGTAATCATATTAAGCAAAACGCTGAAGATGTCTTTACTTATAATTGTGATGGGACGGGAACTAATGCATCTGGTAATAAAGAGAGTTTCATTTTAAAAGATATTCCTTTGAACGAGGGATGGAACAGCATTAGATTCAGCACAGGAGAAATGGGAGTTGGAACTGTAAGAACCTTCACTCTCACTCTTGGTGATGCTACGGATTCCGATTACGCTCTTATGGGTGTTCACGAAAAAGAATTTAGTGTTGGTGATGAACCGTATGAAATAAAAACGGTTAAAAGCTCTGTTCCTGCAACAGTTCTTACAGGACTTAAATACACCTCTGCAAACGAAAATGTCGCAAAGGTTGTTGACGGTAAGATAGTTCCTGTAGGACACGGCAAAACAGAAATTACTGTAAGTGATACAGAAGGACATTCATATGACATTACAGTAACCGTAGATGACCCCAACATGCCGACAATAACGTATGATATCCACAGCTTCATCACTACAACAACGGAAGATATGAGCATAATCACAGAAGGGGCGACAAACGGATTTTTCAGATACAATTCCGGAACAGGAGGAAAGATACGTTATCGCGGGACAGCAACCAACCGTTGTATTGATGTGTATTCCGGAAAGTATCTTATTCTTGATGTATATGTTCCTGTTGCCGGGACATATACAATGTCCGGTCTGCATCCGCACTTCACATCAGGCGGCGTTACGAAGGTTTACATAAACGGTTCGGAAACTGAAGCAGGCAGCTATGATTCCACTCCGGATGCGGAAAGGCATCCGAAGCCGCAGGACGATAATTCTTATGGATTTAATGAAGAATTTA
>JAZLCV010000160.1:0-21904 GCA_045614365.1 Eubacteriales bacterium | reverse complement strand
ATATTTATTTTGGTTCTATAATAAAAGTTAGGGTAACCCAATAGAGTCTACGAAAAAATAATCGAAAGAACAATAAAAAGTAGAGCATATCTGGGAAAAATCTGTTAAAAAGGAAAGGATAAGTGGGCATAAACGGAGAACTCAAATATGCTCTGTAAATATTATAATATTCTATTTTGCCAAAAGTGTAAGCGGAGAAGCGAGATTCAACGTTATCTTTCCGTCAACAACATTATAAACGTTTCCACTGTCGTCACAAAAGCTCGTGCGTTTCTGCGTTGCGGGAAGCTCAAGTGTTACCTCGCCTGCAAAGTCCGGACGAATGTTTATTTTCACAACCTCACTGTTTTTCCATTCAACGTCAAGCTCGTATCCTCCGCGGGCGCGAAGTCCGCGGAAAGAGCCGTCCTTCCATACATCCGGAAGTGTGGGGATGAGAGAAATTACGCCTTCATGGCTTTGAATAAGAGCTTCGCAAACGCCCGAAACAAATGACATGTTTCCGTCTATCTGCCAGCACTTAGCCGAAATATCCCAGAGGTTGGGGCTACTGCAGTTCCGAAGGAAATTGAGAACCATATCATAGAAAAGATTGCCCTCGTTAAGACGTGCAAGGTGTCCCATAATCCAGCCGAGGCTCCAGCCTACGTTGAGAGCGCTGTAGCCGCTCGCATTGTTGCCGCCGTAAATCCTGCCGTGAATGGTCTTTCGCATTGCCTCGCGAAGCTCGGGAGTCGCTTTTCCGATTGCAGTGTCGGGGTAATGGGCAAAGGAGTGGGAAATGTGGAAATGTCCTTTTTCGGTTTCCTCATAGTCCTCCGTCCATTCCTGAATACGCCCGGAGGAAGATACCTTAAACGGCGGCAGACGCTTGTATGCGCTTTCAATTTCAGCGACGGTTTCATCAGAAATTCCGAGTACCTTTGATGCATCTAAGAAATTGCGGAAGAGACCGCCGATGATGCCGACGTCCATGGTTGAGCTGAGCGTTAAGTAGCAGGCATAGTTCTCGCCGTTTTTATCCTTCACCCAGTAACGGTTTTCCGGGCTTGTGGACGGGCCGTAAACGAGATATCCGTCCTTGTTTTCAACCATTGTATCAACAAAGAAGATTGCCGCCTCACGCAAAAAGTCATATGCCTCGTTTTTGAGGAACTTTTTGTCTCTAGTGAAGAGATAATGCTCCCACATATGATATGAAAGCCAGCTTGCGCCGTGCGGCCATATACCCCAGAGTCCGTCTGCGGGAGTGGTGAATTTATAAATATCGCTTAAGTGGTGGACCACGCAACCGCGTGCTTTATAGCCGACTTTTGCAGTTTCCTTTCCGGACTCAAAGAGGTATTCGTTCATATAGTCAAAAAGTGCGGTGTGGCAGTCGGAAAGGTTGGCAACCTCTGCCGGCCAGTAGTTTGCCTGGAGGTTTATGTTTGTGTGGTAGTCCGCGCTCCACGCATTGGCAAGGTTGTTTACCCATAGCCCCTGCAGATTTGCAGGCAGGCATCCCGCACGCGAGGAAGATGCAAGGATGTATCGCCCGAACTGCCACTGGAGCATAATAAGCCCGCCGTCCATGGGATTGTTGCATTTCAACACGTTAAAGCGGTCGTGCATTGAAACGTCTTCAAGCTCGTCGACAACCGGAAGCTGAATGTCTGCTCGATTCATAATTGCCGAGAAATCTTCAACGTGACGCGAGAGAACTTCTTCATAGCTTTTGTTCTCGGGTAAGACTGCCGCAGATTCAAACTTATCACCGAATCGGAACTCCGTTGCAATATTGATGTAAACCGTAAAGCTCTGTGTATCCGATACGGAGATAACGCCGCTTTTGCACTTTACCATACCGTCAGTGACAACGCGTGCGCGTACGCAGAATTTGTGTTCTCCGAAAACCGTTTTGCAAACTGCGAAAAGCTCGTTTCCCGAAGCGGCAACGGAAAGCATTTTCTCGCGCTCGTAGAAAATCTCTGCATTTATCGGCTTGTCCGACGATGTCACTCTGTACGCAATGACGTTGTCGGGGTGCGATGCAAAGCACTCGCGTGTGTAATGCGAGCCGTTCCTGTCATATTCAATTGTTGCAACGCCTCGTACAAGGTCGAGCGTGCGGGAGTAGTTGCGGCAGGAAGCATTTTCGTGGAGAGAAATTTTAAGCTGACCTGCAGTTTCGTATGAGCGGATGCGCGTAAAGCAATCCTTGAGAAAATCCTTTGCAAGCTTGTCGCCCTCCGCTTCTCTTCCGTCAACGAAAAGCTGACGTACGGTACGGAGTTTTTCGCTCATATTGGGGTTTGCAGTTACGGCAGGTGCGGATGACCAGACGGTTTCTTCGTTAAGATAAAGAACTTCTTCGTCTGTGTGCCCCATAACGGTTGCACCCATTCTCCCATTTCCAACGGGGTGGCTGTCTTCCCAGACTTTCGTCGGGATATTATCAAAAATTTTGTATTCTCGCATATCTCATTCCTCCGAAAATATTATACCTAAATGATATACGGAAGGCGTTTAAAAGACAAGACAAAAGCTTTCTTTTTCTGGACAAATCACTGTGAGAATGAAGAATAATATTTTCTCTGTTTTTTATACTCTGTGGGTGTAAGACCGAGTGTATCGTAAAAAATTCTGTTGAAGTTGCGGATGCTTCCGAATCCGCTGAGATACGCAGCCTCTGTTATCGAAACATCGCAGTCGCAGAGAAGAGAAACTGCCTTTTCAAGGCGTAGATTATTAACAAAATTAGTAAAAGAAAGTCCTGTATAATCGTGAAGCGTTGCGCTTAATGATGCAGCGTTTATCCCAAGGCTTACCGCGGCACTTTTCAGCGTTATTTTTTCTGTTAGGTTATTCTGAACATACTCGCTTATTGCGCGTACCGTAACTTTTTTTGGATTATTGCAGACGCTTATGCTGCATCCGGCAAGATATTCTTCGATAAGAGGGAAAAACAGGCTTTTTGCAGATATTGCATCGGGTAATTTTTCGGCGTTCGGTGTTACGTAACCGAGATAATCTGAAAGGAATGGCGGAATGCTGAATTTTCCTGACGCAAGTTCGCTTGCACTGCGTTTATTGAAAAGCTCGTCGGCAAGGGAAGGGTGGAACATATATACGCGTCCTTCGGCATTGCTGTGCGGAGTGAAGGCGTGTGTTTCATATGGGAGAATGAGGACCGCTTCACCACATTTCGCAGACATAACGGTATCTCCCACGGCAATGTCGATCTGCCCGCGGGTAACAACTATTATTTCAAGTTCTGAATTTACATGAGGGGCGCACTTGAGTCCCAAAGGTCCCCGAAACAGTATAAGTCTGTTCTCGTCGGTCATATATTTTCTCTCCCGTTAATTCGTAATTGCTAAGATTATATATTATTTGTCTTGAATTGTAAAGGACAAATAATGTAAAATTCAGGACAGGAGAAAATAGAACGGATAAGAGGAAAGGAACGGTCATAAAAATGTATTTACTTCTTATTGTTTCGGCACTGCTTATGACGGGAAACACTGCGCTTACAAAACTGTTTCAGAAAACATCACCGCCCGGAATTTTTCATATGCTTGTATACAACCTTATAAACGCGGCTTTTGCATGCGCTTTTTTCTGGGTTAGCGCAGGCTTTAGTATTAATATGAACGTAGTGACGGTAATTTACGCAGTTGTATATGCACTTATTATATGCGTAAACCTGTCTGCGCAGATTTTTGCGTTTTCGCGTGCACCGGTTTCTGTTGTAACGCTTATGACGATGGCAGGTGGGGTGCTTTTGCCGTCGGTTTTCGGTATAATAAAGTTTGGTGAGGTGCTGACATTAAAGCTTGCCGTATCGTCCGTGCTGATAATAATTGCAGCGGTATTGCCTTTTGCGGGGAAAAAGGGTGAGAAAAAAGTATTTTCTGCAAGTGCAGTTGCAGTGTGTGCACTTATGTTCGTTTTAAGCGGGCTTTCGGTTATTCTGCTCAAGCTTTATGCACTTGATGCCCGCGTGTGTAATTCGGAATCAATGTTTTTCCTCACAAACGCCGCTATAGTTGCTATATGCATTGTGATTCTTGCTACAATGGGGATAAAACACCGTGAAAAAGGCTTTTCGGGAAGGGTTATACGTGCGTACACTCCGCTTCAGGTTATTAATATAATTTCAAAAACAGCACTTGCGAACATAGCATCAGTCTTGCAGGTGATAATTCTTGCCGGGATGGCGGCATCAACATTCTCTGTGCTCAACAGCGCTCTCACTCTTCTCGGCGCGGGAATCGTGTCGGCACTTCTTTTCCGCGAAAAGCAGAGCGCATCTTCCGTTGCGGCACTTGTTCTTGCCACTGTTGCGATAGTGATTAATCCGACATAAATTTGTGACGATAAGTCGAAAAAAGAGGAAAAATATAGTTGAAATATTCTTCGTTTGGTGATATCATTATATGGATAATAGGTAGGAGGTATAATTACGTATGAAAGATATGACCAAATGGGCAAAAATTGCCGCAGAAAATGTAAATAAAAGAGATATGGCACCGGGACGCCTTTCCGGTAAGATTGCAATTGTAACGGGAAGCGCTCAGGGCTTTGGAAAGGGAATTGCCGAAATCCTTTATGCAGAAGGCGCAAGCGTTGTTATTGCAGACCTTAACGATGCTCTTGCAGCTACCGTTGCAGAGAGCCTCGGTGAGCGCGCTTATGCTGTAAAGGTGGACGTTTCCGATGAGGAAAGCGTTGCGGATATGATTGCAAAAACAGTTGAACGCTTCGGAGGTCTTGATCTTCTCGTTTCCAATGCAGGTGTGCTTAAAGCGGGCTCACTTACAGAACTTGAAATGCGCGATTTTGAGTTTGTTACAAAAATTAACTATACCGCATTTTTTGCGTGTGTGAAGTATGCATCGGTAATCATGCGTGCACAGTTTGAAGCTGATAACAACTGGATGGGCGATATCGTTCAGATAAATTCAAAGTCCGGTCTTGCGGGAAGCAATAAAAACTTTGCATACGCCGGAGGAAAATTCGGCGGTATCGGTCTTGTCCAGAGCTTCGCAATGGAGCTTGCACCGATAAACGTAAAGGTGAATGCGATCTGCCCCGGAAACTACTACGACGGTCCGCTCTGGAGCGATCCCGAGCGCGGTCTCTTTGTTCAGTATCTCAACGCAGGTAAGGTTCCGGGAGCTAAGACGATTGAGGATGTCAAGAAGTTTTATCTTTCAAAATCCCTCATTCAGCGCGGATGCCTGCCGTCAGACGTTGCAAAGGCGATTATGTATGCTGTTGAGCAGACCTTTGAGACCGGTCAGGCAATCCCTGTAACCGGCGGTCAGAATATGCTTCACTAAGGAGCACAAGTCCGGATGAATCCGGACAGGTAAGAGTTAAAAGTGAAGAGTCAAGAGGTATGGTACAAAATTTTGTTCTATATCTTGATAGCAGTGAAAGGAATTGTCATAGCCATGATTGATATTTCGGTTTTAAATAAACTCAACTCTGAAGACGAGGCGGAACGCCTTGAAAATCTTCGCGAGGCGGTAAAAACTGCAAGCTTTCCGCCGGTGGATGAACGGATGATAAACAACCACATCCACACGTTTTATTCTTTCTCACCATATAGCCCCTCTGCTGCGGTTTATGCCGCCCGCGCCGAAGGCCTTGTAACCTGCGGAATAGTCGACCACGACAGCATCGGCGGTGCGCGAGAGTTTACCGAGGCGGGAAAGATTGTCGGTATTCCTACAACGGTGGGAATTGAAGCGCGAGTTTCTATGCGTGGAACTCCGTTTGAAAACGCAAGGACAAATAATCCCGACCAGATTGGCGTGTCGTATATGGTTATCCATGCCGTACCGCACGATAAGATAGATGAGGTTCAGGCGTTTTTCGCACCGTTGCGTGAAAAGAGAAACGAGCGCAACCGAAAGATGGTTGCAAGGATAAATGAATTGTATGCATCGCAGGGAATATCTCTTGATTTTGACCGTGATGTTCTTCCGCTTTCAAAATTCTCTGACGGTGGCAGCGTTACAGAACGCCATCTTATGTATGCACTTGCCAAAAAGCTTTCAGACAGTGATGATATGTTTGAAATTTACGACCTTGTGGGTAGCCTTAAGAAGGAATGTATTCCGAAGGTATATATCGACGCCGATGAAGAATGCCCGAGCCTTTCGGAGTTCTGCGGTCTTGCAAAGCGCGTCGGCGCAATTTGCGCCTATGCGTATCTCGGTGATGTTACGGCATCTGTTACCGGTGATAAGCGCGCGCAGACATTTGAGGATGCATATCTCGATGAGCTTGTTGCATGTCTTGCAGAATACGGCGTTCCGGCAATAACATATATGCCGACAAGAAATACGGACGAGCAGCTTGTGCGCCTTCGCGGGCTTTGCGAGAAGCACGGTCTTATGCAGATAAGCGGTGAAGACGTAAATTCCCCGCGCCAGAGCTTCCGCATTGAAAAAATGGCTGATGCACAGTTTGCAAACCTTATAGACAGCACATGGGAGCTTATCCGCCACGAAAACAGATAAAAAGCTCCGGAGCGAAAGGTTGTACTTTTTCTATGGACAAACCTCACCGCTCGACGTACCTTTGTACTACTTCGGGTTCGGTTTGTCCATTCCAAAGCTTTTTACATTTATAGTAAGCTCCGAAACGGAAAAGTTGTACCTGTTTGTAAATAAATTAAGCACCGCAAAAGCTTTGCCTTTGCGGTGCTGTTATCTAAATCTTTCCCGTCAGGTCATCAATCTTTCCGAAGGTATATCCCATATCCTCCCACTTCGTTAGAAGCTCGTCGAGGATTTCTCCGTTTGTCTTTGATGTACTGTGCAAAAGGACGACCGCGCCCGGATGTATGCGCTCACAAAGGGTTTTCAGTGCGCTCTCGCGTGAGGGCTGCTTGTTATTATCCCAGTCCGCGTATGCAAGAGACCAAAAGATTGTTTTATATCCAAGCTCTTTTGCATGGCGGAGATTTGTTTCCGAGAATTTCCCCTGAGGCGGACGGTAAAGCTTCGGCATATCTTCGCCGATAACCTCGCGATACTTATCGGAAAGTGCGGAAAGCTCTTTTTCAAAGCTTTCCTTATCGGATATCTTTGACATATCCGGATGCTTCAGCGTGTGGTTTCCGATTATGTGCCCGTCATTCACCATTTGTTGCACAAGATCCGGCTCGCGGTCAAAAAAGTTTCCTACCAGGAAAAAGGCTGCTTGTGCATTGTGCTTTTTCAGAGCTTCAAGAATTTTCGGCATGTTTCCGTTTTCATATCCTGCGTCAAAGGTCAGATATATAGTCTTTTCGTTTTCGTCGCCTACAAAGTACGCGTCATACGGCAGAAGATATTCGCGCGTGACGTTTGTCACCGGAGTTTTGCCGGGCGTCTGAAAGCTCAGCCCCCAGTCGCCTGATGTGTTTCCCGCAACAGGCGTTGTTTGTGCGTCGGGAAAGTAAGGCAGTGTGCAGAAAACAAGAACAGCCGCTAAAAATATTGCAATCGTACGTTTGTTGATGCGAATTACCATAAAAATCATCCCCTTGAAAATCATAGTTAATCATATGAAGCGGGCGGTGAAAATATGAGGGAGCAAAAGAACACCTTTCTGAAATTTTACTCTTTATGAAAATGTACGATAATGTTATAAAAATGTACGATAATGCGAAAAAAATTTGCGGAGTATGCTAATATATGTTATAATATGTTTGATAACAGAAAAGGAGAATTGTAATGGACATAAAAAATATGATAGCAGAGCTTTTTAACTGCTCACTTCCGGGAAATATCACAGAGATAGAATATAACGGCGTTTACGTGAAATACGACGGTGAAAGCGCCACTGTCGGCGGTGATACAATCCCCTCAAAGTGCCGTGCGTATACGCTTCTTGCAAAGGGAATATCAGAGGGAAAGAAAAGCTTTGAAATTTCAGAGAAACCGTCGCTCAAAACGCTTGGTGCAATGCTTGATATGTCGCGCGGCGGTGTTATGCGCGCAGAGTCGGTAAAGACATACATAAAATACCTTGCCGCGCACGGCTATAATATGCTTATGCTTTACACCGAGGATACTTATGAGGTAAAGGATTATCCGTATTTCGGTTATCAGCGCGGACGTTATACCATAGAGGAACTTCGCGGTATTGACGATTTCGCCGCAGAGCTTGGTGTTGAGGTTATTCCGTGCATACAGACGCTCGGACATATGGAGCAATTTCTGCGCTATTCCGTAAACGACGAAATTGCCGACAACGCAAGGGTTCTTCTTGTCGGCGAGGAAAAGACATATAAGCTTATTGAAAGCTGTATCGCAACTATGCGTTCTGCTTTCCGCACAAACCGCTTACATATCGGTTGTGACGAGACCGTAGGGCTGGGACTTGGGCAGTATCTTGTAAAGCACGGAATGCGCGACCGCTTTGAGATATTCTCAGAGCATCTCGGAAAAGTTTGCGAGCTTTGCAAAAAATACGGATTCCGCCCGATGATGTGGAGCGATATGTACTTCTCGCTTGTTGAAAAGAGCAAGGAAGAGGACTATATGCCCCATGTTGTTGTTCCGCAGTATGCGATCGATGCAATGCCCGATGCCGATATGGTTTTCTGGGATTATTACCACACAAATAATGAGTTCTATAAAATCAATATTGAAAAGCACAAAAACTTCAACCGCCCTGTTGTTTTCGGCGGCGGTATCTGGACGTGGGACGGCTTTGTGCCGAACTACGACCACACATATAACACAATGAAGCCCGCTATGGAAGAGGTGCTTCGCGGCGGTGTTCCCGAGGTTATCGTCACCATCTGGTCAAACGACGGCTGCGAAACAAGCCATATGCTCGCGCTTCCGCAGCTTTCTCTCTTCTCAGAATACTGTTGGAAAGGGGAAAAGTGCACAAAGGATGATATATGGAGCATGTCCCGCTTTACCACCGGTATGACGGAGGAACTTTCCAACGCGATAAGTGATTTCTTCTTCCGCGAGGACGGCGCAATCCGCGCCGGAAAGCACATTTTGTGGAGCGACCCGCTGATTAACCTTCTGTGCTTTGATTTTGACCTTCCTGCGGCGAAAAAATACCTCACGGACGCAATTGCCGTTATCGAAAAATATGAAAATACGGAATACATTCTTGCTGCATTCCGCGCATGCTTGCACAAATGCGAAATTCACTTAAATCTCCGTGACCGCTATAAGGCAGGGGATAAGGAGTATCTCCGCGATTTTGCAGATAATAAGCTTCCCGAGATTATTGCGGATTTTGAAAAGCTGCATACGCTTCACCGCGAGATGTGGTACCGTGATTATAAGGCACACGGCTTTGAGAATATTATGTGCCGCTACGGTGCGGCAATCGAGCGTTTGCGCCATACCGGCAGAGTGGTAAATGATTATCTCGACGATAAGATCACCGAGATTGAAGAATTTGAGCCTGAGCTTATCAAGGGGCAGAAATGTAAATGGCTCTCTGCAAATGATTTTATGTATATACATACAATGTGATATCGATAACATTTAAAAAAACTGCATAAGCTTTTTGCTAAAAACCACTTGACAAACCGAGGTAAATGACGTATAATACAAACAATTCAACATAAAACCGTTGAGGCAGAAAAAAGCCGGAGTTTATCTTTCCAAGCGAGCGGATTACGGTGTGAGTTCCGCAAAGATTGCCGGGTAATATGGACTTGCCGAGGGCAGTGTCAAATGCACTGACGTTATCCCGCGTTAAGGGTAGGAGTATGATGGTACTTCGCAAAGCGCACCGTGTAACGGTGAATCAAGGTGGCACCGCGGATATTGATTTATTCGCCCTTGACAGAAATTCTGTCAAGGGCGTTTTTTATTCAGTAAAATGTAATGGAGGATTTTGTTATGAATTTAAATGGAGTAAATTTTGAAACCTATTTTAGCAATTATCCCGATAAAAACGGGTATTTCGGAAAATATGGCGGCATGTATATTGACGATAAGCTCAAAAAGGCTATGGCGGAGATTACAGAGGCGTATTATTCCATCTGTCAGTCCAGAAAGTTTATTGCTGAGCTTCGCAGAATAAGGAAGGAGTTTCAGGGACGTCCCACACCTGTCACGCATCTTGAAAGACTCTCGGATATGCTCGGCGGAAAGGTTCAGCTTTACGCAAAGCGCGAGGACTTAAACCACTCCGGCGCGCATAAGCTCAACCATTGTATGGGCGAGGCGCTTCTTGCAAAGTATATGGGAAAGAAAAAGGTTATTGCAGAAACCGGTGCAGGTCAGCACGGTGTTGCGCTTGCAACGGCGGCGGCATATTTCGGGCTTGAATGCGATATATATATGGGCTCAGTTGACATAAAGAAGCAGGCACCGAATGTTGCGCGAATGAAAATCCTCGGTGCAAATGTTGTTGAGGTAACCCATGGTCTCCAGACTCTCAAGGAAGCAGTTGACGCGGCGTTTGATGCTTACAGCAAGGAGTATAACGATGCCATTTACTGCATCGGCTCGGTTCTCGGCCCGCATCCGTTCCCGATGATGGTGCGCGATTTTCAGAGCGTTGTCGGCATCGAGGCAAGGGAACAGTTTGTTGATATGACAGGACATCTTCCGGATGCAATTGTTGCCTGTGTCGGCGGAGGTTCAAATGCGGCAGGTCTCTTTGCGGGATTTTTAAACGATCCCGTAGATATTTATGGTGTAGAGCCGCTTGGTCGTGGCCCGGAGCTCGGCGATCATGCCGCAAGCCTTAAATACGGCGAAGAGGGCATCATGCACGGTTTTAACAGCATTATGCTTAAGGATGAAAACGGCGAGCCGGCACCTGTATATTCCGTTGCAAGCGGACTTGACTATCCCTCCTCCGGTCCGGAGCATGCATTCCTTCAGGAAATTGGAAGAGTAAAGTATGATGTAATTGACGACGAAGAAACAATTGATGCTTTCTACCGTCTTGCAAGACTTGAGGGAATCATTCCGGCAATAGAGAGCGCCCATGCTGTTGCATACGGTATGAAGCTTGCAAAGAGAATGGATAAAGGCTCTGTTCTTATCAATCTCTCCGGCCGCGGTGACAAGGATATGGATTATATCATCGAGAATTACGGCATAAGATAATATAATTAAGGGGAAGAAATCAAAATGAGCAAATTTTTCGCCTTTATATACAGAATGAAATATATCGCGCGATGGTCGCTTATGCGCAACACGCGCACGGAAAATGTTGCCGAGCATTCGTTCCACGTTTCGGTTCTGGCTCACGCGCTTGCAGTTATCGCACGTGATGTTTTCGGGCGTGATGTCGATCCCGGTGCCGTTGCGGCAACCGCACTCTACCACGATATGCCGGAAATTCTCACGGGAGATCTTCCAACTCCGATAAAGTATTACGGAAGCGATATAAAAAATGCGTATAAGAGGATAGAGCGTGAGGCAACGGAAACCTTGCTTTCAAACCTCACAGACGAAATGCGCCCGGGAATATCCGAGGTAGCGGCAGCAGAGAATCCGGAAACAGAAATGCTCGTCAAGGCGGCGGATAAGCTTGATGCATATATAAAGTGCCTTGAAGAGATAAATGCAGGAAACTCCGATTTTAAAACCGCGCTACGTCAGACGCACGATGCGCTTTTCTCTCTCGGACTTGCGGAAGTTGATTATTTCATTGAGAATTACCTTGATGCGTTCTCAATGACGGTTGACGAATTGCAGTGAAAAAAGGTGTAATCAGTTGTATAAAAAATTTTTTTGAAAAATTTTAAAAATATGCTTGACAAATGACGCGAAAGCGCGTATAATAATTAACGTTGTCACGACAGAGACGACGTTAATAAATGCGAGTGTGCTGGAATAGGCAGACAGGCACGTTTGAGGGGCGTGTGTCAATCGACGTATGGGTTCAAGTCCCATCACTCGCACCAAAAAGAAACGACAGTTTTCGATAAGAAAGTTGTCGTTTCTTTTTGTACTGTTACCTTTTCACTATTCTTTATTCACTCTTCACTAAAATTGTCGTTTCCAGATAAGAGAGAAAAGAGAATAGAGAATAGAAAAGGTAGTTTTGCTATGTAAAACATTGAATTAGATATGGGTTTATGATACACTGGATTTGAGGTGAAAATATATGGAAAGTCCACTATTAAACAAATCTTTAGAGTTTGCAACGGAAATTGTTTTGTTTTATGAGAAATATGCAAAATCAAAAAGAGAAACAACCATTGCTAAGCAACTTCTTAGAAGTGCAACGAGTGTTGGTGCAAATATCAATGAGGCGATTTACGGCAATAGTAAGCCTGACTTTATCGCAAAATTACATATTTTCTTAAAAGAAGTGAGTGAGAGTATATATAGGCTTATGCTTTTAAAGAATACAAAAATATTTGAATATGACTATGACAATACAATAAGACTTGCAGAAGAAATAAAGAGAATGCTTATTTCGTCAATAAACACTGCAAAGAAAAACAATAATTAGAGTGCTTCTTTATTAGTTTGTTTTTCATCCGATTTCACCATTGCATTCCCTGCCGTAATATTGTATAATGATATAAAAAGAAAAGGATTTGGTGATTATTATGTATTCTATTTATGTTGTTTACAAGACTATTCCAGGTCATCGTGCGGATTTCATCCGCGAGCTTAATGAGAGCGGTGTTGCCACGGCAGTTCGTGCAGAGGACGGTTGCATCCGCTATGACTATTACCTCTCTGAAAAGGACGAGAACGAAATTCTTCTCATCGAAGCATGGGAAACGAAGGAGCATCAGCAGATTCACGTTACCCAGCCGCATATCGCAACTCTTAAGGCGCTTAAGGAAAAGCACGTTGTTGATACCAAGCTCGGAGAGTTTGAGCTGAAGTAGAGAAAAACGAACAGTAAAAGCTGCTATCCTACAAATTCTCACCGCAAAATTATCAAATTTTGTTTGACATTTGGGTGAAAATGCGGTATCATAATTACATATATAATTTCAGACGGTGAAGATGTGTAAGTAGCCGTTGCTTTTGCGGATAAGAGAGCGGAAATCAAAGGCTGTAAGTTTCCGTTTCGCAGGCAATGCGTGAATTTCAGCATCGGAGTCTCCTCGCGAAAACCGTATTTACGGATTAAGTAGGGCGCTTCATGTCCGCGAAACAGGCATGACGAAAGTGCAGAAGATAAAATTCTGAATTTGGGTGGTACCGCGGGTTATTATGCTCGTCCCGAGAATATCGGGGCGAGCTTTTTGTTTTGCCCGCATAAAAATACGAAAGGAAGATTTTATATGTCAGAAAAGACAACTCAGCTCCGCGAAAGCTTTGTATCGGCTCTTTCTGCGGTTGACAATATGGAAGCTCTTGAAGCTATCCGTGTTGAATACCTCGGTAAAAAAGGTCTTGTAACAGAGCTTCTCAAGGATATGAAGAACCTCTCACCGGAGGAAAAGAAAACCTTCGGTCAGGCGGTAAACGTTCTTAAAGAAGAAGTGACCGAAATGGTTGCAAAAAAGCGCGAGGAGATTAAGCAGGCAGAAATTGAGCGCGAGAACAACCTTATGCCGGAGTTTGATATATCCGCTCCCGCAGATCTTTCACGCGGCTCATATCATCCGATTACGCTTGTCCAGCGCCAGTGTGAGGAGATATTCCGCTCAATGGGCTTTGCTGTTGAGGATTACAGCGAGATTGTTACGGACTATGAATGCTTTGAGGCTCTTAACATTCCAAAAAACCATCCGGCGCGCGATATGCAGGATACTTACTATCTTGAAAACGGTCAGCTTTTGAAATCCCATACTTCCGCGGCGCAGAATGCGATATACAAGAAGTATAAGGATGCTCTTATTAACGAAGGTAAGCCGATCAAGGCTATTTTCCCGGGACGTTGCTTCAGAAACGAAGCTACGGATGCTTGCCACGAAAACACCTTCTTCCAGATGGAAGGCGTTATGGTTGACAAGAACATCTCCATTTCAAACCTTATCTTCTTTATGA
Organism: Eubacteriales bacterium; assembly: GCA_045614365.1. Lineage (GTDB taxonomy): Bacteria > Bacillota > Clostridia > Oscillospirales > JAAYXM01 > SIG480. The sequence goes on along the minus strand of JAZLCV010000160.1, from coordinate 7,967 downwards.
AGACGATGCTTTCAGAGGTGTTCCGGAAGGATATAAAGGTACGTCTCCGCCCGGGATTTTTCCCGTTCGTTGAGCCGGGCTTTGAGCTTGACATAAGCTGCCTTATCTGCGGCGGAGAGGGCTGCGCCTCATGTAAGCACAGCGGTTGGCTGGAACTCTGCCCCTGCGGTATGATTCATCCCGAGGTGCTTCGCGCCGGCGGTATTGTCCCCGAGGAATACACGGGCTTTGCGTTCGGCCTTGGTCTTACCCGCCTTGCCATGATGAAATATGGTGTAAAAGATATCCGTGACTTAAACTCCGGAAGCCTTAAGGTTCTTTCGCAGTTTACGGACGACAAATAAGAAAGGAGAGGAAATAATATGTTTTTATCAATGAACTGGATTTCGGACTTTGTTGATTTGTCCGGCCTTGATAAGCTCGAGCTTATCAATAAATTTTCCCTCTCCACGGCAGAGGTTGAAAATGAAATATTCTTCAAGGGAAGTGACCTTTCGGGGATAGTTGTCGCGGAGATTATGTCTGTGGAAAACCATCCTGAGTCTAAAAAGCTTCACCTTCTCAAGGTTGATGCAGGCGAGGCAGAGCTTATTGACGTTGTCTGCGGCGCACCGAATGTCCGTGTTGGAATGAAGACTGCCTTTGCAAAGGTAGGCGCAAAAATCGGCGAGATTGAAATATCTCCACGCAAGCTTGCAGGTTATCTCTCCTGCGGTATGTGCTGTTCTGAAAAAGAGCTTGGTCTTTCAGACAGCAACGACGGCATTATGGATCTTGATGCAGACCTTAAAAACGGTACTGATTTAAAAGAAGTATTTGAGATTGACGATATCGTGTTCGAGGTTGATAACAAATCCCTTACAAACCGCCCGGACCTCTGGGGACACTATGGCATTGCGCGTGAGTTTGCCGCAATCGCAGGGCGTGAGCTTTTACCCCTTGACGTTGTTGACCTTGCGCAGTATGAAAGTCTTCCGAAGCTTGATCTTAAGATTGAAGATAATCTTTGTTATCGCTACTCGGCACTGCGCTTTGAAAACATTTCAAAGCACGTAAGTCCGATGAATATGCGTATCCGCCTTTACTATTGCGGAATGCGCGCAATAAACCTTCTTGCTGACCTTACAAACTACCTCATGCTTGAAATGGGGCAGCCGATGCACGCATTTGACTCAAGAAAGGTTGATAAAATCCGTATAAAGCGCTTTGACAAACCCTTCAAGTTCCAAACTCTTGATGAGGTCGAGCGTGATATCGACGAGAACACGCTTATGATTTGCAACGGCGACACTCCGGTTGCCATTGCAGGTATTATGGGCGGCCTTGATTCGGAAATTGTTGATGATACAAGCTCATTAACGCTTGAATCTGCAACATTTGATGCATCCTCTATCCGTAAATCCACTGTACGTCTCGGACACAGAACAGATGCTTCTCAGCGCTATGAAAAGAGCCTTGACCCTGAAATGACGGTACCGGCGATTGCACGCTTTGTAAAGCTTCTTCTCGACATTGATGGCGGCACGGTTATCACAAGCTCGCTCACGGATGAATATGCATTTAAATATGACAATGTTGAATTGTCATTTGACAAGGCGTTTGTTGACCGCTACACCGGAATTGAGATTGAAAATGACCGCATTGTAAAAACTCTTTCATCTCTCGGATTTGGCGTAGAGAATGACGGCGACAACTTCAAGGTTTCCGTTCCGTCATGGCGTGCGACAAAGGATGTCACCATGAAGGCTGACATTATCGAAGAAATTACAAGAATTTACGGATATGACAACTTCGCTGTAAACACTGCCGCAGTTCCGCTTTATCCGGTGCGCGCGGCTCAGGAAAAGACGGATGAGGACAGAATAAAGGATATTCTTGTTCACCGCTTCTCTCTCCACGAAACGCATTCGTATGTCTGGGCATATTATGATGAATACAAGGCACTCGGCATTGACATTGAGCCGAATGTTGAGCTTGTAAACGCAACAAACCCGAATATTAAAACAATCAGAAAATCAATCGTGCCGACACAGCTTTGCCAGGTAAAGGCAAACACGTCTTATGCTCCCGATTTCGGCATATTCGAAATCGGCAGAACGGTAGATGGATTGAAGTCTGACGGTCTTTGCAACGAGCGCAAAAAGCTTGCAATAACCCTCTTTAGTAAGTCAAAGGATATGGAAAGCCTTTACTTTGAACTTCGCGATATTCTCGCTGTTGTAACAGACGATATCAAGCACCGCGAGCTTACGTTTGAAAAGCTTGATGAAAAGAGCTCATACAAGCATCCGAAGAACCTCAATGCAATTTACTGCAATGGTGTTCGTCTTGGTGAAATCGGAATTGCAAACGCTCAGGTTTCAAAGAAGATTGATAAGAAGGCAAATATCGTATTTGCTGAGATTGACGTGGCAGAGTTTGCAAAGATTGAAAACGCAAGCATCAAGTATGAGGAGCCGTCCCGCTTCCCGGAAATTGAAATAGACCTTTCGTTTGTTTCTGAGAAGTTTGCTCCGATAAAGGCGGCGATTGATGAGGCAAAGTGTCCTCTTATCAAGAAGGTTTCTATTGTTGATACCTACACCGACGAGAGCGGAAAGTCAATAACCGTGCGTATGATTTTCTCCGACAGCGAGAAAACGCTCACGCGCGAAGAGGTTATGGATGTTGCCGACGGCATCATCAAAACTCTGGAAACTCAGGGCATCGCACTTAAAGGATAAAAAATAAAAGCCTCGTGTTCTGTACTGTGTTTGGTGCAGGACACGGGCAAGCTGTAAGAAAAAAGTGGGAGAGATTTTTTTGAATATACTTGTTGTTGATGCGCATGGCGGCGGTGTGGGCAAAGCACTCGTTGCTGGGATAAAACAAAACGTTCCGGAGGCCCAAGTTATTGCCGTCGGAACAAACAGCATTGCAACGACTGCCATGATGAAGGCCGGCGCAGATAAGTGTGCAACGGGGGAGAATGCGGCTGTGGTCTGTAGCCGCAATGCTGATGTGATTACCGGACCTATCGGAATTATAATCGCAGATGCGCTTCTGGGTGAAATAACACCGAGGATGGCGCTTGCCATATCGCGCGCGGATGCCAAAAGAGTTCTTGTACCGATGAAAAATTGCGGGAATATTGTCGCAGGGGTTGGCAATATGAATATGGCAGAGCTTATTGCAGATGCAGTGTGTGAGATAAAAAAACTGGTGTATTGACACATCAGGAATAATATGGTATAATAATTATATAATATGCACGAAGCGTATTATTATGGCATGAAGCCGTTTCAATAATGAATTTTTCAGATATGCATACTAAGAAAGTATGCACCTTTCCTGAGGAAGGGTGTATGCTTTTTATTTTTATGCAGGAAAAGGAGAATAATGAAAAAAACAGGAATTTTAATTTTTTCGCTTATTATTGCATCCGTTATAAGCGTAATTTTTGCCACGGGTATCGGGCCGGTTTCGGTTTCACCGGATGTGACGGCAAAGGTGCTGATATCAAAAATACCGCTTGTGGGATCGTTCCTGCCTCAAACGTGGGATGCGCTTTCAGAGAATATTGTGCTGATGCTCAGGCTTCCGCGCGTGCTGCTTGGCTTTATTGTCGGTGCATCGCTTGCTGTCTGCGGAGTTACGATGCAGGCGCTTGTCCGGAACAAGCTTGCAGACCCGTTTATTCTCGGTGTATCATCGGGCGCATCGGCTTTTGCAACGCTCGGGATGCTCTTTGGCGCGTTCTCATTTCTTGGCGTGTATTCGCTTTCGATAAGCGCGTTTTTAGGAGCGGCGGCAACGATAATTACCGTTTATGTCCTCTCTCGCCATCGCGGTCGCATAAACATAACCCAGCTTCTTCTTTCCGGTGTTGCCGTATCAATGATTATGGACGGAATAACAAGCATTATAAAGCTTTCGGCGCCAAATGCGCTCGGGCTTCACAATGCTGAGTTCTGGATGTCGGGAAGCCTTGCAGGCGCAAAGTGGGCGTATCTTGGTATACCCACTGCAGTGCTTGTTTTGTGCATGGCATTTCTTATGCTCAATCACCGCGGGCTTAACCTTCTTTTGCTCGGGGATGAAAGCGCAGCTTCTCTTGGTGTGAATGTTGCAAGATTGCAGAAGCAGCTTATTCTTGTGGCATCGCTTATTGCGGGTGCTACGGTTGCAGTAAGCGGAAGTATTGGCTTTGTGGGACTTATGGTGCCGCACTTCACTCGCCTTATATGCGGCGGTGACCACAAAAGGGTGTTGCCGGTTTCGGCTCTTCTTGGCGGTATACTTGTAGTGTGGGTAGACGTTGCGGCAAGAATGCTCCTTGCACCGGAAGAGCTTCCCGTGGGTGTGCTAACTGCTGTTATCGGCGGACCGGTGTTTATCTTCATGCTGAAGAAAAATGGACGGAAGAGAAGGTGAGCGGGGCATGGGAACAAAGCTTCAGATAAAAGATATTTCATATTCTTACGGAGACAAAAATGCAATTGAAAATATCTCGATTGATGTTAAACAGGGCGAGTTTGTAGGTATTATCGGTCCTAACGGAAGCGGGAAGTCTACCGTGCTTAAAAACGTTTACCGTGCACTCACGCCATCGTCGGGGGAAATATTGCTTGACGGGAAAAATATTCTGACAATGCCGTACAGAAAAACCGCACAGAAAATGGCGGTTGTCGGGCAGGAAAATGACGTTCCGTTTGACTTTACCGTTGAAGAAATGGTTGCAATGGGCAGAAGTCCGAGAAAAAAGCTTTTTGACATTGATACTGCTGAGGATAAAGCGATGGTTCACCATGCGCTTGAGCATCTCGGAATGGAGGAGATGGCAAAGCGAAGCTACTTAAATCTCTCCGGCGGGGAAAAGCAACGAGTTCTTCTTGCGCGTGCAGTTGCGCAGGAGTGTGACTTTTTCGTCCTTGATGAGCCGACAAATCATCTGGATATCAGCTATCAGCTGGAAATTTTCGATTTTATAAAGCGACTTGAAATAACCGTGCTTGCCGCAATTCACGACCTTAATATGGCAGCGCTTTATTGTGACCGGATATATGTTTTAAAGGACGGGAAAATTGTTTTCTCGGGAACACCCGAAGCTGTGCTTACCGAACAAAACATATTCGATATTTACGGTGTCCGCTCTTCCGTTTCAAAAAATCCTGAAAACGGAAAGCTTGCAATTTCTTATTTCAGCGGTTACTCGCGAAAGGGCATTGATTAAAATTATTTATTGAAAGGAAAAAATAAAAATGAAAAAGATTATATCAGTAATTCTGGTAAGCCTCATGTTTTTTTCGCTTTTTGCAGGTTGTGCCGACACGTCGGCCGGAAACGGAGAAAACAATGTTACGCAGGAAACTATAACTCTTGATAACTACGGCCGCGAGGTTGTTATAAAAAAGAATCCGCAAAAGGTCCTCACTCTCGGTCCGAACTGTACAGAGCTTTTTGCGGCGCTCGGCATTTCTGATAAGGTTATCGGACGAAGCCTTATAAATCATAGCCGAGGTCCGCTTCCTGAATATGCCGATGCGGTTAACGCCATTCCGCAGCTGAACTTCGCCGAAGCAACGCGTGAGGCTATTCTTACATCCGGTGCGGATTTTGTATATGCGCTTGACTGGGAAATAAGCGATACCGGCTGTAATATTGATGAAGCGAAAAGTTATGGCATGGATGTTTATGTAAATTCGGCAACAACGCTTGATGAGCAGTATAAGGAGATTCTCGATATAGGAAAGATATTCGGGATTGAGGATCGAACAGAAGCTTTTGTCGCAGATCAGAAAGCACGTATCGCAGCTGTGGGTGAAAAACTTAGCGGAAAAGAACCGGTAAAGGTGCTTGTGTATGACAGTGGAAACGACGGCGTTTTCACCTGCTCTGGAACAAATTTTGAGTCACTTCTTATTTCTCTTGCCGGAGGAAAGAATATATTTGATGACCTGACGGAAAAACAGTGGGTAACCGTAAGCTACGAGGAAGTTATAAAAAGAGAACCGGACGTCATCGTAATCCACGATTACGATTCGCCCGGTGTGGAAGAAAAAATAGCTGAAATCAAGGCAAATCCGACGCTTGCATCACTTGATTGTGTGAAAAACGAACGTTTTGTACCGATAACACTTGAAAGCGTGCTTCCGGGCAACCGCATGGCGTATGCCGTGGAAGTGCTTGCGCGTGCGTTTTATACGGAAGAGTTTAACTGAAAACTAAATTCTGCGCGGCGAGCCTGCTTTTGATATGCCGAGTACACCGTAAAGTGTGCCGTTTATCTCTTGAGGGGTGAGCAGACACAGAACATCGGGGCGTGGGAAAGGCCGTCCTGTGAACAGGGGAACGGCAAGGCGTGTGGGAGAAAAACGGCTGTCGCAAAGAGCGTCGGTTGATTTTGCAAGTGCCGATACGATGCTATCGCGGCTCAGTGCATCCGAAAGAACGTCAATTTTCTTCCAGTCCGTTATATCGTTTTCGCGTTTTTTTGAGGAAGTTACGGCGTATGCATATGTAATGCCGTCAAAAGAAAGCCCTTCTGCATTAAGCGATGTTTTTGTTACGCTTTTTTCTGCGCTGAAAAACGTGCCGTCAGGAGAGAGAACTCCGATTAAAAACCTTCCGCCGTTTCCGCGGACATACGCACGGCAGATGCCGTGCAGAGATGCATAGGTTTTGGCAGTAAGAACAATATGCGTGTTTTCTTCACGGCAGATAACAGAGCCGATCACCGACGGACCGAGATATAAAGGCAGTGTTTTTTCCATACAAATCACCATATATTTTAACTGTTTATTAGAAAAGAAGATAAAAAACCGCAAAGCTTCGGCGTTTTCCGTTGCTTTGCGGTTTTATCGTTATTGTTGTAAGAAATTAAGAAATGCTGTAAGGTCCGCGGACGAGAAGCGTTGCATCGCTTGTTGTCTTTATTCCGCGACCGTCAACCGTGCACAGATAGAGGTGGTTTTTCTCAAGGCTTTTGCCGCCTGCAAGGTCAGCACCGGTTGTCATATCAATAAGACCGGGTGTTCCTGTAGAGACACAGCTTGCACTTCCGAGACGCAGAAGCGCTTCGCAACCAACCTTTGCCGTGAGAGTCTGCCCGGATTTGAGCTTTACAAGGGCGAAGGTAGAGCTTGTGCCGGAAGAAGAACCGACCTTTTCGGCAACCTTATCGGCAACGCTCTGAATGAAAGCGTCGTTTACAATCTCATCCGAGCTTTTTGACGTATATTCCGAAATCTTGTCGCTGATTTCGCCTGAGATAGAGCTTATTTTGCTGTCAAGCTCGGCTTCAAGCGAGCCTGTTTTTTCCGCGATAATCTCATCAACCTTTTCGGAAATCTGCGGAGAGAGCACGTTGTTTATGTAGCTCAGGCTGACCAACGGGTCATCCGAGGTTCCATATTCAGCGGCAATCGCGAAAAATCCTACGGCGATGAGCGCGGCAAGAAGTGCGGCAGATGTTATTGCCTTCCATTTTCTCTGTTTCATTTGTAACATTCCTCCGATTTTCTTTTGTTTATCAGTTCACCATAAGCCCGAAGCTGACAGCGATTGCGTTGTCAACGCGATGCATAAGGTTTTCATCAAGCCTCCCCATTTTTTCCTTAAGGCGGGTTTTGTCTATTGTCCTGACCTGTTCAAGCAGAACAACAGAGTCCTTTGAAAGACCGAAGCTTTTTCCGCCAAGTTCAATATGGGTAGGTAGCTTTGCTTTATTTATCTGTGATGTTATCGCCGCCGCGATGACCGTGGGGCTGTGTTTGTTGCCGACATCGTTCTGGATGATGAGCACAGGGCGCATTCCGCCCTGCTCACTGCCCACAACAGGGCTTAAATCGGCATAGTAAATATCTCCGCGTTTTATGCTGTAATTCACCAAAATTCACGCTCCGCAGGTAATGTAGTAGCCAAAAATTTATTTCGACAACTATATTTTTCCACAGGCGCGCATATTTTAATCAGCCTTGCGAAAATTT
>JAZLCV010000159.1:0-2334 GCA_045614365.1 Eubacteriales bacterium | reverse complement strand
GAGCTTGTTGCTGCGACTGCCGATGCAGTTCTGCGCGATTTGCAAGGCCGGGGAAGATATCTTTATTCTACCCGCGCAATGACGGCGAAAAAGCTCCGTTCGGGGGATGTTGTTTCTGGCAGACAGGGGATGATCTTCATGGTCAAATCCGGATATGCGAGATGCACCTCAGGGAAAGTTATCAATATAACTAAAGGTACCGAAGCCTTCTCACCCTGCGGGATTGGAAATAATACGGCTTATATGTTCCCTGAAAATGGCGGAAGTATTGAGATCATAACGAAAGATGCCGAGATATTAATAGACGGTGTTTATTCTGTTTCTGCGTACAAGCCGAAATATATCGATGAAGCATATGCCATGAAAAAACTTGGCCTTGTGCGCGGTGCGGCGAATGGCATGGAGCTTTACCGCGGAAACACGCGTGCGGAAAGCATAACGATGCTTATCCGTTTGCTTGGAGAGGAAGATCCGGCGCTTTCTGCGGCGCATAGGCATCCGTTTGTTGATGTTGATGTGTGGGCACAGAGATATGTCGGATACGCATATCGTATGGGATATACTAAGGGCGTTTCAAACACCCGCTATGGCGGAAGTGAGATGACAACGTCGATACAGTATATGACATTCATTTTAAGAAGCCTTGGATATAGCGAGGAAGCGGGCGATTTCAAATATGCATCCGCGACCGAAGATGCCGTAAGGCTTGGCGTTATTCCGCAGAGCACGGCTGACGAGATTAACTCAACTGAATTTCGCCGTGACCACGTTATGCATATTTCGTATCTTGCTCTGTCGGCGCGCGTTAAGGGAAGCGATATGACGCTTCTTGCGCGGCTTGTCGCAAACGGCGCCGTATCATCCGCCGCGGCAAATGAATTTTTGGAAAGATAAATAATAGAAAAAGTTGACCGACGGTGCAATTGCACCGTCGGTTTTGTCATTATCCTTTAAGAAACTCCGCACATTTTGTTTCGGGGTTTACGATGTGTCCACCGTGCCAGATGGAAAGATTAAAGTTTTTTGCGGCACCGGCAAGTAGGTACGCGACTTTTGCTGTTTCCGCCTCACGGACGGCACCGGCGGGAGGAAAGATTTCATCCGTCTGCCCGACCTCGACCGTAACGTGGCGCGGCGCGCACATTCCGGCAATTTCACCGTCGCGCAGAAGTGAAAAACCGGGTTGCGGCTGCCATTCGGGGAAGCGGATATCATCGCCACCGTCAAAGCATGACATAAAGAAGCCGCGTTTTATGCGCTTATCAAGCGCCATAGCGCGCATTGTAAGATAGGCACCATAGGACATTCCGCAGGCAGAAAGGTTGGTCAAATCAAGCGTTCGGATATTTGAGAGCGCAGTTATGCTTTGCAGAATACAGAACACCTCGAGCGATGCTATTGCGGCACCACTTTTTCTGAAAAGCCTGTCAAGCTCCGGACGGTTATACTGCGTTTCGTAATGAGGCTTTGCGGGATTGAAGCCGCAGTTCCACATAAGAAGCTGAGGAGAGAATACGGCAAAACCTCGCTTAAGCAATTTTCCGATCAGTCCGGAATAGCCGTTCTTTCCGTGCATACCATACATAAGCTCGGGTGTGCCGAGATATCCGTGGCACGCGACAGATAGCGGCACAGGCATTTTTGCATTATGCGGGACGAACAGAAGCCCGAAAAACGGAAGATTGGGCAGTGCATTTATGCGCACTCTGAATATTTCGCATAAAGAATCACGCCCGACGTATTCGTGAGAAAGCGTCGGGATGTGAGTGATTTTGAGATTAAGCGGCGCACCGAGGGTATGAGCAAGCAAAGGTGCATCGGGATTCTTTTCGTATCCCGAAAACCCGTTTTCGGAAAGGGAAGTAACCGCGTCGCAGTAAATTCGGCGCGCATACTCGCTTTTATGCGGATTTTCGACATACAGAATGTTATCGTTGTGCATTATTCAACTTCCTGTTTTGATTTTTCACCTTTGATAGTGTCAAGTTCCTTTTGCATTCGCTCAAGCTGAATGCGCAGTGTGCAAAGCTCCTGAGCGATGGGGTCCGGAATATGAATCTGGTCAAGGTCGTTGCAGCGCGGTTTTACACCGTTGCGGCGCGCAACACGCGCAGGAACACCGACCGCTGTGGAATCAGGCGGAACGGTATCAAGAACAACGGCGTTTGCCGCGATTTTTGCATTATCCCCCACCGTAAACGGTCCGAGAACTTTTGCACCGGCACCTACCATAACATTGTTTCCGAGCGTAGGATGGCGTTTTCCGATATCCTTACCTGTACCGCCGAGCGTTGCGCCCTGATAAATTGTACAGTTTGCACCGATTTCTGTTGT